>DATIBX010000847.1:0-22600 GCA_035457105.1 Pyrinomonadaceae bacterium
ATGCGCATGTTGTGTTCGCAGGGTAACATCGACGCGCAACGCTTTCGGAATGGATTCTTGTCGCGACTGGAATGGGCGCAGATTGCCAAATCGTTGGGCGTACTGGCCGATGCGAAAATTTACCTCGATGATACGCCGGGCATAAGCGTACTCGAGATGCGGGCCAAGGCTCGACGTCTCGCGGCTGAACAAAAGAAGCTCGATTTGATAATAGTTGACTACTTGCAACTCATGAGTGGCTCGTCGAAGAGAGTTGAATCACGGCAACAAGAGGTATCGCAAATCTCACGTGAACTAAAGGCACTCGCGAAGGAAATGAACGTGCCTCTAGTGGCGTTGTCTCAGTTGTCTCGAGCGCCGGAGTCGCGTTCTGATCATCGTCCGCAGTTAGCTGACTTGCGCGAATCTGGAGCGCTCGAGCAGGATGCTGACGTGGTTGCGTTCATCTATCGTGAGGAGCAGTACAAGACACCGGAAGAGAAAGACGCAATGCCTGAAGATCAGAAGAATATTGCAGAAATAATAGTTGCGAAGCAGCGCAATGGACCAACCGGGACGGTGGACCTGCGCTTTACCCCCTCGAGCATGCGCTTCGACAATCTGTATCGAGAGTAGCTGACTCGAGAATCCCTCCAACGGCGTAAAAATTAGAAAACATCGGCTTCTTCTCATTCTCCCCAAGCTTCAGCTTGGGGCTAAGAGACACATGTCAGAAGCAGTCAACCGTTTCAACGGTTTATCTTGGACTCACAAAATCATGACGCAATTTCGAAAACCGTTAAAACGGTTGTCGAGATTCGGACGCTCGCGCTAGCCCCAAGCTGAAGCTTAGGGAGAATAAGAAGGTTGAGTTTTTCACGCAGTCTTTGAACTCGGTATTTTCTGATTTTTAAACCGCCTCTGCCGTTAGCGGAATTCAGTGTAAAGATTATCGCACTCGAACGCTGACAAATCCTGCTGCCAATGGGTATCCTAGTCCTTCCTCTAAAACAGCAACTGGAGAACATGGGCGAAACATGGCATCGGAGTCACTCAACGCACCACCAATATCAGGCACGCGATCTACGTGGGCCGAAATAAACCTCGATAACCTGGTACATAATTATCGCCTGGTCCAACAACGCGTCGGTCCTGAAGTAAATGTCATGGCCATGTTGAAAGCAGACGCCTATGGTCATGGAGCTGTTCGTTGTGCCCAGAGCCTGTCCAATGCCGGCGCTCAATGGTTTGGTGTCGCCTTGCCCGAAGAGGCAATTGAACTACGCAATGCAGGTATCACAGAGCCTATCTTATGTGTTGGCGGTTTCTGGGATGGTCAACAAAAGCTCTGTCTTAATCACAATATCACTCCCGTGGTTTATCGGCTGGATATGATTGAGTCTCTGAATAGAGCTGCAGCTGAGATTAATACAGTTGCCGATGTCCATATTAAGATCGACACCGGTATGGGAAGGCTTGGCATACGTTGGGATCAATTGAATGAGTTTGTATCTCAGTTAAGCCGGTTTCCGAACGTGCGCATCTATGGACTAATGACGCACTTTGCGGCGGCCGACGATAACAGTTGTCAGCCTTTAACCAGGGATCAAATCGATCGGTTCAACGAGTCAGTCAAGTTATTTCAGGAACATGGACACCATCCCAAATATCTACACCTGGCTAATTCAGCCGGAATCTTTGCCTATCGAGAATCATGGGGCAACATGGTCAGACCCGGCGGCGTTTTGTACGGGTTATGGCGTGACGTTTTGTCAATCACGGTAGCTGAGGCGCATTTTCGCCCGGTGATGTCTCTCTATTCAACGATTGAATTGTTAAAACGGGTACCGCCAGGCGAAACGATCGGATACGGTTGTACCTTCGAGGCTTCCCGTAACAGTTTGATTGCATCTTTACCCATTGGATACCACGATGGTTACATGCGAGGGCTCTCGAATCGCGCAAATGTTATTGTGCGAGGGAAGTTTGCGCCGGTGGTGGGACGAATTTCGATGGACGTAACTTTGGTCGACGTAACTGACGTACCGGAAGTTGCTTTAGGCGATGTAGTGACATTTCTGGGTGCTGCTCGCGATTCCTCATTGGAGATTCATGGCGAGGATCTGGCAAGGATTGCCGGCACCCTTTCATACGAAGTGACCTGCGGAATCAGTAATAGAGTTCCGCGCTTTTACATATCGGGTAGTACCAATGAACAAACAGAGGGCAAAGTCGGCTCCGCAGCGATCGAAGCCGCTTAAGACGCACGGTCTTTCGCATCTGTCCCTGGCAGTACGTGATCCGGAACGATCACTGAAATTCTACTCAACGGTCTTCGGTGTCAAAGAATACTTTCGCGATGCAGATAGTATTCAGGTTCTTGGTCCAGGTAGAAAAGATGTACTCGCCTTTGAAAAAGATCATATATTAGCTGGTAAGGGTGGCGGGTTAACTCATTTTGGGTTCCGCCTGACCAAACCCGGCGACATTGATACGGCGGTCGCACTGGTTCAGTTAGCGGGTGGGAAAATTCTCAGCCGCGGCGAGTTCACGCCAGACTCTCCTTATGCATTTATTTTAGATCCGGACGGCTACGAGATTGAGATCTGGTATGAATAACTGGAGGGGTGAAACCGCATGGCTACGGAGCCTGAACTCAGAACTGTAAAGGCAAATGCAAACGACAATGTAACTGCGCTTTTATACTCTTCCTCAAAACAAGCGCGAATTGGTGCGACAATAATCCTGGGCCACGGTGCTGGCGCAAATCAATTGAGCGGATTTATGCAATTGTTTGCGCACGGTCTTTCCGAACGTGGCCTCGATGTGATCACTTTCAATTTTGTTTACATGGAGCAGAAGCGGAGCGTTCCCGATCAAAAAGCGAAGCTTGAATCCTGCTTTCGATCCGTCATTGACGACGCGATTGGGCATAAGAAGTTGAAGGGTAATAAGCTTGTGATCGGCGGTAAATCGATGGGCGGCCGCATTGCGTCTCAGGTGGACGCCGCCTTATTCGAGGAGAACGATTCGCTGGCAAAAGAGATCGCAGGCCTGGTGTTTTTGGGTTACCCGCTTCATCCTCCCGGTAACCCTGAGAAGCTGAGAGTCGAGCACTGGGCGCACATCAAGACGCCGATGTTGTTTGTGCAGGGAACTCGTGATGCGCTGGGAACGCCCGAGGAAATCTCACCCTTTCTCAAGCAGTACAAGTGTGACGCCCGCATTCATTCGATTGAAGGTGGGGACCATTCATTCAAGGCCCCAAAGAAGTTTGGACTCTCGCAGAATGACATCTACGACACCGCCATGAATGAGATAGCCTCCTGGAGCGACCGTCTTTAACCTTGGAGTGCGCCGGCCCGGCGGCGCTTTGTTATATCGATCACTTCTTGCCATCGCTACCGTGGCGTTCCCGCACCCAAAACTTTAAAGGCACCCAAGAAAATCGCCTCTCCTTGGAGTGCGCCGGCCCGCCGGCGCTTTGTTATAGTGACCATTTGAGGTCACACAACCTCTTGCCAAAAAATCCGGAACTAGTTCAAAATCTCCTTACCAATTCTCACAAGGAGTTCCTCACATGTCAGATCAAGATCACAAAAAAGACTGGCCGCATGCGCCAATTCATCGCTTAGGTTCCCATGGAGTATTCATGGTGGACCGGAGCAACCCTCTACAAAGAGCACCTATTCAAAGGCGAGGAGCGTCTTACCTTGCTTGAAGGCGGCATTTTGTCGCTGTCGAAGCAATACGGCTGGCAATTAGAAGCGTGGTCCGCTTTTTCAAACCACTATCACTTTGTTGGGCGTGGTGCTGAAGAGACGCAGAATCTAGGGTTATTTTTAAATCATTTGCACTCCGAGACCGCGAGACCGCACGTAAACTGAACGCGCTCGACGGAGCAGCAGGACGCGAGGTTTGGTTTAATTACTGGGATACACAACTCACGTTTGAAAAGTCATATTTGGCACGCCTTAACTATGTCCACCAAAACCCAGTGAAGCACAACCTGGTGTTGGTTGCGAATCAGTATCCCTGGTGTTCTGCAGCGTGGTTTGAACGCACTCCTCACCTGCAATGGTGAAAACTATCTATAGCTTTAAGACCGAAAGGGTGAAGATTGATGATTACTATTGATTTTTAAGCGCGGGGACGCATGAGTAGCGAGGTGGGGAGTGCTCGATATTACAAAGCGCCGCCGGGCCGGCGCACTCCAAGGAGAGGTTTTAAAGGGAGTGTGTGGACGCCTGCAATTGGTTCTGTCAGGGATATGTAGTATTTTATAGGCCCTGGTTGACAACGCCCCTGGAAAACAACACACCCGACGTGACGCTTATGATTGACTTAATGCGGCAGACCAAATTTCAGCATATCGTCGAGGTGCTTGTGAGGAGTGCAAAACTAGATTGTCCAGCGTGCGGCCGGTCCTCGATAGTGTCTCGACCTTTTCACATCAAACATCATTGCTCAAGTTGTCGCTCGTTGTTCAAGCGTGAGGATGGCTTCTTTGTTGGCGCGATTCTGGCAAACGTGGTTATTACGGAGCTGGTGATTCTAGTCATTTGGTTCGTCGGATCAGTTTTGCTGGGATTCAAGTATGAAGTAGTGCTCCCGGCTCTTTTTGTGACAGCGCTGGTATTTCCGCTGGCCTTCTATCATCACAGTTGGAGCTTCTGGTTGGGCCTTGATTATGCAGTCGAATCCCTACCGCGCGTCCACAGTTAAGCTCGAATGTTGTGCAGCAATTGAGCCGGAATGCTGATGAATTGGCCTGTGCTTTAATCAAATTTCCCGTAAACTCACTATTTAGGTTATACTGCCCAAAGCTCGCCAGCCGGTTTGTTCAGGAAATTACGTCCAGGCAACACTAGATGAGCTCACGAAAGCGATGAACGCTTTCCGTGTAACGGGCGAGTTCGATATTTTCGTTCGTCCAATTGGACGATCCAATTAACTCTCGTTGAGCCGCCGTCGTGGCCCCTAAGGCTGCGACCGACAAGCGCCCCGGACTTCAAACATCCAAAGCGGCACAGTGAAAGCGATACGGGTTCAGAGCTCTCTAAAAGTGGCAGCCATGAGCTTGCGACTTAAGGTGCTCCTCGTGAACGGCTTTTTCTGTCCAAAGCGGGTTGAAAGCGGCTAGTCAGGTCTTTCAGTTGATAGAGAGAAGTTTCCGTTGCGCCCAGGCTCCAATGCCGTGTGCAACGCCGGGAAAGCCCCGTACCTGGAGCTTTTCCACAGTACCATCAAGCAGCTCGCTGATAAATGGCCGTTGCGCCAATCCTACCGCGAGCCGAATCCCATTCACTCCAATAACGGCGAGGCGAATCATCGTCTCACTCAGCAAGCGCACCTGCACCTCGCCTTTGTGCTCGACGGTCGGATTGCGCTCAAACGTATTCAGATTCCTTGCCGGTCCGCCGGTCACCAGACCAGATGACACATTGTTTTCATTACAAGCGGATTTTTTTAGGCGGCAACACATTAAGAGATAAGGTTAGAAATGTCCAAACAACTAATAGTTAGCGTCAACGGACGCGAAAAGAAGATTGCGATTATCGAAGACGATAAGGTCGCAGAGTTTTACATTGAGAGAGGTGAACACCACCAAGGCATAGTCGGAAATATTTATAAGGGACGCGTAATGAGAGTCCTGCCCGGCATGCAGTCAGCATTTGTAGATATCGGCCTCGAGCGTGATGCGTTTCTCTACGTCTCAGACTTCTTCGATGAAGAAGAAGAGTTCGAGCGAATTGTCATCGATAAATCTAAAAAGGGTACGCCCGATGCGGAACATGCCGCCGCTGAAGAAGTAGCCCTCAATCGTGTGGAACGTGAGCAGCGAATTGAAGCTACGCAGGAACGAGTCGAGCCCCTTCAGGAAGAAGAGGCGTCAGTCGCTGTCAGCGCGGAGACTGCGGATTCGAGCGAAGGTAGTCGCCGCCGTGGTCGCCGGGGACGAAGACGTTCACGATGGGAAAAGACAGACGAAACACCCCAGCCGGTAACGGCCCGCGAATTTCAAGTTCCCGACACACCTTTTGTTGCAGGCGACCCGTCGATTGAACGAATTGTCGACGATGAGGAAGCGACTGCAGCTAATGGTGAAATGTTTAAGGATGCTCGGTTGCAAGAGCGGCTTTTCGATCAGATACACGCGGTCGAATTCAATATCGATGATGATTTTGGTAAGGCCGAGGTAGGAACAGTGATCGGTGATCGCTTTGGCACCGATTCTTTCGAACGAGTCGACGATGGAGAAACCGATCCGGATAGTCTGATCAGGGAAGGGCGCAGGCCGCCGGAAGCTCACGTATCGACTTTCATCGATGAAGTAGATCTTGACACCCTGGGTAGAGGCAGCTTCCAGCGCATTAGTGATGACGAGGAAGAAGCCGCAACCGAAGCCGCGGCTGCAGAAGCGACCGAGTCGCGCCGTGGTCGCAAGGTCGCCAGCACTGATGACGAGGCTGCGACCAAGAAACGTAAGCGAGCCCCACGTACCGCTGCCGCTGCCAGTAAAGGTAGAAAAAAGACCTCCACCAAACGTCCCGCTAAGAAGCGTGCTAGCGCAGCCGGCGAAGAAAGCCCGAGTGACTATTCTGATTCAGAAGCAAGCGTTACTGAGACATCATCACGTGGTGAATTTGCTACACGTCGAGGTGGACGGCGCCGTCGTCGCAGCAGTAAAGGACGTCCCGCCGCAGGTCAAACAGATGAAGCAAAGGTGGGAGCAAACGGTGCCGACGACGAGGTGGAACTGACCGTAGTCGTAGCACCGGAACCAGAGGTTTTACCAACTCCGGTAGCGGCAGCAGCGACTGAAACACATCCAAGAGAACGTGGACGCGGCCGCGAGCAACGTGACCAACGTGGCTTTCGGGGTCAATCCCGGCGAGATCGTCACCAGCCAGCTATTACCGATCTGTTGAATGAAGGTCAGGAGATACTGGTCCAAATTGCCAAGGAGCCCATTGCGAAGAAAGGCGCGCGCATCACTTCGCACATCGCGCTCCCAGGACGCTTTCTCGTCTACATGCCAACCGTTGAACATGTCGGTGTGTCGCGAAAGATCGAGTCTGACAGCGAGCGCCACCGCTTGCGCAAGTTGATTCAAACGCTTCGAGCCGAAGAAGATATTCCATCAGGAGGATTTATCGTCCGGACCGCCGGCGTCGGGATCAACGAGAAGGAATTACGAGAAGACGTCAGATACCTGGTCAGGACATGGCTTGATATCCGAGGGAGCGCCGAGAAGGCGAAGGCTCCGGCCTTGGTCCATCGCGACCTGGATCTGGTGCAGCGCCTGCTGCGCGATCAACTCTCGGAAGATTTCGAATCGATCAGGGTAGATTCCGAGGAGGAATATCAGCGCATCGTAGAATTCATCAATCGGATTCAGCCCCGGATGGTGAAGCGTGTAAAGCTTTACACACGCGAACAACCCATTCTTGAGTCGTACGGCGTGCAAGCTGAAATTGATAAGGCAATCAAGCCCCGAGTTTGGCTTAAATCAGGCGGTTACCTGGTCATCAATCAGACTGAAGCGTTGGTGGCTATCGACGTCAACACCGGAAAATTTGTGGGTCGCGGCAGTGGCCGTCTCGAGGACACGATTACACGTACAAACCTCGAGGCGGTTGATGAGATCGTGAGACAGATTCGACTTCGTGATCTCGGTGGTATCATCGTGCTCGACCTGATCGATATGGAAGAGCGTCGAAATCGTCAAAAAGTCATGCAGGCGTTACAAGAAGCGCTACGCAATGATAAGTCACCAACCAAAGTGCTTTCATTCAACGACTTTGGTTTGGTGATTATGACGAGGAAGCGCGTCAAACAGTCGTTGGAACGCACCCTTTGTTCACCTTGCCCGTATTGCCAGGGTGCTGGTCTGGTGAAGTCGCCACAAACTGTTTGTTATGAATTGTTGGAGGAAGCTCGCCGGTTGGCCAAGGGCATGAACGGCGATCGCGACAACAAACAGGTTACGCTGCGAATCAATCCGGATGTGGCCAAGGCATTACGTTCGAGTGAACGCGATGTACTGTTGGAGATTGAAGACTATCTAGGACCAGTGGACATCAGCAGCGATTCAGCAATACATCAGGAGCAGTTTGATTTTGCGATGATTTAATCTTCGCCATAAGTTTTTAATGAGCAAGCTCGGTAATCTTTGGAAGACGATGCTGGCGGGTGGTGCGGGGTTCGCAGCACTCGCTGCCGTCAACGCTACCATTCGAAAGAATCCGCTCGAACCGGACGATAGCGTGTTGGGTGGTTCTGCGAACTACTTCGGTTGGAAGCACGGTCGAATCTTCTACAAAGAAGCGGGATTGAGAAAACTCGGCATGCCAGTCGTCTTCATTCACAGTATTGGCGCCGGCCAGTCCAGCTTTCAATGGCGTAAAAATTTCGATGTACTCTCGCAAACGTTTCGAGTTTACGCAGTCGATTTGCTCGGCTTCGGTTTGTCCGATAAACCAGCCACGGCCGCCTATTCGACTGAACTGTATGTCGAATTGATCTCGGACTTTCTGCGCGAGGTGGTCCAGGGTCCGGCCAACCTTGTCGCAAGCGGGTTGGGAGCTTCGTATGCGATTCGGGTTGCGGATGAGCATCCTGAATTAGTGAATGCGATGATCCTCAATTCGCCGGTTGGTTATTTGAATCCAAATGCGCGTCCGGGAATGACTGGGGCTGCGTTTTATGGATTGCTGCAGTCGCCAGTGCTGGGAACATCTTTTTACAATGTGATGGCCAGCGAGCGATCGATACGTGATTATGCTCGGCGTAGTTTGTTCTACGATTACCGCAGGGTGACTAACCGGTTAGTCACAAATCTTTATGCTTCGAGTCATCAGCCGGGTGCGCAACATGCAATGGCGGCATTTATCTCTGGCTATTTAAATGCCGATATCACGGTTCCATTTTCACGACTGGATCAGCCGACACTCCTGGTTTGGGGAAAGCAAGATACTTCTACTCCCGTAAGTCAGGGATACCAGTTATTGGATTTGAACGCGCGCGCCGGGCTCCGAATTTACGATTTCTGTCGCTCCATGCCCGAGCAGGAATACCCTGAAGAATTCAATGATCTAGTCACGCAAACTTTCCGAGCCCGCGCCGCCGCCCGCTGAAACCTGCAGGTTGGGAAGACTGAAGTCGGGTTCATTTTCCATATATCATTTTCCATTGCTCCTTTGTGCTGCCTCTGAGTCTCTGTGACTCCGCGGTGAGGTTTTTTTAGGATTCTGCTTACCAGAAAGGCACAGAGGAAAAATGGAAAATGGGAAATGGGAAATGGGAAATGATATATGGAAAATTATGGAAAATAACAGGGCTTGATCTCACTCATACCCTTTGACACCCTGTCAGAACTTCACCAATTCAAACTTTGTCCGGAAACTCCGGTAAGGACTATTGTAGAACGTCCCGAAGTTTAGGCTGTCGACATTGTTTTGCACGTCACGTGGGTTCCAGTGATTCGTGATGTTGAAGACAGTAAGTCCGACACGACCCTTGTATTTTTTCCCACGGAAGGGGATCGAGACTCCTTTCGTGATCAAGATGTCAAACGTAGCCAGCGAGGGAAATCTCCCAGCCGTATTTCGTGGCCCAACAAAGTTCTGATTTTCATCGATTGCCGAGAAGGGAAACCCATTACGCCATTCAATCACCGGAGTAACCACGAAGTTGCGTGGCAATCCGATGTCACCCCAGGCTAACAAGCGATTCGGCGTATCAAAGTTTTGCGGTCCATTCTCATTCGGACGGATAACAGGATGTCGGAGATTGCCAAAATAAGTATTGAAGTCGTTTAGATCACCACGAGACTCCGAGCGCACATAAGCCACGTAAAGATTTCGATTTTCCTGTAGTCGTCCTCGCGCGACCACTTGAAACTCGCGATACGATGATTTGCCATCGTTTTCAAGCACCAATGTCCCCGTTCCGTTAGGCAGACTGAAAGGCTCGACAAAGAAATCACGTCGTGTCTCACGTTCCTCATATCCAAGTCTCAACAGAAATCGAGGCGAGATTTCATGGTCGACCTGGAGATTCCAGGCAACGCTGTAAGGATTGTCAAGATCTCCAGCTCGGAAAATGTTGGTGAAGACCCTTGGACCATCGATCACTGTAGATCCGTCCGCGGCAAAGTTGGATACTCGAGAACTCTGAAACTCTTCGAAAGCGCCGATGTTCAACGGAATTTTGTCAAAGAAAAGGCCGACTCCTCCGCGCACTACCGTCTTTCCACTGTCGAACGGGACCAGGGCGAAAC
The DNA here is from genome assembly GCA_035457105.1 of Pyrinomonadaceae bacterium. Taxonomy (GTDB): domain Bacteria; phylum Acidobacteriota; class Blastocatellia; order Pyrinomonadales; family Pyrinomonadaceae; genus PSRF01. The sequence goes on from DATIBX010000847.1 coordinate 10,265, forward strand.
CAGCCCGAGGGGCGAAGTTGTTTTGTCCCCCTATCTTATCGCGATCAAAGCGTACTCCCAGATCAAGAGTTAGTCGTTTACGTGGCGACCACTTGTCCTGGACGAAAGCCGAATATTCATTTTGAGTCTCAGCGAGATTACCTGAACCAACAAACTCAATTAACTGACTAACTGTCCCGTCCGCACGAACAATCCTGACTGGACTGCTTATATCGTTGCCTCGGAATGAAGCATGACTAAAGTTAAAGCCAGCCTTCAATTCGTGTGAACCGTGCCACTCCATTGGTTTGAAGTTAAGAATCTCGAGCCACTCGTAGCGCCGGCTGTCGCGATGTTGGCGATCAAAGAAACCGCCGAAGTTCCGATCTGGAGTTATCAAATAAGGCGCACCGCTATTGTTGAAGACATCGGCATCAAACTTTTTTGCGCTAACGCTTGATTGCAGCAAAGCCCCGGACTTGAAAGCTGCCTGCTCATTGATAGCGAAGAACCAGCCGCGCTGATGAATATTCGCAGTCGTGTCCGAAGGGTTAAAGGTATTGAGATTTGCGAAATCGAGCTTTTGGGGAAAGATTGAAAAGCTTGTTGTCAGTCGGTGTACGTCGTTGATGACGTAGTCGATGCGAGAAAACGAGTCGAAGCTCTCGCGGCGAATGTCTCGCTCGCTGAAGTTCAGTGTCTTCAGAGAGGGAACGTCAGTACGAACAAACCTGTATTCCAGACTCTGAAAGAAGAAGAGCTTGTCTTTGATGATTGGACCACCGACGGCGACTCGCGGCGTAACTGAACCGATGCCAAACAAGTGTCCATCGCGCCAGCGTGGTCGTGGCAGTGTGCCAGTTAACAGGTAGCGCCATTTGTTACTGCCGGAACGTGTTTCGATCGAAGTCACGGCTCCGGTGAATTTGCCAAATTCCGCGGAATACGGATTTGAATAGACCTGGATTGTGTCGACCGCCTCAAGTGGTAGTTCGATTGCCGGACTACCAGTAACGGGGTCAGTGACATTCAGGCTCGAGACGAGAATCCCACTCTGCGTGGGCCGTGTCCCTTTAATGTTAAGGGTCCCATCCGGACCACGAACAACTCCCGGCAACAAGGGAAGCGCATCTTGAAATTTTTGATCGATGAGCGGCGCGTCGCGCAAAGTTGCCGTGGTGATAACTCCCGGTACAGTCGATTCAGTTTTGCTCGTTTCGGTCTGGTTGTCGGTAACCGTGACAGTGCCGGTGATCGCTTGAGGTTTAAGCAGTAGATTCAATTCAACTGTCGCATCGATCTGGATGCTGACGATCTGCTCATACTTTTCGAAGCCCTGGAGTTCGATGGTGATGGTGTAGTCACCGGCGTTTAGTCCTGAGAAAAGATAGGCCCCTTCCTCATCACTGGTGGTCTGAACTTTTCTGTCACCCAACAGTTTGCTGCTGATGGTTACTGGAGCTCCGGGAATTGGCTTGCGCTGGTCAGGAATATCGGCAACTACTTTTCCCTTGATACTTCCCGATTGGGGAACTCGCGAGTGCTTGGCTGCGTTAACAAGTGGGATGGACGAAATAATGCAGATAGCTAAGAGAAGAGAGGGAGTAGTTAAGTTAAAGAGCATGGGCATTTGGTATAGGGTGGAGTCGAGATTCGCGGCTAAATTTTCTGATTGTGACGAACGTTTACAAAGCGCCTGAATGCCTATCCGTGAAGATTATAGATGTTTCAAAGGCCGGCGGGTTGCACGAACAAGTATCGGTGGCCAGCCAGTTAACAATTGAAGCAAAGATCCGGCATTGAGACAAAAGAAACACAATGTTCAAAGGCCAAAGTGCAAAGTCCAAAATTCAAAACTATCCTTTTCCCCATTTCATGTCTCTATACAAATAGATGATTTGTTTGCGCGCAGCTGGAGCAGCAGATGACACGGTCGGAATCGCCTGATGAAGTGCTCGTAATGGCGGCGATTCTGGGCGATCTCGAGGCTTTCGAGGAGCTCGTGTTGCGTTATCGGCCGGCGGTCGTCAGGTTGGCGCGCACGATTGTGGGTGAAATTGACGGCGAAGACGTGGCTCAAGATGCGTTGCTACTCGCTTTCAGGGCGTTGCCAACTATCGACGAGCCGGGGAAGTTCGCGGCATGGCTGTCTGCGATCACCAGGCACAGGGCTTTTCGTTTTAGTCGAAACGAGAAAATTCATCTGAGTAATCGCCTGGAGATGGATGAGTTGCTGCTGGAAAAGATTCAGGCACTTGGTCAGCCGTTGGCGGAAAGTAGTGAAGGGAGAGAAGTGATGGAACGGCTGGCAGAGCTTCCCGAAGAGTATGCGCTGCCGATGCGGTTGCGTTTTGTGGATGAAATGCCGGTGAAGAGAATTGCGGGATTTATGGGATTGCCGCTGTCGACGGTGAAATGGCGGTTGCATCAGGGCAAGAAATTAATGAAGGAGAAGTTGGATAAGAAGAAAATAAAGGGAGAAAGAAATGGAGAATGAAAAGGTTAAGTTAATCAATGTTCTACGACGGATTGCTCGCGCGGCTGGTTACGCGGCCTGGGTCAAAGCGCAACCGGATGCATCTAAGTTCTGCGCAGCCCAATACAACAAGGTGCTGGCGCGTCTCACCGAGCTGGAACCATCCATCAATTCGTTGTTCACCCCTTTGAGTGAAGATGCTTCACCGGAAGTCATTCGAATTGCGGCTCGGGACGTGCTCGCGTATTTCGAAGCTGACGAGCCTGAGGCTGGTTGGTCCTACGGCAGACGTTTCGGCTGTCGTCCTCATCGCTTCGGTATTAAGGGCGTACCGATGTCTGCCTGCTAACCGACTATTGTAAATTGAAGAATTAGGAGTGTTATGGAAAGAGAAAAAGAGTTAGTTAAGTTGATCAATGTGTTGCGGCGCACCTCTCGCATGGCCCTGCAGTCCGAGTGGACCGGTGGCAAAGAGGATGCGGCCGCGTATTGCACCGATCAATACAACCGGGTGCTTGCGCGTTTGAAAGAGATCGATCCGGGAGTGGCCAAGGTATTTGATCCTCTGCCTGCTGGGAGTTCATTGACAGTTGTGGCAATGGCTTCCCGTCAGCTCGCGGCGTACTACGAAGATGAACTTGGACCAGTGAAAGGCTTCGGTCGGGGTCATGCTTTCGCGTTCGACCCCAGTATGTTTAAGGAGTTCTGGGAAAAGTCCTCGCGTGAGATTGAAGACCTCGGCGAATTCATTCGGGAGAGCATTGAAGAGTGGGCCAAACAGCGAAAGAAAGCCGCCGGCACCGAAGATAAGAAGAGTGCTTAATCTGCCATTACCGAGCGACTTGAAGATGCTCAACTCTCTAGACCCCGCAGTTAGGAAGGGTGGCAGAGCGGCCAAGGTCGATACTCTCTAGGTTCCCGCATTCAGGAAGGGTGGCAGAGCGGCACATATACTCAACTTCCTTACTCGAAATTAGCGACGCCCCTGCTCTATGGAGTCTGAAGTAGTTAGGTTGAGTCTTTAGGGGAAGAAGAGCGGGGGCGTCGCTTCGTTAGACCAAATAGAGTATTGATAGTCGCCGCTTTGCCACCCTTCCCAACTGCGGGATTCTAGTGAGTTGTTGATTAGTTACTAAGAGTACTAAGAGTCACTTCCGCCTGAGCAGCTATTTCGCTATCCTCGCCACATGACGCAAATAAATCTCAAGGGACTCTCACCAGAGCAAGTATCTGCTCTTCTACCCGAAGGGCTCATATCTCTTTGTTGGCGAGGGAGTGTCGCTCACGGGATGTACGTACCCAAGAACGACCCTGATTCAATTGACGACAAAGATGTGATGGGTGTTTACATCGGACCGCTGGAGCACTATCTCGGTTTTGATCGTAAAGACGTGTACGAAAAATGGGAGGGCGAGTGGGATTGTGTCTTTTATGAGCTCCGCAAATTTGTCGGACTCCTACTCAACTGCAATCCGAATGTACTCAGTTTCCTTTGGGTTAAAGCGAATGGAATAATTTTTGAGGGTCCCCTCGGCGCTAAACTACGCGAGAGGCGCGATCTGTTTGTAACCAGGAAGGCTTTCCACTCGTTCTCGGGTTACGCTCACGATCAGTTTAAGAAGATGATCTCTTTCAATCAGGAAGCCCAGGCCTTAATGCAGCGAATGGAAGAGCAACTGATGGCCTTTGGGATCGATCCTGACTCATCCGAAGCCGGGAATGCTCTTCGAGGTCTTGATGGAAAACCATTTGTTGGTGCAACAACCGAGATGATGGATGTAGTGAAGCGGTTTCGAGGGGAGCGTCGCCGTTTTTATAGTGGTGGATACATGGGAAAGAAACGGCGCGAATTGGTGCGTCGAGTCGGTTATGATGCGAAGAATGCGGCGCACTTGATCCGTCTGCTGCGGATGAGTATCGAGTTTTTGACCGAAGGCACGTTGTATGTTGAGCGGGCAGACGCGGTGGAATTGCTGGATATAAAACGCGGAGTCTGGCCACTCGAGAAGGTAAAAGCTGAAGCAGAGCGGTTATTTCAGTTGGCCCAGGAGGCCTATGTGCGTTCACCACTCCCGTCCGAGCCGGATCATCGAGCGGCCGAGCACTTGTGCGTAGAACTGATCTCCGAATTTCACGGCTTAAAGTTCGCCGCTGGGCCAAGCTAGTCCCGGGGGTTGGCTTTACATTGCTGTTGGTCCAGAGCCTCCGGGATTGGTCAGTACCGATTCGCGGTAGCGATCGGCTGAGTCTCGAGATACTAGAGCTTGATTATATCTGGCTACTTACCCGACGCTACCGCGAATCGGTACTGACCTCGTTGCTTTTTAGACCTTCGTCAACGAACACAAACACCAAGCGCAGGCACCATGTCAGATCTCGACCCACTCCTCAAAGACTATCTCGCGTCGGCGCAGGAACTGACGCCCGCCGAGATCGCGAAATGGAAAAAACTACCAAAGCGACAGGCCATCGCTCTAATCGAAACAATTCTCAGACGCGTGACCTGGCTCTATGAGCACGACGAACGATTGACAAATGCTCATGTCGAACGGCTCAAGCTGCTAAAACTCTTGCGGGTTCTTTACACCCGAAAATTGCCTTGTACTGAAGCTGATCTTCGAATGATGTTAGATTTAACCGTTCCTCTCCTTGATGCGATCGCGCCTGACGGTCCAGTCGACTATGTGATGGAATTTATCAAGGACAACAACTTAACGCCTGACCTCTGCAAATCTCTTCATCTTTTCCAGGAGAATCTTGTTGAACAAGGTTCAGTCTCAAGTATGCAATCACTTCGGCAACGGTTACACACGTTGCTCTGGATGGATGAATGGGAGCCTTTGAATCCAACGCGTTGTTGGAGTGAGACCATCCGTCGTGACTATCGCGCGATGGATGGCGAACAGCGGGCGAAGTGGCGATGTTTGCTGAAACACATACGCGGGAATGCGCCACAAAATATGCCACCCTCGTGGGCCAAAGAAGCAGAAGCTCGACTCGCAGCAGTGGGAGTAAAAGAGTTTGGTGACTACCTGGCGATTTGGTTTGCTCCTTTTCGCTCAGGCGAGCCGCTGCCGTTGTCCGTTGCCGGTAGTCACATCCTTAAGGGTCTGGTCTGGTACGCGTCTTTAACAAGGGACGAGGATGTCAAAGAAATTGCCTTGTGGCTGTTGGACGTCAAGTGGAAACAAAAACGAAACTCCGATAAGTCAATGGTAGCGCTTCAGGTGTTAGGTATATCGAAAGAAGAACTGGCGGCTCGGAAATTATTAACCGAAAGAAAGAGCCCACCTTCGCGAGTCCTCGAACGAGTTTTGGAGATACTGAAGCAACCGATGGCAGCGACGAATATCGTGGCCGAGGCTGATGGTGATCTGATAGTGGTTCAAGGCCAGTTGCATTTCTATCGAATCTATCGTTCGACGTGCAGAATTGAACGGGTGACTGACAACAAAGAACTCGAGCTAAATTGGCCCGCCATTCCAGACTCATTTCGTCTCACTTTGCATCGCGAATGTGATTCAGCCGAGCAATTACACCTGCGCGCAACGATGCTGATGTACGACTCGATTAATGGAGAATACTTCCGGGTGAAGTGAAGTGTTTGATAACTATGATTTGATAATTGAGAGCGGTTACTTGAACGAGCTGGCAAAGTGATCAACTCACCAGAATCCCGCAGTCAGGAAGGGTGGCAAGCGGCCCAAGTCAAACCTTAAAAGCTCGGACCCAGCGACGCCCCCGCTCTTTAAACAAACACTCAACCATCGTCCTCATCTCTCTCCCACCAGCTATGCCTGCCCATCTTCTTCATTGCCTTTGACAACTTCTCAGCATCATCCGGCCACCACCAATCATGATCGACCTCCAATGGCTCATCTTCCAAACCATAAAAGGATCGAAAGCTCGACCAATAATAATCTCGAGCTGACTGCACCAGCTTTCCTTTCACAGGATTGGCATGAATGTAGTTGATCTTTTGCTTGATCATCCAGCCACTCCAAAGCGGAACGGCCTTAAAGCTTTCCTGCCAAACCTGCCGACCATCTTCGTTAATTGGAAATTGAAAACGGCGGGATACATCTATAATAGCTTTGGCCGCTTTGCTTTTGAGCTCACCACAAAATTCGATGATGCGAGCATCCTCAGGGTTTGAAATGAAATGAAAGTGATCAGGCATCAGGACGTAGACGATTAGCTTTGCCGGCCATTCACTCTTTAGCTTCTTGAGTTGTTCAAGGAAGACTTGGCAACATGCTGCTTCAGTGAAGACTGGCGATCGATTGATGCAGTTACCAGTGACATAATGCAATGCGCCAGGAATATTGAGATTGGACCACTTGCGAGCCATGTGAGGAGCTCCTTTTGATGAGGATTGTTTTTGCCATGTTAGCTCAAGAGTTTGCAATGCTCAAGATTCTTATAAAGTCAGGTTGAGTACCTGTTGTTGGTGAAGAGGAGCGTAGCTGCGATCGAGTCGGACAGATTTGATGATGGCTACTTTGCCACGCTTCCTAACTGCGGGATTCTGGGTGAGTTGAGCAGGGTACAAGGTGAGGAAGAGCGGGGGCGTCGCTAGGATCGAGAAAGGAGAGGGGCTGATGTTCGCCGCTCTGCCACCCTTCCTGACTGCGGGATTCTGGTGATTTGATCACTTTGCTAAGCTCAGACAAACAACTCTCAAATATCAAATCACCATTATCCAATAACCCTAGCCCAGCCCTGACCCCTCTTTAAGGCTCCAATTCAGATGTCAGGACCGCGCCTCCTAAACTGGGAATCACTGCGGCAATCTTCACTACCTTCCGAGTCGCTTTATCAATCCAGACTGTCTGTTTGTCATTGTCGACGTCGGCCGAAACAATCTCCAATTTATAGGCGTCAAACGTTCCGGCCGGCACCGTCACACTTTCAGAGCCAACTACTTTGAGTTGCTTCATCTGCGTTTTTTGCGACTGCACATTAAAATTCCGGAAGCCTACACTGTAGCCGTCGGCGAGGGGCAATGCTGCCATCACTTCATACGAACCTGCACCATCTGCGAAGAGCGTTCCGCCCGGATCAGCATTGATTGGGGTTGATTGACCGTTCATGTTCATCGCACCACTTACTTTAGTTGGTGCTACATCCAGTTCTATAGACATTGGTCCTTGTTTGATTGACCGGTGTTTTAACAGCAAGCTCCCTTTCTCGATGATGCTCGAGTCCGTAATCTCTCCTTGAGGAGTCACAGCTGTCTCATTGACGGTCCAGGCACCGTTTTCGTCTTTAATCTCGGTCTTCAGCGTCAGTGGAATCGTTTGTCCTCCAGCAGCGAGCGACGCTTTATAGTTGGAAACTCCAGGCTTCAATTCCATCGATGATTTCGGCACGTCCGCGCCCGAAGTCATCTTCTGCGGTAGCGTTACGGTCTTTACATCTACCGTTATCTCTTTAAGGCGCTGTGCAGTTTCAGGAGGCATTGTTTCCTGGAAGCGTCCGCCGAGATGTTTGGCGAGGAATTTTTCTGCCGACGCGAACATGGCCATGTTGTTTACCGGCCGAGCAAAACCGTGACCCTCATCCGGGGCAACCAGGTATTCGACTGGAAAACCTCTATCTCGCAAAGCGATGACGATCTGATCCGATTCACGTTTATTCACACGCGGATCGTTTGCACCCTGGACCACCAGCAACGGGGTTTTGATCTTATTGGCTGAGTTGAGTGGTGATTGTCGCTGCAATTGGGCCTTGCCTTCAGGCGTGTTTGGATCACCCATTCGCTCGTAGAAGAGCTTGCGAATCGGTTCCCAGTAGGCCGGAATCGATTCAAGCAACGTAATAAGGTTTGATGGACCAACAATCGAGACTGCCGCGGCGTAAACATCAGGAGTAAAGGCCACTCCGGCGAGGGTCGCATAGCCACCGTATGAACCGCCCATGATGCCAACCCGTTTCGGATCGGCGATGCCCTGGGAGACTAAGTATTTTGCGCCCCAGGTCACATCGTCCTGCATCTTATCGCCCCACTGCTTGTTGCCCGCATCGAGAAACTTCTTGCCGTAACCCGTTGACGCTCGGAAGTTAGGTTGCAGGACAGCGTAACCGCGATTGGCTAAAAACTGCGCAAAAGAATCATATCCCCAACTGTCGCGTCCCCATGGACCACCGTGCGGTAGAATGATCGCGGGAAGGTTCTTTGCCTCGACACCTTTGGGCAACGTTAAATACGCCGGGATCTCCAGACCATCCGAGGACGGATATTTAACAGCCTTTCGTGGAGTCAAATAATCGCGATTGAGTTTTTCACGTGCCTGATACTGAAGAGTGAGCTTCTTGGTGTTGCGATCAAAAAGGTAAGTGGCCCCCGGATCTGTGTCGGCGTAAGCGGAAATCAAGAATAGCTTTTCGTCTTTCGTCGACGATCCGAAACCTATCTCTTTTCCCGGCAGTTGTTTCTGCAACAGTTTATAGTCAGCTTCGAACCCCTTGTCTTTCCAGTAAATCCGCTCCCGCTCATCGTCGTACGAAGTTGAGATCAATTCATCGGTTACTTCTGAAAACGAGGCGTTACCGAAGTCGACGCGATTCATTGGATCAGCTTCAACCAACTCCTCTTTACCGGAGGTCGGGTTGAATAGTTCGAGCCGGATCAGATCGATATTGCTACCTTTGTTGGTGGTTAAGTAGGCACGTTCGCCATCTTTGTTGTAAGCAACAATCTGGCAGGTTTCAAATACTCCGCACGAGTAGACCTTGGTGAAGCCGGTTGGGTCAACGCGGAGTATTTCCGTGTCACCATTTTCGGGTGAACGCGTTGCGAGTCTTAGTTGGTCCTTGGTGTCAAAGACCCAACCCGTTATGCGTTCGGTGTTTTTGCGGACCATCGTCCGCTCGCCGGTCGAGATCTTGACCTTGTAAAGATCGTGCCACGCGGCATCTCTATCGTTTAGTCCAATGTAGATCGCGTCGGGCTCGCTTCTGGGAACGAGATAAATAAACGCGCGCACCCCTTTCATGTCAGTCAGGTTCCGTGCGGTTGGAACATCCTGGCCTGCCGCTGGAGCATCTGCCGGATTGACGGCGTACACGTTAAAGTTTTCATCACCGCCTTTGTCCTGGGCAAACAGGATGTATTTGCCGTCTCGGGACCAGAAGTAGGCGCGGATCGGACGTGCGGTATCGGCGGTAATTGGTTTTGCGCTGTTAAAGGGATCGGAAATCTTTTTCACCCAAACATTCCGAGTTCCTTTGAATGGTTTGATAAAGGCGATGAAAGCTCCGTCGGGTGAAATTTGCGCGCCCGAAATCTCCGGATCGCCGAAAAAGAGTTCACGATCGATCAGCGGAGGCTGTTGCGCCCAGGCTTGAGCTGTCAAAGTAAAAAAGACAATTGTGGTGGCAATAATCAGGGAAAGCTTTGAGCGAAGAAGCGCACGGCAGAATAGGTTCATCGGAGCCTCATTTCAAAAGGGTGAATTTTAGCTAGGTTTATATCCGTCAAATTGAATTCTGTCTACGGAGGTAAGAGGCAGGAAGTTTCAACTTAAGGGGTTCGGGACTTTGTGCTTTGCTCTTAGGCCAAAAAATCAAGTCTATAGATCATGCAGGGGGAAGGCTTAATTTTCCCGTTTCCCATTTGCCGGAGCTGTCCAGGTCCTTGGTGTGGACGATCAACTATTTGGGTAAATGCAACACCAAGTCCGGAGCGCCGAAGGCGCGGACGAAGGTAGCCAGGGGTGAAGCGGCAGCGTAACCCCTGGGGGAAAAAGGGAGACAAAGAATTCTTGCGGAGCTCTGACAGAGCGACAGAAAACATCTTAGCAGTCAACTCTGCCGCCCTTTCAGGGCTCAGGCTCGTTGGCCCGCTGGTCCAGGGGTTACGCTTCGCTTCACCCCTGGCTATCTTCGTCCGCGCCTTCGGCGCTCTCAATGGAAAATAAACCTAAGCCTTCCCCACTGCATAATTCTGTCGACTTGATCATCTGCGGCTCAAACCTAAGCCCTAGGACCTAATACCCGTTGAACCCATCCTCGTATCCATTTTGAAATCCTTCGCGGTAATACCGGCGGTAGAGCTCCTTGTCACCGAGTTTCGAGCTGTAATCGTCGTCAGCATTTCGATAAGAGCTGAAATCGTTGTAGTTTCGGTGCCGACCTTTCCGACGGTCGTTGCGTCCTTCTTTGATACCGGCGTTATAGCCTGCGTTCAACGCTGTCTGCCGGAATTCGAAAGACCCGCCGTATGTTCCATAACGATCCCAGTTACGACCACGATGTCCATCGCGATCTCGGTCGTAATCGCGGTCGCGGTCGTAATCACGATCCCGGTCGTAATCACGATCACGATTTCTCCCATTGGGTGGTGGATTCTCAGTATCGTAGCCGCTCTCAAACGCCATCCTGTAGTAGCGTTGATAGAGACTGCGATCGCCGAGCTTTGAGCTGTAATCCGAGTCGGCATTGCGATAACTCTTAAAGTCGTTGTAAGAGCGGAAACGATTTTTCGAACGATCGTTTCTTCCTTCTTTTGATCCTTCGTTGTACCCGGCATTTAGTGCTGTTTGTCGGAGATCGAACGAGCCTCCAAGGTTTGGATAGCCGTCCCAATCACGTCCACGTCTTTGGCCTCCATCGCGATTCACATCTCCTGTCGTTTTTGCGTTGGCCACGAATGGCGTCGCTAAGGTCACTAGCGCGACTAACGAGATTCCTGCGAGCTTAAAAGTCAAAGTGGTAACTTTCATTTTGCCTCCTGGATCGAAAATCGATCAATTATCATCTGATATTTGACAATTGCTAATAGCACCTGGCTCGATCTGCGTAGTCTTGGTCCTTCAAGACTTGAGCCGCAAATAAGCTTATTCAAAAGCAATTATCGAATATTAAATCACAATTGAGCAATGATCTCGCTCGTCGAGAGTGTACCTATGTCCGACACGCTTTAAGCTTGTCGGTGCTTTTAATCAAGCGCTCCACAAAATCATCGCCGACAAACTAAAGAGTCTCTTGCAAGAGTCATTTCTTCACTCCGGAGGAGTGTGATGTTTATAGCCGAAGGCCCCAAACATATTTGCGCTCTGTAGGAGCGCCATGTGGCGGGTCGACCGCTGATTCTTGTTCGAGGTCGTAACGGAATCCGCAGTTAATAACTTTCCGCACTAGAAAATGGCACTCCTACGGAGCGCGATTTGGGTAGTGGCTCTGAGCTATAAACATCGCACTCCTCCGGAGCGACAAGATCACTTTTGCAAGCCTAGCTTATGGGACATTTACGTGGTCTGAAGGGTTGCGGTGTGGGCCGTACAGCAATAGAATCCGGCCGGAAAATTACTCAGGAGCCCAATCTTTGATCGGAGGATGATATGAACGCAAAACGGATGTTTTTCGCCCTAGCGATTTGCCTCGTAACAGCTAGTCTATCTATGGCCCAGGAAGAAATGGGCACTTGGAAATTGAACGAGGCTAAATCAAAACTTGCTTCAGGTGTTGCAAAAAACCATACAGTCGTCTACGAAGCTGCCGGCGACAGTATAAAAGTCACCGTCGACGGTACCAACAGTGACGGGAGTGCTGCACATAACGAATGGACCGGAAAATTTGATGGCAAAGACTATCCGGTAACTGGTGATGCAGCGTTTGATACGCGCGCCTATAAAAGGGTGAATGACAAAACTCTCGACATGACGCTGAAGAAAGGTGGCAAGGTAACTGTGACCGGGACAATTGTTGTGGCCGCTGACGGCAAGAGTCGTACTGTCACCACTAGCGGAACGGACGCTCAAGGCAAGAAGTTTAAGAGTGTCGCTGTCTATGACAAGCAGTGAGAAGTGTTAATGATGAATTGACACTTAAGAGTTGGTTATTGGGCTGGCATCTCAGTTCTTCCAGACTCTTGTAGT
>DATIBX010000848.1:0-6301 GCA_035457105.1 Pyrinomonadaceae bacterium
ATAAGTTCGGTGTTTTTATCGGGCACCATTTTCTCGATGTCGCGTTCCAGAATTCCCCTACCGAGATGGATCGCTCCAACCGCATGTCCGTCCTTCCATTCGTGGTCCTCTCGAACGTCGATTAGCTTAGCTTTAGAGGCCTCGTTTTGACGTATTTGCGTGTCGGCCACCGAGATTTCTTTAACACGGCCCCTAACGCTATTAACCAGTTTTAGAAAGCCCTCAGAATGTTCCATGTTTTGGGTATGGTCCTTTCCAGATCCGATAATTCCTGAGCAGATGTCCGATTTGGTGGCAAGCTGCCAAACCATTATAATGCCCGGTCTTTCAGAAAGGCGCCAACAGCGATAGTGAGCGAAGGAATTGTGTGAGTCGATTTTATATAGCCCACCTTTTGATCGTCGCTAATCACCATATTTACGAGAGGGACTAAATTGGCTAACGAAAAGTTTGATGTGACAGTTATCGGTAGTGGTCCGGGCGGCTATGTGGCCGCTATTCGCGCCGGACAATTGGGACTTAAGGTTGCAATCGTTGAAAAGGATAATCGTTTAGGCGGAACCTGCACGCTCCGCGGATGTATCCCCACCAAGCAGATGTTGATGTCTGCGCACATCTTTGAACAGATGCAGCATGCCGCTGATTTCGGGGTCCAGGCTTCAGGGATTCAATTGGCGTTCGCGGATGTCCAGAAACGGAAGGATAAAGTTGTATTAAAGAACTCCAAGGGCATTGAATACCTGATGAAGAAGAACAAAGTCGTGGTGTTCAAAGGAACAGGAAAACTAGCACTTCCGGGCAAAGTTGAAGTTACCGATGCAGAAGGTAAAAAACAGACTATCGAGACTACTAACATTATCATCGCTACTGGCTCAGTGGTCCGGCCCATCCCCGGCTTTGAGACCGATGGCAACCATGTAGTGAACAGCGACCAGATCCTCGAGTTAAAGGATGTCCCCAAGTCGTTGATTGTGATGGGGTGTGGAGCAGTCGGAGTCGAGTTTGCTTCTGTCTATTCCCGCTTTGGTGCGCAGACAACGATCGTCGAGTTGCTACCACGCGTGGTTCCATTAGAAGACGAGGAAGTCTCGAAGGAGTTGGAGAAGAGTTTTCGAAAAAGAGGAATCAAATCGCAACTTGATACCAAACTCGAAACACTTGAGAAGACAGCGTCCGGCGTCAAAGTAACCGGGAAAACTTCCAAAGGAGAGCCGGTCAGCCTCGAAGCCGAAATGCTTCTGGTTGCTGTCGGCAGAATGCCTTACACGCAGGGGCTGGGTCTTGAAGGAACGAAGATCAAAGTTGAAAAGGGGTTCATCCAGGTAGATGAATTTCAGCAGACTGGCGAAAAGGGCGTTTATGCGATAGGCGACGTTGTACCCACTCCGTTGTTGGCCCACCTTGCTTCAAAAGAAGGAATAGTTGCTGTTGAGCATCTCGCCGGCAAAAAAGATGTCAGGCCAATCAATTTGCGACTGGTTCCCAATTGCACTTACTGTGATCCGGAAGTTGCTTCTGTAGGCTTGACCGAAGCGAAAGCTAAAGAACTCGGGTACGACGTCAAGGTCGGTCGTTTCCCGTTTTCGGCTTCAGGTAAAGCAAGGATCCTCGGCGAGGAAGAAGGCTTTGTGAAGATAGTCAGCGAGAAGAAGTACGACGAGATTCTTGGCGTACATATAATTGGACCTCACGCGACTGAGTTGATTGCCGAGGCTTGTGTGGCAATGCAGCTCGAATCAACTGCCGACGAGCTTGGTCGGACGATGCACGCTCATCCAACTGTCTCTGAATCAGTGATGGAAGCAGCTGAGGGTGTTCACGACATGGCGATACATATTTAATGTGATGGACCAGGACACTAACAAACGCGAACGAAAGAAACAGGCCGATAAGAAACCGCGGGAGCAGAGTGCAGCCGAGCCGCGATTTCAGATGCGCGTCAATACTCGACTTGCTCCTGCGACACCAGCTGATGATCAGCCTTTAAGTTGCACTAACGAGACAACTCTCAACTCTGAACAACTGTTGGAGTTGTATCGATACTTAAAGTTGACAAGGTTGGTTGAAGAACGGCTGGTGAATCTCTACCGTCAAACCAAAGTAGTAGGCGGGGTGTTCCGTTCCCTGGGCCAGGAGGCGACCGCCGTTGGTACGGCTTACGCTTTACAGCCTGGCGACTTCATTACGCCATTGATCCGCGATCTGGGCGCGGTCCTCGTAAAAGGGATAAAGCCCCGCCAGATTTTTGCGCAGTACATGGCGAAGGCGTGGGGGCCGTCCGGCGGAAGAGATCTCAATATTCACTTTGGCGACATGGACAAGGGCTTTATTGGTCCAATTTCACATCTGGGCGACATGATTCCGGTGATGACCGGAATACTGCTAGCCGCCAGGATGCAAAACAAGGATACGGTCGCCGTTGCGTACATCGGTGATGGTGGAATGAGCACTGGAGCCTTTCACGAAGGGCTTAACTTTGCCGCGGTACAGCGTCTCCCGTTGATTGTAGTTGCGGAACATAATCACTACGCCTATTCAACGCCAACAGAGCTACAGACGGCAGTTAAAGACCTGGCCGAAAAAGCGGCAGGCTATGGAATCCCCGCTTACATTGTGGATGGGAATGATGTGGTCGCCTGTTACGAAGTGACGAAGCAGGCGGCGGACGAGGCGCGTAGCGGTGGCGGCGCAGTGCTCATCGAGGCGAAGACCTATCGCCGCAAGGGTCACGCTGAGCACGATGATCAGCGCTATGTAGCTGAAGGGGAAGTTGAATGGTGGGAGAAGAACAACGATCCGGTCGATCGGTTTGAGAAATATTTGCTTGACCATTCCATCGCAACTCGCGAAAAACTGGATGAGATAGTCGCCGCAGTTAACAAAGAGATCGACGATGATTGTTCCTGGGCCGAGTCATCGCCCATGCCCGATGGCGAGCAAGCCGCCTTCCGAGTTTTCGATAACGAAATTGTGAAACCGGCCCTCAGACCTAGAGTTCTGGAGTCTTAAACCATGTCGACCGCCCTTAAAAAAGAACATAAATCGGCTCGTCCTGAACGTGGTGGACAGGCGACACTGGTGGAAGCAATTCGCCAGGGTATTTGGGAAGAGATGGAGCGCGATCCAACTGTCTTTGTCATTGGGGAAGATGTTGGAGCATACGGTGGCGCGTTCAAGGTTACTGACGGTCTAATTGACGAGTTCGGTAAAGGACGCGTTGTTGATACGCCAATTTCCGAAGGCGCGATCGTGGGTGCAGCATGTGGCGCGGCACTGATGGGGATGAAGCCCGTTGCAGAATTTCAGTTCATTGATTTTATTTCTGCAGGCTTTGACCTCCTCACCAATTATGCGGCTAAGTGCCGTTACCGCTGGGGAGCGGGAATCCCGGCAGTCTTTCGTGGTCCATGCGGCTCAGGAGTCCGCTCTGGACCATTCCATTCTCTCAACGCGGAAGCGTTTTTTCTTAATACCGCTGGTCTAAAAATTGTTGAGCCATCAACCGCATACGACGCCAAGGGTTTAATAAAGGCTGCGATTCGCGACCCTGACCCGGTCTTGTATTTTGAGCACAAGAAGCTTTACCGGTTGCCACGTCTACGCGAGGAACTTCCGTCCGATGACTACATTGTCGAAATCGGCAAAGCGCGTACGGTTAAAGAAGGTCGCGACCTTACCATTATTACCTTTGGCGCCATGGTCCTAACCGCTATCGATGCGGCTGAAGAACTTGAAAAAGAAGGATTGGATATTGAGATTATTGATCTGAGAACTCTTGCACCGCTTGATAAGGATGCCATTCTTAAGAGTGTCAAAAAGACCAGTAAAGCAATATTGCTTCACGAGGCATCGCGCACGGGTGGCATTGGCGGCGAGTTAGCCGCGATAATTGCAGAGGAAGCGTTTGAATGGCTCGATGCGCCTATCATCCGGGTTGCTTCCATTGATACCCCAGTACCCTATTCGCCCCCGCTCGAAGATTACTATCTTCCACAAATCAAAGATGTTGTCGAAGCTGCCCGTAAGCTCGCGGCCTATTGATCGACGAAATAAGCGGTTTTGACTAAAAGCTAATCGGAAACAGAAGGAACTAGATCATGAGTACAGAAGTGGTGATGCCACAGATGGGCGAATCCATCGCCGAAGGAACAATTACGAAGTGGTTGAAGAAGATTGGAGAGCGAGTTGAACGGGACGAGCCGCTCTTTGAGATTTCGACTGACAAAGTTGACGCCGAAATTCCTTCGCCAGCTGCCGGCACGCTTACTGAAGTTCGGTTTAATGAAGGTGACACAGTCGAGGTAAATACCGTCGTAGCTGTTCTGGACGGCAATGGGACTGCGCCACTCGCCCCGTCCACTCCAGCTCAAGAGACTAAGCCAGCTGCTCCAGCTCCCGTTCAAGAAACTAAGCCGGCGGCGCCGCCTGCAACAGCTCCCGCCCCCAAGATCGAAGTGACGCCTGTAGAAACAACCTCCCAGCCTGCGGTTTCTGAGCCTGAAGCGACTGACCTGCGAGCCAAACCGGCGACGCCTCCAGTCGTAGCGGGGCCGTCGGCCGAGGCCACCGCAGAGGAGCTGCGGCGCACCAAGTCCAGTCCGTTGGTCAGAAAGATTGCGCAAGAACATGGAGTGGATATTTCACAGCTTGAAGGAACGGGTCTAAGCGGTCGCGTTACGAAAAATGACATCTTGAGCTTTATCGAATCTGGATCCTCGAGCGTGACCCAACAGAGGACTGCGGCACCAAGCGCTCCAATGGCGCCAGTTCCATCAGTACCGGCAGAACCTGTTCCAGTTCCTTCACCCGCTCGGCCCATGCCTGGTGATCGCGTAGAGCAAATGTCCGTGATACGGAAGAAAATCGCCGACCACATGACGATGTCACGCCGTACGTCGGCCCACGTCACTACGGTATACGAGATCGATATGACGCGAATCGCGAAGCTGCGCGACGAGCACCGAGAGTCGTTCTTTCAACGCACCGGCACAAAGCTCACTTTCATGCCTTTCATTTTTGAGGCGGTGAATAAGGGTTTAAGAAAATTCCCAATCTTCAACGCTCAGGTAAGTGGCGATCAGATCATCTACAAACAAGACATCAATCTCGGGATGGCAGTTGCGCTTGATTGGGGCTTGATAGTGCCGGTTATCAAGCGTGCTGACGATCTGAGTATCTCGGGACTGGCGCGCACCGCAAACGATCTTGCCGACCGGGCCAGGACCAAGCAATTGAAGCCCGATGAAGTGACCGGAGGTACCTTCACGATTACCAATCCAGGCGTCTTCGGTGGTCTATTCGGAACACCTATTATCAATCAACCGCAACTCGCTATTCTCGGGGTGGGTAAAATTGAGAAACGGCCCAAGGTTTTGACGTCACCCGAAGGCGACGACTTCCTCGCAATTCGTTGGATGGCCTATTTTGCGCTTAGCTTTGACCATCGAGTTATTGATGGGGCCGATGCCGAGAAGTTCCTGGCCTATATTAAGGAACAGCTTGAGTCGGGAGAGTTTTCGGTCTAACAAATCTTGCGTTTCGTCGCTAAACGCGACACATTGCGGTAACGATCATGTGAAGATCGTTACCGCATTTTTGTAAACAATCGCCCCGTTATTGCGATAAAGTGGTGATTCGATGAAGAATCTGGAAGGCTATTGACTTGGAATCATTAAGGCCTTAAGAGATGTCTACCGCCTAGGTAATCGGACAAGCGGAGCGGGCCTTAAGCTCGCGCTGATTGGAGAAAAATAGTGGGAACGCGCCGCCCGATAAGGCGCGTTGCTGTCACTTTATAGTAACTGAAGGAGAGTAAACCGATGGTATTCACTAAACTAAGATTGTTTTCCCCGGTAGCACTAGCTGCCTGCCTTATGATCACCTCAGCCTCCCTGGCATTAGCGCAAGATACGACACCCTCGACCGGTTCCCGAAACGTCACCAGCGGCCAGAAGATGAAGATCAAAGGCGTGGTCACACGACGTGACGCCGACACGTTCACGGTTCGCGACCTGAATGGCGTGGATACCGTTGTTCGGCTCGATGACAAGACCAGCGTCAAATCTAATGGCGGATTTTTGCGAAGCGGTAACAACTACGCTCAAACAAACATCCTTCGCGGATTGAACCTGGAAGTCGAAGGTCGTGGTAATGGATCAGGCGAATTGGCCGCCGAAAAGATCCGTTTCAATGAGTCAGATTTACGAGTTGCCAGAGCGGTTGAATCCCGCGCTGCGCCACTCGAAGATCGTGCTTCCAACACCGAATCCAAGTTGAGCCAGGTTGAAGCCAATGCTCAACG
>DATIBX010000849.1:0-15388 GCA_035457105.1 Pyrinomonadaceae bacterium
CTTTGTTAAACCAGATGGCTCTGTCGGCACGCGGACCTGAAAAGCGGCGCCGGACCGCCGCAGTCCAAATTTCAGCAATTTCTCATTTTCTCCTCATTCTCCGGTGTCGAAATAGCCTATATTCCCAATCCGTCAAGCGAGCTCGGGACAATAAATCCCGGCAGAATCGCTTCCAGCAATAGGGCTCGGACTATCAGTTTTGAAGAAATTGAAGGAGAAGAAACAATGCCGTTCATCAATGTCAAAGTCATCGAGGGTGTTTTCTCGAGTGCTCAAAAAGAAGCCATCGTAAAGGAGCTCAGCGAAGCCATGATCCGGATCGAAGGCGAAAACATGCGACAAGTCACCTGGTGTGTCGTAGAGGAGGTCGCCAGCGGAAGCTGGGGTGTCGGTGGAACTCCGCTGACCACTGAAGCAGTCAAAGCATTGGCCGCAGGAAAAGCTACGTCAGCCTAATACTTGCCTTTGTCAGAAACGGAGGCCCGCCCAGCGATGGCAGTTCAGCCGCATCTCTGGGAGTACATGGGCCTCCGTCCGTATAATGGCAAACATGGCTGTCCGCCTTGTAAGAGACCTTCTCGCTCAAACAGCGCGAGAAACGTTTGTCGGAAGAGCAACGGAACTTTCAATATTGAGTTCCCTGCTCGCCGATGGGCCTCGTGTTGTCTTTTTACATGGCATCGCCGGAGTGGGAAAGTCCGCTCTGTTGTCAGTATTCGCAGAAAACGTTCGGGCTCAAGGCGCAGCGGTCGTAGCACTTGATTGCCGGACCATCGAACCAACCGAGCGCGGCTTTCTTCAGGAGCTCGATAATGCCATAGGTGGTCCAAGCAAGACTCTCGAACAGGCTGCACAGCGATTACAAGGGCTTGGCGAACCGGTTGTCCTGATACTCGACAATTACGAAGTCTTCCGCTTAGTGGATACGTGGTTGCGGCAGATTTTTATTCCCCTCGTACCCGACAATGTCAGGATAGTAATTGCCGGTCGCGACGCTCCAGCTCATGCCTGGCTGACTGCACCTGGATGGCAAGGCCTGGTTCGAGTGTTAGCGGTTGACTCGCTGAACGAGGAGGAGGCCATCGAATTATTGGTCCAGCACGGTGCGAGCGAAAGCAACGCCCGCGTCATGAACCGCTTTGCCCTTGGTCATCCGCTGGCATTGAAGCTGGCGTCGATTGTAACAATGGAACATCAGAGCACTACAGGCCTGCCCGAATTCGGGTTTCAGCGCGTGTTCGACGAATTGATTCGTTTGTATCTTGCCGACGTTCATGATCCAGTGACGAGACACGCACTGGACGCAGCCTGTGTCGTTAGACGCATTACTGTCTCGCTGCTGCACGCGATGCTTCCCGACGTTGCGCCTCAGGATGCGTTTGAGCGTTTGAAGTCTCTACCTTTTGTTGAAACGGAACATGATGGCTTACGGCTTCACGAATTGGTCCAACAGACCATTGCGACTTCTTTGCAGGCAAAGGATCCAAATCGATACCAGGAATACCGTCGCAGCGCCTGGCAACAACTGAGCGCAGAGGCCGGGCGCACGGCTCCGCTGAGCTTGTGGCGATACACCGCAGATTTGCTTTACATGATCGCAAATCCGACCGTCCGAGAAGCATTTTTCCCGAGCGACGTGAGACGCTTCGTGGTTGAGCCGGCGCAATCAACGGATGGTCCTGGAATTTTCGAAATCACCAAACTTCATGACACGAGTGAGAACGTTGAAGCGATCTCGATGTGGTGGAGTCATCATCCAGAATCCTTCAGCGTTGTCCGCGATCAGACGGGTACAATCGCCGGGTTTTATCTAATGTTTGACCCCGCTTTGGTCGGGCAGGCATTCATCAGAGAGGATCCGTTCACGCAGTCATGGTCCAACCACCTTACCGAAGACCCAACGCCAGAGCATCAGCGAGTGCTGTTTCTTCGCCGGTGGCTCAGTCGAGATAAAGGTGAGCGGCCAGGTCCGGTCCAGGCGGCCTGTTGGCTTGATATAAAGCGGACATACATGGAATTGCGGCCACTACTCCGCCGAGTATATCTGACGGTGAATGACCTCGGGCCTTATGCTTCAGTCGCGCTAAAGCTTGGATTTCAGGTGCTGGCTCAAGATAAGAATCACCTAGGCGCTATGCTGGATTTTGGACCTGCGTCGGTTGACGGGTGGCTAACAAGTCTCGGTGCGGCAGAACTCGGTATCGAACCTGAAATCTTAGACACTCAATCTCACGAACTGGTGCTGGACGGTCAACGGGTGAAGCTCACCAAACTTGAATTTGAAGTCTTTCGTTATCTGTACACGCGCAAGGGCACGGCAGTTTCGCGCGCCTCACTGGTTGAAGACGTTTGGGGCTGGAAGCACACGGGAAGCAATGTCATCGAAGCGGTCATGAGAACCTTGCGAAAGAAATTGGGCGACAAATCGGAGTCGATCGAAACGATTCGGGGTCTTGGCTATCGCTTCCGGAACATTTGATGATTCCAATTTGCCACCCTGACTGACACTACCAATTTACGCGAACGGGTTTTCGTCCGCGCTTGGACCATAGATCGACGGGATCGGAATGTCCAATTCCCGTAAATAGACGGACAACTGTCCGCGATGGTGATACCAGTGGTTCAGCATCACTGAACGTAAAAACGCTACTCGTGGAAGGGCAAATACTTCTTTGTCGCCTCGCTTCAGACGCCACACCTCCATTATCGCTCCATCATCCAACTTGCTGAGCGCATACTTGGCCTTGCTGATACTCGCGTCGAGCGTTGAGATCAACTCTGCTGCGGTTTGAGGACTAGGATCCGTAAAATTTGGCACCTGGGCCTCCGTCGAGCTCGCAGCGAGTTCGGCGACAGCTCCTGGCACCGTGGCTATGTGAAGAGCGAGTTCTCCCAGCGTTCTCGCCTTCGCATGAGGCTTCCATTTCAGTTGGTTATCAGGCACCAGTGCGAGGACCTTGCGGGTTGTTTGAGCTTCCTGTTCGAGCTCCTGAAGCATTGCATCAATAATTGCCATCGATCTTTCCTTTCACAGTTGATGATCTGTTTTATGAGTTCGACTCTCAATGGTAAGTCGTTTGAGCCACTCCAAAATCGACAACTCTGCCAAACTTTTTTTGCAACCGGAAGGCTAGCATATCGCCCCCCGGAAGGCAGCGACGCCTGGATGTCGCAGTTACGACAGGCTGTTTGAGGAAGTCGCTAGAATCCGCAGCTGGGAAGAGTCCTTGAGGCAACTCACTAGAATCCCGCAGTTGGGAAGGGTGGCAAAGCGGCACATATACGCAGCCTCCATACTCGAATCCAGCGACGCCCCGCTCAACTTAGTACTTGGACCACTGACAAGATTCTCAAGCCCTCTCTCTTCAAATGGTGTTGAGAGTAGGTAGGTCAGCGGGGGCGTCGCTGGATGCGACTAGGGAAGCTGAGTGTATGTGCCGCTCTGCCACCCTTCCCAACTGCGGGATTCTAGTGAGTTACCTATACAGTGGCCCTTGACAAATTAATTAGTAAGCGTATTATTGACGCTAAGGTTAGCGTTTATCAGACGCTATTGAGGAGGAGAGGGCTACAGACGATGGTTTTTAAGTATGAATACGAAAGGCCGGGGCTGACAGTCGATTGCGTGGTCTTTGGGCTGGATCTCGACGCAGAAAGCCTGAAAGTAATGCTCGTCGAACGCGCTGTCGAGCCATTCGCTGGTGAGTGGGCAATCCCGGGAGGCTTCGTAAAGTCGGATGAAAAATTGATCGAAGCAGCCACTCGCGAACTCCAGGAAGAAACCGGAATCAGCGACGTGTTCCTTGAACAGCTGTACACGTTTGGCGATCCTGGACGGGATCCGCGCGGTTGGGTCGTTTCAGTTGCGTACTACGCTCTCGTCTCGCCCGAAAAGCACGACATCCACGCCACCACCGACGCCCGTGATGCTCGCTGGTTCGCCATCAATTCACTTCCTCGACTCGCGTTCGATCACGCGCAGATTCTGCAGACTGCGCTGGACCGCGTCAGAGGCAAACTGAGCTATGCACCTATCGGCTTCGAGTTGTTGCCACAGAAGTTCACGATTAAACAACTACAGAAGTTGTACGAGATCGTTCTCGACAGACAACTGGACAATCGCAACTTTCGAAAAAAGATTTTTGCGATGGACCTCCTGCGCGAGCTCGATGAAACGCAGAAGGGTGTGGCCCATCGGGCAGCGCGACTCTATAGATTTGACGAGCGTAAATATAAGCAACTGGTGAAACAAGGTCTCAATTTTGAGTTGTGATTAGATTAAAGACGATGAAAGACCGTTCTACCAAAATCAGTAAGTTCCTGAGTGTCGTGTTACGGCACGAGCCAGACAAGATTGGACTTAAGCTGGACGACGAAGGCTGGACCTCAGTTTCAGAGCTTCTTTCCCGGATGAGAGTCGACGGCGACCTGATCACATTCAAAGAATTGCTTAACGTGGTTGTTATGAACGACAAGCAACGCTTTTCCTTCAGTGACGACAAAACTCTTATACGAGCCAATCAGGGCCACTCGGTCCAGGTCAAACTTGGATATGAACCATTGTCACCGCCGGCGGTTCTCTATCACGGCACCGCGGAAAGATTTCTTTCGTCTATCGAGCGACAAGGTTTGCTGAAAGGTCAACGCCATCACGTACATCTTTCAGACGACGTGAGAGTAGCAACGGAAGTAGGTGCTCGTTACGGCCGACCGATAGTACTGATTGTGGCCAGCGAGAGAATGACGAAGAGCGGACACTTATTCTTCCGGTCAGAAAACGGAGTGTGGTTAACCGAGCATGTGCCGGTTGAGTACATTCAATTCCCCTGAAGCAAAATTTTTTTGCTTCAAATAGTTAGCGTACTTTTAACGATAAGTAACTGGTTAAGGAGATTCAAAATGAGCAAAAGAACTGAACTATTGATCATCGACCCGCAGGTGGACTTCTGCGATCCGAAACAAGGCGCGCTCTACGTTCCGGGCGCGGAAGAAGACATGAAGCGACTCGCTAACATGATCCGGCGGCTGAAACCAAAGCTCGACGACATTCACGTCACCCTTGATTCCCACCACTTCATTCATATCGCACACCCGATTTTCTGGCGCGACACCAGTGGCAAGAATCCGCCAGTCTTCACGCGGATCAGTCGCAGCGATGTAGAGGATGGAGTTTGGACACCGACTGTTCCAGGTTTGTACCGACGTGCACTCGACTATGTTTGCCAGTTGGAACAAAACGGTCGTTATGACTTAACAATCTGGCCGCCACACTGTTTGATCGGCAGTCCCGGTCACACGGTCCTTCCCGAACTCTTTTCTGCTTTGACCGATTGGGAAACACGTTTTGCGTTTGTCGATTATGTCACCAAGGGGAGTAATGTTCTCACTGAACACTACTCTGCGGTCCAGGCTGACGTTCCAGACGCTGCCGATGCTTCCACTCAGATCAACACTCGTCTCATTCAGACTCTGGAGAACGCTGATCAGATTCTGATTGCAGGTGAAGCGCGCACACACTGCTTAGCAAACACCGTGCGCGATATCGCCAACAATTTCGGCGACGATTCGTTCATCTCCAAACTAGTGCTCCTGACTGACGCTTCGAGCGACATTCCGGGGTTTGAAAGTCACGCACAGGACTTCATGAACGAGATGGTTGATCGGGGGATGAAGCTTTCAACGACAACTGAATTCTTAGCCTGATGACAGGAGCAAGACGATGCCAATACTAAATGACACACAACTTGATCAAATAAACCTTCCCAATAGTCACTACGGCTACTCGGCGACGCGTCTGGAAGATCTCGGCGCAACTGAGTACACCATTGCCACGATAGTCGCCGACGTCAGCGGCAGTACGGCAGCTTTCACGCTCGACATGGAAGCTGCCATCACACGAATTGTTCAGGCCTGTAAATTTAGTCCACGGGCCGACAACTTACTGCTAAGACTACTGACCTTTGACGATTCTCTGACTGAATTTCATGGGTTCAAGCTGCTCGAGAATTGTCACCTCGCAGATTATGGCGGCAGCCTTCGATCCGGAGGTTCGACCGCGCTCTACGATGCGACGGAAAACGCAGTCGTCTCCACTACCAACTATGCTCACAAACTCTCGGCAGCAGACTTCTCTGCTAATGCGATTCTCTTTGTGATCACAGACGGTATGGACAACGCTTCCAGAACCTCCCCAAAGCTGGTCAAAGCTGCTTTGGCCGATGCAATTAAAAGCGAAGCGCTCGAATCAGTTGTTTCAATACTGATTGGGGTTAACGTTCAGCTCGCTGAAGTGAGTCGCTACCTGAACCAATTTCAACGTGACGCTGGTTTCACCCAGTATGTCGAGCTCGATCAGGCAGATGCCAAGACACTCGCGCGTCTGGCTGAATTCGTTTCGAGAAGCATCAGTGCGCAGTCACAGGCGCTCGGCACTGGCGGAGCGTCGCAACCCCTCGTGTTTTAACCTTGGAGTGCGCCGGCCCGGCGGCGCTTTAAAGTCGAACTGACTTGTAAGGGCTTCGTTGTAAACAAGATTCTTCGGTCGGCGCACTCTAAATGGCAAACAATCAACTGTGAATATTTCGATATAACAAAGCGCCGCCAGGCCGGCGCACTCCAAAAATGAACGCAGACAGCATCTACAACATAGGCGCGACGCATTCAGTTTGTGAGGACTATGCAATCGCTCGAAATCCAACTGATGGGAATCCTTACGCGATCTTGTCGGATGGTTGTTCAACCTCTCCAGAAACAGATATTGGAGCTCGTTTGCTGGTCAGAGCAGCAGAGCAAATCATCAAGAGAGGAATTGCTGAAGAGCCGGAAATCATTCACCAGCACGCTTCTCACTTGGCTTCCCGATGGGCGAGATTGCTAAAGCTACCGGCGGAAGCAATCGATGCAACTTTGCTCACCGCGTATATCAACAACGATGAAGTCGTGGTGAGCTGTTCTGGTGATGGTCTAATTGTGATCGAGTCGATCGATGGCAAACTAGACGCCTATTCTTTCTCATATCCCTCGGGATATCCATTCTATCTCGCCTACTTAGACCAACCGGACCGCCTCGATCGATTCTCATTTCGCGAGTTCTTTGACAGGGAGATACTGCATTTTCACGCTCCGTCAAAAGGCGCAACTCTGCAACTAAAGAGCAGAGAGCTAAGAGGCCGAATAACTGAAGTCTTACGCATCAAAACAAGCGATTGCCGAGTCGTCTCAATGTCCTCCGACGGTCTTCACTCGTTCCTGCAAACCAAGCACAACGGAGTAACAAGAAGCGTCGAACCCGTGCAGGTGCCGGAAATAATCAAAGAGTTCTTGTCTTTCAAGAGCTTGAATGGAGCTTTCGTCGCTCGGCGCGTGAAGAAATTCCTGAAAGAGTGTGCGGCAAAAGGTTGGCAGCACAGCGACGATCTGTCGATAGCCGCAATTCATGTTGGAGGTGGTCTATGTTCAACACCCACACCTTTCCCGGCTTGAGGTCATATCTCACCGGAAATAAGACCGGCACGCGATATTTTGTCCAGGGAAAAGGTGAGATCAAGTTGGGCCAGGCTGATTTCAAGGCACAAGGTGGCGAAGGCTCGATCTATGTAAAGAGTTCGAAGGCGTACAAGATCTACACGAATCCATCGCGCGCCATTCAGCCGGCGAAAATTGCCGAGCTCTCAGTTCTCACCCAGCCTAACATCATTCGCCCCATCGATATTGTGTTGAACGAAAAGAATGAGGCCGTTGGCTATTCAATGCGGCACGTCGACAAAGCGTTTGCTTTGTGCCAGTTGTTCCCAAAGGCTTTTCGACAGCGGAACAACTTAACTCCAGAACGAACTCTATTACTGGTGCGCCGGCTCCAGGAAGGCGTGGCCCACATACACGGCAAAGGCCTTCTTATCGTCGACTTAAATGAATTGAATTTCCTGGTTGCGACTGATTTTGGCGAGCTCTTCTTTATCGATGTAGACAGTTATCAGACCCCGTCGTTTGCGGCAACGTCATTGATGGAAAGCGTTCGTGACAGACACGCCAAGAGCTTTTCAACTGATTCTGATTGGTTCGCGTTTGCAATCGTCTCGTTTCAAATGTTTGTTGGACTCCATCCTTTCAAAGGCTCGTATCCACCCTTGCAACATCTCTCTAACACGCAACGAAAGCTCGATGCCCGAATGATGGGAAACATTTCCGTACTGCACAAGGGAGTGTCGGTGCCCATGTCGTGCCTTCCCTTCTCATTAATACCACCGGTTTATCTCGATTGGTATCGGGCCACATTCGAAGATGGGAAGAGAACGCCGCCACCAAATGAATTACGACCAGTCGTTACAATCCTGCCGCAAGTCAGAAACTTTGCGATTGAAGGCAGCTCTTTTCTGATGACAGAGGCTCGCGAGTGTGACAGCCCGATCATCTTGCACGATGGTTTGATAACAATCACGCAGCAGAGTATTTATTTCGAAGGCAGAAGTTTTCCTAAACCCGCAGCGGATGTAAAGGTAGTTGTAACTCCTCGCCAGCGACACTTGATCGCAGCTTATATGAATGCATCGGAGGTTAAATTTTGGGACCTCACCACGGATAAAGAGATCGAGAGTACCGTTAAGGGTGAACAAGTTGCGATTGCCGAAGGTAATCTGTTCATCAAACAGGCCGAAAGCATTTTCCAAATTGATTTCATTGAGTTGCGGGGACGAATGCTGATCGGCATTAAACAAGTCGCGAACGTCATGATGCGCTCGACCCAGATGTTCAATGGATTGGCAATTCAGAACCTCTTAGGAGCGAGCTATGCTTCAATCTTGAAGGCATCGGGAAAGTGTTATCAGGTGCGGCTGCCGGAGCTCGATGGTCATATGATCATCGACGCAAAGTTAGAAAAGAATGTTCTGATCGCGGTCATTGCAAGCGGCGGTACTTACGATAGATTGATCTACAGGTTCAGCGGTGACTTCAGCACTTATGATCTGCGCCGGTTAACAGATGTAACAATAACCGGGATTGAGTTCACAGTACTTGAAACAGGAGTCGTGTTGCATTTGACGGATGAGAATGAGTTGGAGATCTTCTCCATGTCGAGTGGAACGGCAAGCACCAGGACGGTTAGCGACCCAGCGTTAGAGGGTGACGTGAGACTCTTTCACACGGGTAAACAAGCTTTGCTCGCTCGAGAGAATAAGCTCTACCGTGTCAGCCTCAGACCTTGAACCTTTTCGTTGTAAGCATTCCTTACTCTGTGCATCCTTTGTGCTCTCGGTGGCTTTGTGGTGTTGGGTTTCAGGATTTTCACCACACAGGCACCGAGAGCACAAAGGATGCACAGAGAAGGTTCAGATCAGGAGATCAATCTAACTCGCACTTGCGGTATCGCACTCTACGATAAACAATACCATGTTGTAGGGGCGGCACTCCGTGGCCGCCCCCTCTTGGAGGTTGCGGATTATCGAGGGCTCTGACTTCGACGTATGTAAGCAGCGCTGGCCATTTTACAAGCCATCTCATATTCA
Organism: Pyrinomonadaceae bacterium; assembly: GCA_035457105.1. GTDB lineage: Bacteria > Acidobacteriota > Blastocatellia > Pyrinomonadales > Pyrinomonadaceae > PSRF01. The sequence continues at coordinate 9,504 of DATIBX010000849.1, forward strand.
ACGGGGACAAGTGGGGCGCCCACGGAGTGGCGCCCCTACAAGCATGGCACATTACGATAAACAGGATCGGGGTAGTCAGGCGGCGTACGAGTGGTATTTTGCGGGTATGGACTCGTCGATGCAGCAGAAGGTCGCGCTTACAACAGCGCACTTTCCGGTGCGCGGCAGAATTGCCGATATGGGATCCGGTTCCGGCCGAGGCACCTTCGACCTTGCTTCACTCTACGACGGATTGGAATTGATCGGCGTCGATATCAATCCCGTGTCCGTCCAACTCTCCAACGAAAAGTTTAAGCGACCAAATCTATCTTATATTGTTGGTGATATTTCTCAGATGGTTTTTCCTGAGAACTCTTTAGACGGCATTCTGGATTCGTCAGTACTTCATCACGTTACCAGCTTTAACGACTTCGACGTGAAACGAGTACTCCACACTTTCGACAACCAGGTGACCCAACTCAAACCTGGTGGCGTCATCATCATTCGAGACTTTGTCATACCTGATGGTCCTGAAGCGGTTTATTTGGACCTTCCGGAAACAGATGGTGCTTCATCAGGAAGCTACAAAGAGATCTTCACCGCCGCACTGTTTGAGATTTTTGCCGCAACCTGGCATAGCAGCGTTAACCCGGATCGCCCGGTTCCTTTTACGAGAACTCGCTCTCCTCGCAATGGGTTCGCGCGCTTCCAACTCACGTTGAGAGCGGCGGCCGAATTCGTTCTCCGAAAGGACTATCGTGCCGATTGGGACACTGAAGTCCTCGAAGAATACACATACCTGACGCAGGCACAGTTCGAAGAAGCATTTCGTGCTCGCGGACTGCGAATTGTCACTTCACGACCACTCTGGAACCCTTGGATTGTGCAAAATAGATTTGAGGATAAGTTCTATCTGTCTGACCTCCACAATAATTCACTCCCCTATCCGCCGACGAACTATTTGATTGTGGGTGAAAAGGTCGGAGCGGACGAGGGCGTCGAGTTGTCTGAGCTAAAAAGTACGATGCTCACTACGCCTCAATTTTTGCGACTAACTGCGAGCCGGCATAAGGAGAGCAAAAAAGTATATGAGTTGGTAGAGCGGCCTAACAGAACAATCGATGTTTTGCCTTGGTTCGAAAGCGAGGGCCAACTATTCGTTCTCGCCAAGAAAGATTTTCCTCGTCCAATAGTCAACGCGTGTGCAGATCAGACCAGACTCGCCGGAGCAGCGTTGTCGGGCTACATCACAGAACCACTTAGCGCCATTGCTGACTCATCGTCGACGACAGACGAAGTGCTTCGTATTCTGAGTGAGCGAGCAGGCCTGACCAGCGATGAGGTAATTGAGATCGGGCAACCGTTTTTCTATTACACATCACCCGGTGCGATAAATGAGCTGGTGACCGGTTGCGTCGTTCGGATCAAGGAAATGCCTCTCTTCTCAGCAGAATTTCCCAATTACACCTCGTTCAAAAGTGCCGGAACAGTACGCGAGCTTGATGCTTTGCAGGTCTTACGAGCGAGTCACGTGGGGGGAATGTTTGACGCACGCTTAGAGATTAATATCTATCATCTGCTTGAGCGCCTCGGTCGAAGTGCTGGACCATGGATTGGCGCTCCGATCAAGCTTTCTTCTCAATCTGTAGAAAATCTTTCGGCTACCACTTTCGATCGCCTGATGCTTGACCGGCACGGGGTCTTCGAAAACAACAGCGGAGCGGAGGCAAACTTTCTTTCGATCCGAGAAGGTATTTTTGTCGAGCGAACAAATAGTGGAAAAGGGATCTCGACCGTTTCCTTCGAATATGTGGTTCCAAAAGAGTTGAGCTTCACCAGCATGGCTGGTCTGCCCGTGGTTAAAACAGAAGACTCAGTATTGGTTGGCTTGGAGCTACGTGACCTGCCAGCGGTCCAATCATTTACGGGAAGTTCAAAAATATTGACAACACCCGCCTGGCGCCTTCCTCGACGCGTTGAGAATCAAACCCAGTTGCCTATGTTCTTAGCGAACGCGATGCAGCGGGACTTCGGCTTATCGATACTGGACACCTGGGAACTAGGTGGCTCTTACTTCTGCAGTCCCGGTGTTACCCCCGAAGTGGTCTATCCGTTTGTTGTCGAGGTTGACTCTCGAAACATAGCTTCCACGAGTTTAACTTTTGTGAGTCTGGACGATCTCCGCAGAAACCTGCGATTAATTCGAGATCCTCATCTCTTGATATCTGCGTATCGCTTAATCCACGCTTTGGGATGTTGACGCGAAACACTTTGAGCTTCGCCTATGTATTCACTAAACCCGGTCGGACACATCAGTTCAACCATAAAATCAACTCATGAAGCGCCGCGCCAGGGTTTCGAGGGTGCGCCTGACGCATGGCTTGAAATTGACCCGCGCTACGCGTTCGCGCTCAAAGGTATTGCGGCAGGAGATGAACTAATAATTATTACGTGGCTGCACCAGGCCAATCGTGAAGTGCTTGAAGTTCACCCACGTGGAGATGAGAACAATCCGCTCACCGGCGTCTTTGCCACACGGTCTCCGGCGCGACCCAATCCGTTGGGACTTCATCGAGTTTCCGTGCGCGAAATCTCTGGAACAAACTTGCTGATTGGCCCAATCGAAGCTGTCGATGGTACACCAGTAGTCGATATCAAAATCGCGTTTGTTGGTCGAGGCATTGAGTAATCGCGCAGCCTGGGCGGAAACCCGAAATATGTCGAGTACTTCTCAATAGAACTTCGGACGAGGTTCGGCCAGGGATAAAACTGATAACATTCCCAGTCCGGCTTGATTAACAAACTTCGCCATTGACTTCCCGATTCTTCACTAGTAAAAGGACTTGCAAGCAGTTTTCGGCTTCCACGTTTGGTCCCAAACCTAGGCTAACCAGGAGAACCATCATGAGACGGCTCGTACTACCGACTGTTTTGATTTCACTCATTGCCTTCTTTGCTACCAACGTGTTCGCCCAAGCAAGCTGGGAACCCGAGATGCAGTTGAAATTGAAACTTGTCGGTACGCCAAGAGTTTCGCCTGACGGTAAAAGCCTTGTCTATACCGTGTCAGATGCCGTAACAACGGATGATAAAAGTGAATTCGTCACACAAATTTGGATGGCCGACGTAGCGACGAAGAAAAATATACAGCTTACTTTTGGTGACAAATCCTCGAGTAATCCGAAGTGGTCGCCCGATGGAAATTGGATTGCCTTTGCCTCAAATCGCAAAGACAACAAAAACAATCTCTATCTCTTGAGCGTGAGCGGCGGTGAAGCAGAAGCGCTAACAGACGTTAAAAGCAGCGTCTCAAACTTTGAATGGTCCCCCGACGGTAAGTCGATCGCATTCACGATGACGGACCCAAAAACTGAAGACGAAGAAAAGAACGACAAAGGAAAGAACGATTTCCGCTGGGTCGATGAAAACATCAAAATGTCCCGGCTCTATCTACTCCCTCTGCAAAAGGACACTAACGGTAAACGCGAGCCGCGAAAACTCACAACCGATAATTACAATGTGAATGCATTCGATTGGTCCCCCGACAGTTCGCGGATAGCGTTCAGCCATGTAAGGACACCAAACGCGAACGATTGGCCTACGGCAGACATATCAATTATCGATTTGGCATCTTCTCAGGTCACCGTTCTGGCAAATACACCGGCCGCTGAAGAGTCCCCGATCTACTCACCAGACGGCAACTCGATTGCAATTCTCGCCAGCGATGATCCGCCACGTTGGGCCGAAAGTTATGTGATTCAAATCTTTTCCAGCAAAGGTGGCCCACCAAAAACGCTGGTCGGTTCGTTTGATGGTCAGCCCGACGTTGCTGGGTGGTCCGCAGATTCCAAACGTTTGTACTTCAACGAAGCTAAAGGGACTGTTTCACAATTGTCTGCAATAGACGTAGCCGCAAACCGCATTGAAGAGTTAAAGGGTGAGCCCGCCCTGATTAGCGCCATCGATATCAATCGCTCTGGCAACGCCCTAAGCTTTGTTCGACAAACATCAGTGACACCGGGTGATGCGTATGTTGCTTCGGCGCCGGATTTCACGCCAGTCCAGGTCAGCCACGTAAATGCTGATCTAAAGATGCCACCGCTCGGACGAACTGAAGTTATTCGATGGAAGTCGAAGGACGGAAAAGACATAGAGGGATTGCTTACGTACCCGGTCGGTTACCAGAGTGGTCAGCGTGTTCCTTTAATCTTGAACATCCACGGTGGGCCATCCGGGGTATATCAACAGAGCTTTATCGGCGGACGGGGCGTTTATCCGCTCGCGACCTTTGCAGCCAAAGGCTACGCAATTCTGCGTGCCAACCCCCGCGGTTCGAGTGGTTATGGAGTCGACTTCCGCAGGGCCAACATTAAAGACTGGGGCGTTGGCGATTACCAGGATTTGATGACCGGAGTCGATAAGGTTATCGAAATGGGGGTTGCTGATCCCGACCGTCTTGGCGTGATGGGTTGGAGTTATGGTGGATTTATGACCTCGTGGATTGTCACACAGACTCACCGATTTAAAGTCGCATCAGCTGGCGCTCCCGTGACGAACCTGATGAGCTTCAATGGGACATCAGATATTCCCTCATTCGTCCCTGACTATTTTGGCGGTCAGTCATGGGACGTAATTGATGTCTATCAAAAGCATTCACCAATGTTCAATGTCAAAGGCGTAACCACTCCAACCATGATTCAACAGGGCGACGCCGATGTCCGAGTTCCTATCTCGCAGGGATACGAGTTCTATAACGCCTTGAAGTCCCAGGGCGTGCCGACACGAATGCTGGTACTACCGCGCCAGCCACATGGCCCAACAGAACCGAAGATGCAGTTAGCCGCAATGAAGGCGAATCTGGAGTGGTTTGAGAAATACCTGAGCCGTAAGGCAGAGACTACGAAGAACTGATCAATTTGAGAATTATTAATTGAGAACTATCCCATTGATAATTGATCCTTAGTTATAAGCTAAGGCTAGAGTAGTCAACGGTGATTGATCCATACGATAGGGATACACCGTGAACTTCCGGTCTTGAAAATCTATAACTCTGCTCATGAAACAGCGGCAGCAGCAAACTGTCGCGCACGATGATCTCTTCTACTTGCCGGTAAATACCGTGGCGAACAGTCGGTACAGTCTCGGTTCGCCCCCGGGCGATTAACCGATCGACTTCAGTGCTACCACATAACTTACCAAGCAAGCCGTTCTTCGTTAACAGAATATTGACAAAGGTGTCCGCGTCGGGATAGTCAGCGCCCCACCGACCGAGGACTAAATCGACTGTTCCCTGCGACACTGCTTCAATCCACTCTTCCATCGTCTTATTAACCACTCGTATTCTTACTTTTTGTTCAGCTGCGGACCGCGCAATTTCACGAGCCAGCGCAGCATATTCGCCAAAGAAAACGGGGTTTACCGCAGCGGTCAATTCAATCTCGTCATGAGTTTCAGAAGTTGAAGTGACTGAGGTCGTGGTCACTCTACTCGTATAGGCTGAGTCGTGGCCCAACAAACCGGGCGGGATCAGCCCCTGAGCTGGAACGGCCAGACGACCGAGAGTTTGACGAACTATATTCGCTACGTTGATAGAGCGAGCCAACCTTTGTCTGAGGCGTTTATCTTTTAACGGGCCACGATGACAATTGAAGACTGCATAGTACGTCATCAAATTGGGAATTTCGTGATAACCAGAGGCGTACTCAGGTTCGCGTCGCAAGGCTTCTGCGTCCGCAGGTAAAAGATCCGAGGCCAGTGAAAATCTTCCGGCGCGAAACTCGGCGAGAATATCAGCCGGCGCAACATCGAAATCAAAATTGAGTCGCTCTACTTTCGGGTAACCTGGACGCCAATAACTTTTATTCCTTTCGAGCTCAAGGCGAACTCCCGGCTCAAACTTGACGACT
>DATIBX010000850.1:0-18691 GCA_035457105.1 Pyrinomonadaceae bacterium
AAGAAGGTCGGGATAAAGAAGGATGGCGTATTAACCATTAGCGACCGAAATCCTAAGATCGAGGATGATTTCGATAGCTGGTGTCGCTCGCGTGCAGAACAACTCCTAAAAATAAACCGCGCACTTAAGAAAGATCCTCTCTGGGTAAAAACTCATGAGGACGGAAAAGAGCCAACCGTAAATTTTGACGATTCTGACGAGGAAACGGCCAGAAGTCCCTATGTCGTCTCAGCCAAACCGGGCACCGTTGTGTTTGCTGACGGTGGCGTTGAGATTATTCATGGTAAAAACGATTGGCAGGCAGTTGATGAGAAAACTGATCTGAAGGCTCAAGACCGTCTTCAGACCGGCCCTTACAGCCGCATCGAGCTGTCGATCTTCCCAGACATACTCCTCCGCCTCGATGCGAATTCTGAACTTTTGCTCGACGCTTTGACTAACGAGGAAGTTACATTGAGGCTTGTACACGGCGCGATGATCGTGGATGCCGCAATATTTAAGCAAAAAAACTTGCCTCCAATTCGGATCGGAGGCGTGTCAACGCTTGTAACAATTGCTGATAACGGTAACTACCGGGTTGAGGTGAACGCCAAAGCAGAACAATTGACTGTCCGAGAGGGAAGGGTCTTGTTAGCAGGACGTTCTATCGGCAGCTGTCGAATAATAGCGAATTCTATCGTCTCCGATTGCGGAAAGAAGCGGAATGACAACTTCGACTATTGGAGCCAGTCACGCGGTGAAGGTGTGTCTTTCACTGGACGTTCCATGGCTTCGGCGTTGCTTCGTCAGCGAAAGACTGATCTGAGAGAGCGCGGATTCTGGTATCTTGTAACCGGCTCGCAGCAATTCACGTTTGTTCCTTTCTATGTGAAGAATTTCCAATCGCCCTACGGCGGTGAATACTCGGTAGCACTGACCTCGAAGCAGAGGCCATGGAGAATGCCGATGCCACGCACATTTGGTAATCCAATTCCAGGCAGACCCTACCCCTGAAGAGATCTAAGGCAAAACCAATGACAACTTATCCCCAGCTAGATTTTGAAAGAAATGTGATCCGACCGGTTGAGTGTTTAAAAGGCGGATGGAATCTCATCAAGGATCAATACTGGCTCTTTTTAGGCATGACAATTGTCGGCATGTTGATTGGGTCAGCGTTGCCAATGGCTATTTTACTTGGTCCAATGATGTGTGGACTCTATTTGACATTTTTCAAAAAGCGGCGCGGCGAACCAATCGAGTTTGGAATACTGTTTAAAGGATTCGACTATTTCGGTCAGGCGGTGATTGCCACTCTGTTCCACATCATCCCTATTATGGCAGTCGTGATTCCGACCTATTTCTTGTTCTACATCTCTTTTGTCCTGATTGCGGTAACGTCAGCGAATAGTGATTCTGGAGCCGCTGCGGGAGTAGCGTTCTTTTTAATCTTTGCGGTCTTCTTTCTTGTCTTAATGCTGGCCGTCATACTTATCTCGATCGGATTTCTGTTCGCATATCCGCTGATCGTTGATCGCCGGTTGTCAGGATTTGATGCGGTGAAGCTTAGTTTTCGAGCTGCTTTCGCAAATTTTTGGGGACTGCTCGGCCTAATGTTTCTTGGTTATCTGCTCAGTATTGCGGGGATTTTTGTGTTTATAATCGGGGTCTATCTGGTGGTACCTGTTACCTACGCAGCCATCGCCGTAGCCTACGAGAAAGTCTTCGGGCTTGCTGATCTAAACAGTATCCAACCCAATTTGCCGCCCCCTCCTCCACAATTTACCTGAGCCAGTGCTAGCCTGAATATATGGACCTGATAATTCGCGGGCAGTCAGTCGTCTTACCTCAACATATCGCACCAGCTGCGATCCATATCCGCGGAGGCCGGATTGTGTCGATTACAGACTACGATCAGATCGACACGAGCTCACAACTGGTTGAAGCTACGGAGAATGAGGTGGTAATGGCGGGACTGGTGGACACTCACGTTCATATCAACTCGCCGGGTCGCAGTGACTGGGAAGGCTTCCCGACGGCTACAAAAGCGGCGGCAGCTGGCGGGACAACAACCGTCATCGATATGCCGCTAAACTGCATTCCTCCAACTACAACCACGAGAGGATTTGAGGCCAAGCTTTCAGTTGCGGAAAATAATTGCTTCGTGGACGTGGGATTCTGGGGTGGTGTCGTACCTGGAAACACTTCCGCCCTACCTGGTCTAAAACAGGCTGGAGTCGTCGGGTTCAAATGTTTCCTTGTACCATCGGGCGTCGACGAGTTCCCTAATGTCACTGAGGATGATCTGCGCGTCGCGATGCCCGAGCTCACGCGACTTGATGCGCTCTTAATCGTCCATGCCGAATTACCTGGTCCAATCGATCAGGCGATTCCAGGCACTAGTGGCCCACATTCAACCTACTCCGGGTTCCTTCAATCACGACCGCGTTCAGCTGAGAATCTTGCAGTCGAGTTGATGGTTGAGTTAAGCAGGGAATTTAAGACTCGGGTGCACATCGTTCATCTATCGTCATCGGACGCACTCGCTCTATTGAAGGAGGCCCGGGCTTCCGGAGTTAGAATCTCGGCTGAAACTTGTCCACATTATCTTCATCTGGTCGCTGAGGACGTTCCCGCAGGCGCAACGCAATACAAGTGCTGCCCTCCAGTCCGCGAGCGATCGAATCGGGAGGCGCTTTGGGACGGTTTACGCGACGGCGTGATCGAGCTAATCGTATCTGACCATTCTCCATGTCCTGCCAGCATGAAGTTACAGGACAGCGGCGATTTTCTCGCTGCCTGGGGTGGGATCGCGTCGCTCCAGTTGCGATTGCCGATCGTTTGGACAGAGGCGACAAAGAGAGGGTTTACACTCCAGGATTTAGCCAAATGGTTGAGTCTCGGTCCGGCTACCCAGGTGAACCTGCAACATCGAAAAGGATCAATCGCAGTAGGCAATGATGCGGACTTGATTATCTGGAATCCCTTCGCGCAATTTAAGGTAGATGCTGCAAAGCTGGAACACCGGCATAAAATTACTCCTTATCAAGGTGAATACCTGTCCGGTGTTGTCAATAAAACATTTCTTCGAGGCAGAAAGATATATGATGGGGCCATCATACCCGATGGACCATCCGGACAAATGTTACTGCAATAAAAAATTTACCTTGGAGTGCGCCGGCCTGGCGGCGCTTTGTTTCATCGTAGTGCTGAGATTTCGAGATGGCTTTAGAAGAGAGAGTCGAGTTGCTTAGTTGAGAGAAAAGCGCCGCCGGGCCGGCGCACTCCAAAGTTATGGACTTCACTGAACTAGTTGATCTCGCGTCGGAGAAGGTTGGTGGAGCAGTCGTTTTTGCAAATGACGACTTCTTTGCCTCTAAGGAGAATTTGCTCAAAGTAAGCGCCCCAATCTTTATCGAAGGCAAATACACCGAACGCGGTAAATGGATGGACGGCTGGGAAAGCCGACGTCGGAGAACACCTGGTTTTGACTGGTGCATAATTCGTCTTGGACTCCCGGGAATCGTTCGTGGTGTCGTAGTTGATACCAGCTATTTTCGCGGGAACTATCCAGAGCAATGTTCGCTTGAAGGAGTTAGTTTGGCCGGATCGCCTTCAGAAGACGAACTAAAAGACGACAACATCCCATGGACTTCTCTACTACCACAGGTTCCCCTCGCTGGCGACAGTCGCAATTCCTTTGCCATCAAGCACGATGAACGCATCACGCATTTGCGATTCAAAATCTATCCTGACGGCGGTGTGGCAAGACTGCGTGTTTACGGTGAAGTAGTCCCAGATTGGGCGCTAATAAAAGGTGACGGTGGGAGTGTCGATTTAGCTGCAGTTGAACATGGCGGCTTGGTGCTCTCTTGCAGCGATATGTTCTTTGGTCACAAGCACAACTTGATCATGCCAGGTCGTGCGACTGACATGAGCGACGGCTGGGAAACAAAGCGACGGCGTGGACCAGGTCACGATTGGGTGATCATCAGACTCGGCTCACTCGGATCGATTCATCGCGTCGAAGTTGACACGAGTTACTTCAAAGGAAATTTTCCTGAGAGTTGTTCGCTCGAAGGAGCTAACGCTTCAGCGATTGCTCCTGAAGAGTTAAGTGACTTGTCGCTCGGCTGGGTAAGCATATTAGAAAAAACCAAACTGCAAGCTCATACTCGGCACTACTTTGAAAACGAATTGTCTGACGCCGGCATAGTTTCTCATGTGAGATTTAATATTTTTCCTGATGGCGGTGTCAGTCGACTGCGGGTCATTGGTAAACCTCTGTAATAGATCTCCGAATGGATACCGAGCAAGCTTTAACGAAAGGTTTGCACTGGCTGAATAACCTTCCGCGCGAAAAAGCCTTAGCAGAGTTTCTGAAGTGCTGCGGATCAAAGAACTGGGCTCGCAAACTAGAAGAAAATCGACCTTTCAAGTCGCTCGAAGGGTTATACTCCATCGCAGACACAACCTGGTGGGCTCTAAATTCCGCCGATTGGTTAGAAGCGTTCAGCGCGCACCCAAAGATCGGTGAGAGGAAAGCCAACTCGCAAGTTTCAGCGACATCTCAAGCGTGGTCAGGACAGGAACAGGCGGGCATAAATGACGCCGCCCAGGCAACGCTCCAAGAACTTGCGACTTTGAATTCTCAATACGAGGCCAAATTTGGCTTCATCTTTATCGTGTGTGCCACTGGGAAATCTTCTGAAGAGATGTTGGCGATGCTAATAAATCGCCTCGAGAACCAACTTTCAACTGAACTACCAATTGCGGCTGCCGAGCAAGCAAAAATCACGCGGTTGCGACTGGCAAAGTTGTTAGCCCAATAATGTCCTGGCGGATTACAACATGAGTACCATTTCAACTCATATTCTGGACACGTCGCGAGGAGCACCGGCAAGTGGAGTGGCAGTTTGTCTCGAGGTTCAGAACAACGACGAAACCTGGACCGAGCTTAGTCATGCATGGACAGACAGCGACGGTCGCGTTAAGCCTTTCTTCCTGGTCGAGCGTACCGTAGCTGACGGCACCTATAGATTGGTATTCGACACTGAACCGTATTATGCAGCGCTGAGTGTTGAGTGTTTCTACCCGCAGGTATCAGTTGTTTTCAAAGTTAGCGATGCATCGCAGCACTATCATGTACCGCTGCTGATTAGTCCTTACGGATATTCTACCTATCGCGGAAGTTAGAGATGGGGGTCCTGGGCCTTTGGCCTTTGAGCTTTAGTCTCTGGCCTTTGGCCTTTGAAATTGAGCAGCTTTATGCCGTGATTGGTTGAAACACACATAAGTAGATCCAAACTCCGCAAAGACCCAAGACCACAAAGCCAGATGCTTGATCCAACCCTCAATGAATGGCTCAATCTGATCTTCCGTTGGGTCCACGTATTTGCAGGCATCATGTGGGTCGGTACCACCTACTATTTCACGTGGCTGGATGCTCGTCTAACTGAAGAAGAAAAAGCCTTCGCTAATACCGGAACAATACCGCAAGTCTGGATGGTTCATAGCGGCGGCTTTTACGTGGTCGAGCGGCGCAAAGTTCCCGATCTCGTTTCACGCACCCTACACTGGTTTCGTTGGGAAGCAGCCACAACCTGGTTAAGTGGTCTCGCATTGCTTGTGTTGATTTTCTACCTCGGCGGGGGAGCACTTGTCGACGCAGACGTGCGACAGATGAGTGTCGGCTCGGCGATCGTCATCGGAGTCGCTGTGCTAATTGGCGGATGGCTTATCTACGACCTGCTCATGTTGTCGCCTATTGGTCGTAACGAAAAAGCCTTCGCGGTTCTTGCTTATGTTTTGATCGTCGCACTTAGCTTTGTTTTAACTCATGTCCTCAGCGGGCGCGCCGCTTACATTCATGTTGGAGCAATGTTTGGGACAATCATGGCCGCAAATGTTTGGCAACGAATTTTGCCGGCGCAAAAAAAGATGATTGTGGCACTCAAAAACGGCCAGACGCCAGATGCGCGACTCGCAGCGCAAGCTAAGCTGCGATCAAAACAGAACACTTTCATGGCAGTGCCCGTTGTATTCATCATGATCAGTAATCATTATCCGGGCGTTACTTACGGAGAGAGAAGCAATTGGCTGATTCTTTCCGGCTTGGTACTTGTCGGTTGGATTGCTGCAAAATTCGTCCGCCGCGCCTAATATCCCCTGTCAAATATTCGTGTCACTCCCAATTAACGAACGCCTGGTCGAGCAACTAAGCTTACACAAATCTGAATTCTCGGCCGCCTCTGCTCGTCTGGTGATGTCTATCCTGGGCCAACTGCGTCGCTTGATAATTCGCGATGCCGAAACCTTGACTCGTTATCACGAGACGCTTCTTTTTCTTCGGGCCTATCCTCAAGCCAGTCAAATACTCACCGCAACAGAAGCCGAGCTTCGCAATTTCCACCGGCGCGTCGAGCTTTTGAGAGATCAGGAAATTGATCTTTCACACATGGAACATCCCGAACTATCAGGAATCTCCGGCCACTCAGTCAGTGACACGTTCAGCTTTGACATCGTTCGCTGGCTTGTTAAAAAACACCTGAAGGAGATAACGGTTGATTGGGATTGGTTCGAAGCCGAAAATCGCCTCGCCGATGCGTGGCCCAGGTTCATGCCACTAATGGAAGAGGATACTCTTGTCGAAGCGAACATTCCTTATCGAGAGTGGCTTAAGCGCGCGCGAAAGGGTACTGCTGAAATTCAGTGGTTGATCGCTCGCTTCGAGAATCTCCCAATTGCCGAAAAGGAAAAGGCCGAACTGTACAACGCTCAGCAGTTATATGTTCGGTGGACGCCAAATTATCGCTCGACCAGAACGGGCCTTCGTGCACCAGACAGTCAACCCATCTTCTATCAGCGGCGTCCCCTGATTTCCCGACGCGAAGTCCAGCTCAGCGATGAAGTCCGCAAGCCGGTGCAAAACTTAGAACTGCTTAGTCCCAATGAAGGCAACCGTGCCCTGGATCTCGCCAGAGATGCATCAACGGTCCGTTATCGAGAGCTATACGGCTTCACTCACGGGGATCCTGCCTGTGTGATGCGAGTTGCTCTGGATCGGGGTCTAAGCTTGCACATCGTCGGTCTGCCGTCAGATAGACGATTGCCGTTGCGCGCTTACCATGCAGCCATGATTTATCGGAATTCGGTACCAGTTGGCTATTTTGAGGGCCTATCACTTTGCGACCGGATGGAAAGTGGCTTCAATCTCTATTACACATTTCGCGAAGGGGAGACGGCGTGGATTTACGCCCAAACTCTTAAGGTGATGAGGCATCTCACTGGCGTCTCAGCATTCTCACTGGACCCGTATCAAATCGGATATGAAAACAAGGAGGGGATTGAGTCAGGCGCTTTCTGGTTTTATCGCAAGCTGGGTTTTCGATCAACGAATGCGACCTTGAGAAGGTTGACCACAAGCGAAGAAAAGAAGCTCGCAGCAAAAACAAAGTATCGAACATCAGGAAGAACTCTGCGCCAGCTGGCCCAGGCACCCATGATCTTTGAGCTCGATGAACACCACCTCGGTGATTGGGATCGCTTTCAGATCCGAAACATCGGACTGCATGCACAAGATAAAATGGCCCAGGCTTTCAAGGGTGATGCGGTGTTGATGAAAAGCAAGGCGGTTAAGTTGTTAGAACGCTGGCTTAACCTTGACAGCAGTATATTGAACAAATCGCAGCAGCGAGTCTTTGCTGACTTCGCAATTGTGCTTTCGCTCATAAGTGATTTACAGCAGTGGAAGGCTGAGGAAAAACAACAGGTTATCTCAATCATTAAAGCCAAAGCAGGAGTCGATGAAAGAAGATACCTGCGAGAGATGCAGAGCCACGACAAGCTACGCCACGCGCTGATCAGGCTTGGATCTTGAATAGATAGCCGAATATTAAAGCTATCAGCGAGGGCGGGAAGCGGAAAAAGGTACGTTAAGAGAAGGTAGGAATGAGGTCGATGTTCACGGTTGGCTTACTCTGTGCAACCTTGGTCCTCTGTGCCTTTGTGGTGGACCAAGTCCGAGAAACGCCCTCACCACAGAGACACAGAGATCACTGAGGTTGCACAGAGACATTGGCGTCGAGAAAATCACAGCCTGCGAGCTGATTTTCCAGAATCTTTGACGGCGAAAAATTTTCGAGTTTATGAAAGTACGCTGCTGATTCATCAAGCGCATCCCGGGGAACCAGCCCTACAATTTCAGAACTCTCTACTTCTATCCCTAACAGTTCTGCTTCACATCGAACGGCTTCGTACGCTTCTCACATGCCTGTTACTTGATAGTTCAACAGATTCATCGAGACTTGAACGCGGTTCCGAGTTGCTAGCCTGAACCCGAGTGCTTTCAAATAAGGAAGTCCTCCACTTCGTGCTCGGATCTTCCTTGAGATCTGTTTTGCGGCTTCGAGATCGTTGCTACCAAGGACGCAATTGAACGCAATCAAAAAGGGACGCGCTCCGATGATTATTGCGCCTGCACTTTCGTGAATCCTTGCTGCACCCTCGTCCGGAGTTCTTGAAGAAACAGTTGTTATCTGATCTCGCAGCAGCTCAAAAGCGCCTCGCCTGACGTCCTCGAGATTCACGCGGTCTGAGCGCACTGCCGCTCGCTCGTAAAAATAGACTGGAATGTGAAGCTCGCTCGCTATTCGTTTGCCAGCTTCATGCGCAAGCTGAACACAGTCCTCCATCGTTGCATTTTTGAGTGGGATAAACGGCAGTACGTCGGTGGCACCGAGCCTCGGGTGTTCGCCGCTATGCTTTCGCAAGTCAATCAGTTCGGACGCCTGCTGCACTGCATTGAAAGCGGCAGCCACAACGTAGTCAGCGCGAGCCGCAAAGGTGATAACCGAGCGGTTGTGGTCCGCATCAATGTGAGTATCAAGCACGCATGCTGTTTGGACCCGCTGAATAGCGTGCCGAATCATTTCCACCGCCCGCTCATCTCGACCCTCGCTGAAGTTTGGAACACACTCGATCAAACCAGGCATGGTCGTTATTTTTCCTCTTCCACTTTCATTCGTTTCGCCGTATCTTTCGTTATGTGCCGGCCGATCGCTTCATTAACCAACGTAAAAATGCGTGGCAGCGATTAGAGGAGCTCATGAAGCTTCTTGATCACTCGTCGCTCAGAAAGCTCCGCAAAGAAGAAGTTCGTGAGCTGGGCCGTATCTATCGACGCACTGCTTCTGACCTCGCCATCGCACGAGCCGAATCAAGAGATCCACGGCTGGTAAATTACCTCAATAGTCTGGTTATTCGGGCGCATGGACGAATCTATCGAGCGGATGCTCAAGGTGGCAAGCAAATACGCAACTATTTCGCGCGAGAACTGCCACGAACATTTCGTCGCACCTGGCGTTATACCGCATTTTCGTTCGCGATCTTCTTTTCATTTGCTGTCTTTAGCTTTGTGGCGACACGTTACGACCCTGAATTCTCAGAGTTAGTAGGCGTGAGCCCGGCGATGCGAGAGGGCGTAATTGAGACTCGTACTCCGTGGTGGGAGGACCTCAACGATAAGAATCAGATTGGCGCTGCCTTCATCATGCAGAACAATATTCGCGTTACGATCTATACCTTCGCGTTGGGAGCCATGTTGGGACTGGGAACGGTTTACTACCTGGCTTTTAATGGAGCCAATATCGCGTCGGTGCTAGCGCTCACTTATCGAGCTGGTTTTGGTAATGATCTCGTGACGTTTATGGTGGCTCACGGAGTAATTGAGCTGACGTGTATTTTTATCGCTGGCGGTGCCGGGCTTCTGATTGGTAGTGCGATGCTGATGCCGGGTGATCTGTCGCGAGCAGATGCACTCAAATCTCGAGGTGCGGAAGCGGTGAGACTAATGTTGGGTGTCGCAGTATTTTTAGTTGTCGCTGGGGCTATCGAAGGATTTATTTCGCCTGCGCCGATCGACCCAAAGATCAAATACGGCATCGCCATCGTGACCGGAGTGGCGCTCTACTCTTATCTGCTCCTGGCCGGCCGCGACTCTTCGCCAGCGGAAGCTCGTTGAATTAAGCAATTCCCCTCCGACATCGGCTCAGTGGTAATGATCCTAACGTTTCTTTGCGCGATCCTGTTGGCTACACCTTCGGTGTAAACGTCATGCTTTGCAACGTGCCAAAAACCTAAAGCAAACCTCGCTCCTTTACCCGCAAATAGGTTTCCAGCAACGCCGGAGCCAACGCTGCTGCAGTTACGTCAAGCGCTAAACCGCCAAGCGATTCGACCAATCGTAAAGCAGCTTCGCGATGATGGATGATTTCTTCAGCAACAGATTGAGTAAATAGTTCCTTCGCGCTGGTTGGGGCTTCACGTACCACTGCTTTTAAATCGCGATCAGCGATGGTGACGACCAATGGCAAGTGACGTGGCCTCAAAAGATGTAATGAATTCAATAACTCTTTCGAACCTTCCTCGTCCACCAGGTCGGTCAATAGGACCACCAGAGACCTTCGTTTACTGTTCGCCGCAATAAACTCAAAAGTCTGAGAATACGAAGGCTCGATCATCTCCGGCTCGACCGCATAGAGTGCTTCTAACGCCGACTCAAGATGATCACGTCCACGACTCGGTGGCAAATAGCTCTTAATTTTTCTGCCAAACACAACCAGGCCGGCATTGTCACCTGCTCTGGCTGCCGCTGAGATCAATGCCAGGGTGGCATGGACCGCCGAGTCGAGTTTTGTCTCCTGCTCGATACGCGCAGTCATTAGACGACCTGCGTCCATTGCGATCAGAATTGTTTGGTCACGCTCGATTTGGTACTGGCGAGTAGTAAGCTTGCCGCGTCGCGCTGTCGCAGTCCATGAGATGTGCCGCAGTTCATCACCGCGCACGTAATCGCGCATTGACTCGAACTCGCGACCTTCACCGCGCCATGAAGTCTTGCGGTGCGAGGACATAACTGAGCGTGCGCCAAGGGCTTTCAACTCTGCTTCGCGAGCGCGTCGCAAGTTTGGATAAACCTTGATGAACTCAGGAGCTGACCCCTTTGCTTCGCACCACACTAAACCCAGCTTCGACTTGAAACGGACAGCGGTGTACCCAAATTCGAATCTGCCGCGCCGAGGCGGTGTAAGTTCGTAGATTAGGGTCGCACTCGTCCGCGGATTGACCTCCAGCCTGGCTTCCCTGAGCCCGGTGAGGCGCATTTGCGGTGGAAACTCATCTTTGATTTGCAGCTTTGCTCTTGCGTCTGTGTTGTTCTCAACCTGGATCCGGACTTCTGTCTTCGCTCCCATTTCGAACCGGCCACCAAACGTCCGGTGGATTATCAGTCCCGGTGGCAAGTGACTAAGACGACTGTCAACGAAGGCCAGCAAAAGAATGATCACGTCGTAAGTGAGGGCAAGCCAACGCAACCATGGACGCTGCCACGAAAGCGATAGCGGCAGGAATCCAAAAAGTATCAGAAGGTAGAATAGACGTGTGAAGACGAAACGCAACGCGAGGGATTCTAGACGAATGTTTACCTAATTGTAAGCTTCACTTTGCATTCACATCAAACTGTTTTGCATCCAGGTTTTTATTGAAGACAAACTGGCTCAAGGTAATTACCCAATCCTGAAGAAGTGGATCGCCCTCGGAATCGATGGTCAGTTGCATCTTGTAGGTATGGGGCAGACTCAAGCCGTGCTCTACTTTAAAGTTAGAAAACTCTTCAATGAATTTCAGACGATTCTCTTTTTGGCGCGCCGCTTTATCGGGTCTCGTAACAGTCGGAGCAGTGAACGACCGCTCATATTCAGTGCGAACGTGCTGAAAGGTTTCCGAGTCAAAATAGAGCCGAATATCGAGGTTCCCACCACTCCGTGGCTCGTACTCCAGCACATACAAGGATCGATCATTGACTTTTTTGATGCCCGCGTATTTCAACTTTGGATTTTTAACGGACAAATCAAGTAAGGGCCAAGCCGCTGAAAGTGTGCCGCCGATCAAGCCCTCTTTGAACATGAAGTCATGATCTCTAAAGAATATTCCCAGGCGGGTTCGATTACCGGGGGTTAATTCTCCCAGTGTAAGTTTCGTTCCATCAAAGGCGGCTTTTTCGTTCGCGTAATCTTGCGGACCGAAGATTACTCCTATCAGGCTCATTCTTCCTTGAGAGGCCATTACAGCGCCACCGACTGCATGCCCATGACCACCAATTCGAATCGTTACATCAGATGAGCCTTGCGCGACTCGACTGGTGATCGCGGTGCGAGCCTCGGCCGTACCAATCGATTCGAGATGTTTGGCGACAACCTCTTCAGGGGTAAGTTTTTGAGCCGAGCAAATAGCAACGGCGAGGTGAAAAAGACCCAGTAGAAAAAGTATGCGGAAGCGGAGTTGGTTGACTGGAATCATAGAGTTTAATTTATATCAAAAAAAGGGCGTTGCTTCTTGTGGAAGCAACGCCCTGTTGTACTTCAAGTACTCATTGCTGAACTAGAAATCAATTCGTCCAGCAAATTGAACAATGCGAGGAGCTGCCGCAGTGGTGGATTGACCAAAGAGGCCGCTGTTGATGTCATTTCCAGGAAGGCCAAAGTTCGTATGATTGAAGATGTTGAAGAAGTCAGCGCGAATGGTGAAACGCACATTCTCCGTCACTGGAATTCTCTTAATCATCGAGAAGTCGACCTTGTTAAAGCTCGGGCCATAGAACTGGTTTCGTCCTACAGTTCCGAGTCGACCAACAGCTGGACCAACGGCTGCACTACAAGTAGATGCGGTGACGTTGGTGCGGTTTGCCGGACACGGATTTCTGAACAAGCTCCTCGCTGGTCCAGTGTAAGTCGAGTCACTGGTAGTCGCCGAGGGCAAGTCAGGCCTGCCTTGTCCAGATGGAGCAAAATCGGCGCGTTGACCCAGACCTGTACCGGCGCTGTCCGTTCCTCCGAAAATACTATACGGAGTTCCCGTCTGCGACTGCACGATGCCTGAGGCGGTCCAATCACCAAAGACTTTGTTCATTAAATTGTTCTCAAACTTGAACGGCAGGTCGTAAATGAAGTTCAAAACGAAGCGATGACGAACGTCGAAGCCCGAGTTACCTCTTTCGCCTGCAGCAAAACCACCGGCGAAACCAGAGGAATCGCGTGGTAGTCCACGTTCACTGGCGCCACCAGGACCAGAGCCTGGAACCAGACCGTCGGCTGAATCATCGATTGAATGGCTCCAGCTATAAACAGCCTGAATTTGGCCCGTACCCAATTCCTTGTTCGTCAGCGTCTTGGTCAGTCTAAGCTGCATAGAATGGAAGCTCGATTGACCCAAGGCCAGGTTCAAGAAGATCGGGTTGAAGGCGGTATTGAGCGTACCATTGAGGAAGTTGTTACGAGTGCTGGTCGGGCTGATCTGCGCCGGGCCGGCTCCGCAAAAATCTGGTCTGGTTGCGGGGTTGGTAAAGGGAGCACAGATTGCATTTCGACGGGGGACGCTCGGCAATGCACCACTGATATTTCTAAGTTGGTTCAAGCCATGCGAACCTACGTAATCCGCTTCTAAGAGAAACTGATTGCCGAGTTCGCGCTGGAAGCCAAAATTCCAACTCTGGGTGTAAGGAGTCGCAAACTTCGACTGGAACTGGTTATTACCGGGAAGTGCAAAGATTACTGGTACTAGCTCGTCCCCATTAAACGCAAACGGGCTTGTTTGCAGAGTTGGCGCACGGGGAATGTTCTCCGCGCCTGCAAATTCCGTTGGTCCAAGGAAATCAAACAGGAATTGGAAATCTCTCTGGAATGGTGGATTAGCGCTGGAGTTACCAAAAAGATTTGTGAATACGCGGTCATAGAAAACACCATAGCCGCCGCGGATAGACATCTTGCCTGGGCCACCACTCAGTTTTGATACCCAACCAGATGACGCACCGGGACTATAGTTAAATCCGAAGCGGGGTGCAAAGTTGTTGAGATCGCTATCCCACAAGTTGAACCTCGGATTCGGTGAGTTACGCCCAACCAGCTTAAATTCAAAACCGCCATCTGGCTGAGGTCCTGATGGGTCCTGATCGACCAGGGTCGACATCTGACCGTTTATTTCGTAGGGCACACCGTTGTAGTCCCATCTCAAGCCATAGTTCAGAGTTAAGTTTTCACTGACTCTCCAGGTGTCCTGGAAGAAGACTCCGGATTCACGAACTCTGTATCCCCGGTAATCCTCATCCACTCGCGTCTGATCTTTGTTGAAGAACTGCGACTGGCTTTGGACCCCGAAGAATCCATAGAGTTGAGAGGCGAAGTTCTGCAATTGACCGCCGACGCCGGTGGTGGGGATGGGATTTCCGTCGGCATCTTGAAGGAAGGAACCACCAAACTGGGCAGTGTTGAAGCTAATACTCTCGCTGCGACCGAAGTTGCTCGCACCATTCGAGTAGATCCAACGATACTCAAAACCGCCTCGCAGAGTGTGATTGTTTTTAACCCAGGTGAGCGTATCGCCGAGAACGGTTGTACCAGTGTAGCGAAACTGAGTGTCAAACGCTCCGAAGCCTGTAATTGTGCTTCCGCCGATATTGACGAGCTCACCGTTCGCACCACCAAAAGGCTGTGGATGATTGTCGATACCGCCGAGCGCGAAGTCTGCAAGGATGGTATCGTAAGCGGCCCGACTTGAACCTCCATCACCAGGGCCGTTGAAGATTGCTTCAATCCGGTTACCTCCGAAGCGTAGTTCATTAATTATGCTCGGAGTTAAGTTTGAAGTCAGATTCAAGCTCAACACGTAACTCTTCTGTGGAGTGCGACTGTTGTCGCCGGTTCCAGGAAATGTTTCCGGGAACAGATCAAATTCACCGTTGCTGGTATTAAAGCTGCCAGTAACGGTGTGCTTATCGGTTACGTGCCAATCTACGCGTGATGCTGTAGTGTCAACTTCAAAACGGTTGGGAGCTGAAAATCTAAAGAGGTCAAAAACTCCGGGAAGGAGACCTTGTCCAGGGACATTTCCAAGTGGATACAAATCCAGGATCTTCTGGGTCCCGGGATTGATTCCCAAATTGCCCCCCGGAAGCACGAATTGGCAATCGTTCTCAGGATCGAACAGTATGACTTCACAAATACCCTGCGCACTTCTATTGTTTGCGCCGGTTTGGGTTACATTTAAAGTTCCGAAAGGTGTGTTCGGAAAAATTCCCAGTCGCGCCTGGGCCGATGGAACGGTGCGCGTTTCAGTGGTTGAGCTTAACGATCGATCACCTTCGTAGTTAAAGAAGAAAAAAGCTTTGTCCTTAACGATTGGGCCACCAATTGATCCGCCAAACTGCTTTCTTTGAAGGGCTGCTTTCTCGTCATCGAAAAAGTTACGAGCAGCGAATCTGTCCGAGCGGTAGTACATGTAACCGCCACCGTGAAACTCGTTTGTTCCGTTCTTGGTTGCAACGTTAATAACCGCGCCGGTGTTGCGACCAAACTCAGCATTAAAATTGCTGGTGAGTACACGGAACTCCTGGGTAGCGTCAATGTTGGGAGTAGCAGCGCCACCGGCGATACCGGGAACGTCTGCGTCGTTATTATCGATACCGTCAACCAGGAAGTTATTGTTGCGTTCGCGTTGACCATTGACGCTGAATCCACCAAGCGATGTCTGCGTTTGGGTAACGCCCGGCGCCAGCAAAATCAAACCGTTTGGATCGCGGCTGAGCAACGGAAGATCCATAATCTTCTTGTTGTCGATCAATGTCGACAGTTGCTGGTCGGTGCTGTTCAACTGGGTTTGAACATCACCCGATGTGATAGTCACGTTTGCGGTGGCCCCACCAACTGCGAGTGCCAGCGGGACTTCCGTCACAAACGAAACTGAAACCTTTACATCCTTTGCAGTTGCAGGCGAGAAACCAGTAGCGCTAGCGGTGACTGTATAAGTGCCAACTGGAAGATTCGTAATACTGAAACTGCCATTGTCGGCCGAGGTTGTCGTGCGTTTGTCGCCCGTATTGTCATTGGCAACTTCGACGGCTGCTCCGGCCACGAGCGCACCAGCGGCGTCGCTGACGGTGCCTTTGATGCCTCCTGTCGCCTGCGCAAAGCAAAGACCCGTTGCGCCGATGATCAGGGTCAGGCAAAACAAGGCTTGCGCCATTCTCTTGACCATAAACTTCTCCTTCTGTTCCTTAGTGAGAAAAATCAAAGATTCAGATCCAATGATCTGAATAGGGGGAGACTTGCGGATTGTGAGGAAGCAAGGCTTATACCCTATGAGGTGACTAAGATTTTGAACTGAAATTTAGTTTTTTGGCCTCAAGCGGACACGAATCCGATCCAAATTCCGAAACCGGCTCCAATTTTGTAGATTTTGGCGAGGCGAAAAAAAGGAGAAAAATCCAATATTTTAGACGAAATGAGGCAACTTATTCGCAAGTTTTCGCATAGTCAGCGCGGTATTTCAGTGAGCTTTAAGATGTCTGTCACCACCGCATCAGGTGTTACGCCATCCAGTTCCGCATCAGCACGGAGTGTTAGACGATGTCGTAATACCGGCAACGAAACATCTCGTACATCATCAGGTGTTACGAACTCTCGGCCGCGAATTGCGGCGACAGCTTTTGAGCATAGCAGTAACGCAACCGCCGCACGTGGACTCGCACCGTAATGTACAAAAGGATGACTGCGCGTTCGTCGCACGATATCGACTGCGTAATGCTGGACGCCAGGCTCCATCTGTGCCGCTGCAACCTCAGCTCGGCATTTGATGATCGCGAGTGGATCCGAAAGTGGGACGAGGTCTACCTGGTCCAATCGTTTAGAATTGAACCCTGCATTCCAACGATTGAGTACCTCGCGCTCATCTGCTTCTGACGGATATCCCAATAGAATCTTTAGCTGAAACCGATCAAGTTGCGCTTCCGGCAAAGGATATGTGCCTTCATATTCGATCGGATTTTCCGTTGCGAGCACTGTGAAGATAGGTGGCAATAGATGTGCTTCACCATCAATCGTTACCTGCCGCTCTTCCATTGCTTCGAGCAACGCGGCTTGAGTTTTTGGTGGCGTGCGATTTATCTCGTCCGCCAGGAGAATGTCAGTAAAGATCGGTCCTCTTCTCAAATTGAAGTTTGATGTCGCAATGTTAAAGACGTTCGTGCCGGTGATGTCGGAAGGCATCAAGTCGGGAGTAAATTGAATGCGACTGAAAGTGGCATTAATTATCCGCGACAGTGTCTTAACTGTTAGGGTCTTTGCAGTGCCAGGAACACCTTCAACGAGCGCATGTCCTTCGGCGAGAACTGCAATCAAGATTTGCTCGATCGCTTCTTCCTGTCCGACGATGACCTTGCCGAGCTCGTTGCGTATGTGTGCGACAGTAGAGGAGACGTATTCAGCCATTTTGGATTTTGAGAGTGTGACTTGAAATTGATCGAGCTTGTTTGTTCAGTTCGAGGCCGCAACCATCAGAGCCTGGTTTGTGGCTGCGGTTCAAATAAGAGTTAAGGGTCGAGCGCGATTATTCATAACAACGACCAGTTCTAAGACGCGGTCACCTTGTCTGCCGCTTGACGCATATCCCGAGATCTCATACCCAGACCGAGCGTTTGTTCCAGTTCGCGCAGATGCTTTACCAGATCAATAGCCTGCCGCCAACTTGTAGGTTCACCATTTATCGCGTTTTCACATTGCTGCATCAAGTTCTCAAGCTCGGCTTGTTTCACATTTGAACGCGCCGCAACTCTGGATGCGATTACAGTCCGCGAACTGTTGTAGTCGACGCCGGCATAACGTGCTAAGACGCGCCGAGTTCGCGAGTAGATATTTTCAATTGCGAGGTCGTAAGCCTTGGCGCGCTCCTGCAACTCTGACATTGATGCGACAAACTCAAGAGTCGAGCGCCGGTCGGTATGCGGAAGCGGCAATGGTCTACCAAAGCGTCGAGCCCTGGTCCAGACGAGAAAGATGATCAAAGCAGCCAGTTGGGCCGCAAACGCAAGTACGGGAGTGCCGGAAAAATATCCAGCGATGGCATTTTCAGTAATACCTCGTCCCTGATGAAATTCATCAAAGGCGATCAATCCCTGATAGGGCGCAACCGTATTAATGCCAAGTTGTACATTATCAGCGAGAACGATGCCGCTGTTGGAAACGATGTATGGGTCAGTCAACAATGTGATGGTGCCATTGCCATACACATAGTCAACCAGTAGCCCTCCGGTGGCATCGGCGAGATGGACGACGGGCGCATTCGAAGACTTCGACGCAGGGCCTTCCTCGTCAACGTCTTCATTGTCCACTTTGGGAACCGAATCAATTCTAATTCGCGACGCAAATCTGGACGGAATTACCGACTGAATACTTCTGGTGAGAATTGTTGGCTGTACGGGCTGAAGGGCAACCACTCGTTCGGTCATCTGTTTGGTATCAGAAGGATCGACGGTAAAGGCCGGATAGTCCATTTGGACCGGACTAACCCTCCAGTGCTGGGAGTGCGGAAGCAATGAGCGCACTGGACTTCTATCGATGAGAACGAGACGTCCGCCCTGGTCCACCCAGCGCAAAACGGCGCGCGTCTCGTCATCGGTAATCTCTTTTTTCGTTGGCCCAATCACCACAAACGTAACCACCTTTGAGCCTTGCTCCTTGAGCAACTTATCCGGGGCTTCGCGCCAGCGCATAACCTGCCGGCCTGAGTCGTTCAGCAGATCGTAAAGTGCCTGCGTGCCCGTTGGTCCAGGATGATAGGTCGATCGATTTGGCGTGATTTCTGAATCACGAGACTTTTCACCTCTAAC
>DATIBX010000851.1:0-12676 GCA_035457105.1 Pyrinomonadaceae bacterium
TATTTTCTCTCATTTACGGTTCGGGAAATGAAGTCGGAACTGCATTGGTCAAGCATCCACTTGTTAAGGGTGGTGGCTTCACTGGCTCGCGAGCTGGAGGCCGTGCTTTATTCGATGCTGCTTCGAGCCGGCCAGAGCCCATTCCGTTCTATGCCGAAATGAGTAGTGTTAACCCGGTGGTAATCCTTCCGGGCGCGCTGGCTGACCGTTCAGAGCAGATCGTCGCAGGACTGAGCGCTTCAGTAACCTTGGGCGCAGGTCAATTTTGTACCAACCCGGGATTGATATTTCTGGCGGACTCGCCAGAGGCCCGATCGTTTGTAGAAAAACTTGGTGCTTTTATGAGTGCTAGCCCTGAACAAACGATGCTTACGGATGGCATCAGTTCCACGTACCGGAAAAGTGTTGCGGCGCGATCGGGCCATGCGGCAATTAAAACGGTTGGCACGGCCAGTCAAGAGTCGAGCGGATGTGGTGCAAAGACCGCTTTGTTTCTCACCAACGGAAAAGAATTTCTCGCAAACCCGGAATTGAGCGAAGAGGTTTTCGGACCATCGACTTTAGTCATAATGTATTCGAACCGGCAGGAGTTACAGGCCCTTATAAACCAGCTGGAAGGTCAACTGACTGCGACAATTCATGCTAATGAACAGGATCTGAGTTCGGGTGCTGAGTTGCTGGCAGCGTTGGAAGCAAAGGTCGGTCGCCTTGTCTTCAATGGCTTTCCTACGGGTGTCGAGGTTTGTCACGCGATGGTCCATGGTGGACCTTATCCGGCTACTTCCGATGGACGCTCTACGTCGGTTGGTACGCGCACGATCTTAAGATTTACCCGTCAGGTTTGCTACCAGGACTTTCCTGACGCGACCCTCCCAGACGAACTCAAGGAAGGCAACCCGCTGGGTATCTGGCGACTCGTAGATGGAGAAATAACAAGGAACAAAACCTAACGAGAGCCACAACCAGGCAACCGAAACGCCCCGATTCTGCTGCTGTAGAACGGGGCGTCCTTTTTAACGTAATCCCCAACGTACCAGATTGTGCAGTCGTCGCTGGGATCGATTGCTGTTTGCGTGTAGTCCTGCCAGCGCATGACATTCTGGATGCCTTCACCTTGGACCAAAACAATTTCTTTCAGCGTCAACTGGCCGAGCGGATCATTCGCCAGTCGGGCGGCAAAGCGTTGTCCTGGAAAATCGTGCTCACCACCAAACGAATAGCCGATCCCTAAATTTCCAGCGCGATCCAACGCCGGACTGGCCATCCATCTGTAAGCTCTGTCAGGGGCATATGTTCCTTGTTGGTACAACTTCGGTTCGCGGGTCTTGTCTAACCTAAACTCATACCAGCGCACACCTCCCGAGCCTGCCGAAGTGTTTACCGAATGGACCGCGACAATGCTTTCATGACCTCTGAACTTCCGATAGACCAGCCGGGCCATGATCTTGTCGCCTTGCGAGTCGAGCCGCTTTTCGGTTCCGGGTTGAGGAACGCAATCAGTCAGCTGTCCTCCGCAAAGATATTGGTAAGGAGCGACCTTGATTGGAAACGGCCCTTCTAGTTTGGTGTTGGCCGGAGTCTGCCAGTCAACGCGAAATTTCCAATAGAAGACTTGGTCATCTTCCAATACTCCCTTTAACTGAGCGCCACCGGCGGCCATCATGATATTAGGAGCGTCGATCGGCGGCACGCCCAAGCCATCGATATCCGCGTTGTTCAAAAAGTTAACGCCATCGATCACAAAACACTGCTCCGTCGCCGGTAGGCCTTTAAGCATCTTGTTGCGATCCACCACGCAAGCGTGTTTCTGAATAATGTCGTCACTGGTGCTGGTGGGAACGTAGTAACCATCGGGCCAAACAGCTGGGCGCGGGTAGTCTGGGAAGAATGGACGGAGAAACTCGTAGCGGTAATACGATCCTAATGGATCCGAGTTAACACTCACCGCATAGCAAATCGAATAAGGCCCAGTTCCGGCGGTTGCTGCCGCCGCGCGATTTGGATCCGCCGGGTTTGCCACTTGGGGAAGAGTTAGCTTCGTTGGGGCCCCGGGTTGATTGGTTTGCCCGGGTGGGCTTAGGGCGGCCGGTTCGCCGGATACACCAACGCGTGGTTGGTCGGGTCGTACTGGTCCACGAGCAAAGATTGGCATCACGATGAGCCATCTTCCAGCAAGTTGATCATAACGGACCACGGCATCGCCGTTATTACGAGCTTCGCACTGCCCGCCGAATCCTGAAAAAAGTGACCGCGTCACAACCGGACCCAGGAGCACTTTGCCGGTTGTCTTGAACCGTTTGCCTTTCTTCGAAAAGATCGCCATCCGGGTATTAACGATTTGGACCACATGGTCTGGTCCTACGGCCAGGGTATTGTCAGAAGGATTACGAAGGTTAGCTTTACCCTGTGGTCCTTCAAAGCCAAAACCCAAGCCATCGAAGCCTTCGACAACTGTGGCGGCTGGTCGAGTACCTTGTTGTGTTTGCTCAACTGCTGCGGACTCTCGGGTGACAGGTGTCATGCTTGTCGTAGGTGTGGGCGAAGCTATCGAAATAGGTACTAAGTCTGTCTGATTATTTTTGATTGATACTGCGCGAAGTGGCTGCGACACATCATTCCTGGAACTCGCGAATATCTTGAGAGTGGACGTCGATCTCGCGGCGCGTACTGTGGTGGTTGCGTTGTGACTGCCGAAAAGAAGCAGTCCAACCAGGGAAAGCAGCAGAAGGCATAAGATGATTACACAGTAGAAGCGTGTCCCAAATTTCGGCATTGGTTCCTCAGGTAAGTTGAATTAAACGAGATGACTCTCTTTACGATTAATAGCTAGGTTCGTCAAGGCGACCGACTAGCAAACAAGAGAGTTTAGATCTGTTTTATTTAGTCTTAGTTTGCGTGAATTCGTGGATCGTAGAAAAAATGATCCACGAAACTCCACGAAATAGCACGAAACTGTTTTTGATTTTTCCGAGAGTCTCAGTTCTCTTCGTTTAAGAGCCCTTCCACTAGTCAGCGAGTTATCCGGATGATAAAGTCGAAACGCATTTCCAACTAATAAAGTTTTCTTCAGGAGTTCTATTGATGACCACTCTCGTTACAGGTGGCGCAGGCTATATTGGCAGCGTGATGGTAGAACTATTGCGCGAAAAGCAAGAGCAAGTCGTCGTACTTGATGATCTATTTCGAGGGCACCGCGCCGCCGTCGATCCGGTGGTTCCTTTCTATAATGGGAGTACCGGTGATCGCGCGTTGGTCGAACAGATCTGTATCGAACATAAGATCGACGCCTGCATACACTTCGCAGCTCTCGCTTATGTTGGCGAATCGGTTGTCGAACCCAAGCGATACTTCGAAAAGAACGTGGAAAATGGTCTCGTGCTCTTAGACGTTTTGCTTAGTTCTGGCGTCCGCCATTTTGTCTTCTCTTCCACGTGTGCCACCTATGGCGAGCCAATCCGTGTTCCAATTGATGAGGACCATCCTCAAAACCCGACAAACCCGTACGGTACGTCGAAGCTGATGATGGAACACATTCTGAAAGCCTACGACAACGCTTATGGGCTCAAGTTTGTCGCGCTGCGTTACTTCAATGCTGCCGGAGCGACCGAAACCCGTGGTGAAGATCATGAGCCCGAGTCTCATCTGATTCCCAATGTGCTGGCCGTTGCCTTAGGCAAGCGAGAATACGTTTCGGTCTTTGGAGACCAATATGCCACACCTGATGGAACAGCTATTCGGGATTACATCCACATAACTGACCTCGGTTCGGCGCATCTACTTGCGTTGGACCATTTAAGAAATAGCGGGGACTCGAAATTTATCAATCTTGGTAACGGACAAGGCTACTCAGTAATGGAAGTCATCCAGACAGCAAGAGAGATTACGAGCCACGAAATACCAGTTCGTATTGAGCCGGCCCGCGCTGGAGATCCGTCTCGCCTGGTGGCGAATGCGCAGCTGGCCAAAACCGTCCTTAACTGGAAGCCTCGATTTCCAGATCTTCACTCAATCGTTAAAAGTGCCTGGGATTGGCATCGTTTCCATCCCAAAGGTTACGAAGACCAAAACACCAAAAATTGATCATGACAGCGAGAATAGCGGCATTATCAATCGCTCTTTTTGTCTTACTGACCATCAATTATCCCGCCGAATCATTGGGCCAAACGTTCAAAAGGCCTGTCGCTGACGTAGCCAGGCCTTTGCCTTTATCGGACGTGCGCCTGACGGGTGGTCCACTGAAACACGCTCAGGATCTCGACGCAGAGTACCTCCTAAAACTCGAGCCCGATCGAATGATGGCGTACTACCGCAAACGGGCCGGACTAACACCAAAGGCGGAGGGGTATTCAGGTTGGGATGGTGATGGAAGGAATCTGACGGGTCATATTGCAGGCCATTATCTTTCAGCGGTATCGCTGATGTTTGCGGCTACCGGTGACGTACGTTTTAAGGAACGAGCAGATTACCTGGTCAAAGAGATGAAGGAAATCCAGGACAAGAACGGGGATGGTTACCTGGGCGCATTGGAAGGTTTGCGCGAGAAATTCGCTGAGGTAGGTGCGGGCAATATCCGATCGAGTTTTTTCGACCTCAATGGCCTTTGGTCGCCTTGGTACACGTTGCATAAGACTTTCGCCGGCTTACGAGACGCCTATCGTTATACCGGCAATGGAACTGCATTGCAGTTGGAGGCGAAGTATGCGGGATGGGCCGAATCTGTGTTGTCGCGGCTTGATGAAGCTAAAACACAACAAATGCTCAATACCGAATTTGGCGGAATGAACGAAGTACTTGCAGATCTTTATGCCGACACAGGCGACAAGCGCTGGTTGGTCCTATCGCATCGTTTTGATCACCAGGCAGTTATTGGTCCACTGGCACGACGTGAAGATAAACTAGCAGGCTTACACGGAAATACTCAGGTTCCAAAGTTGCTCGGAGTGCTCAAGCAATACATGTACACAGGCAATGAGGCTGACGGAGTAGCGGCCCGGTTTTTCTGGGACGCAGTGGTAAACGATCATACTTACGTTACAGGCGGGCATGGGCGCGACGAGTATTTTGGCCCACCCGACGAACTAGCCGAGAGAGTTGATGGACGGACGGATGAAAGTTGTAACGTCTACAACTTATTAAAAATGACGCGACAACTATTCGCGCTCAATCCGGCCATTAAATATGCAGAGTTCGAAGAGCGAGCGCTTTTTAATCATGTGCTCGGTTCGATTGACCCGGAGGATGGGCGAACTTGTTACATGGTCCCGGTCGGCAGAGGCGTTCGCCATGAATATCAGGACATGTATCGCGCTTTCACTTGTTGTGTTGGTACCGGCATGGAGAGTCATGGCCTCCATGGGGACGGTATCTATTACGAAGCAGGTGATCGACTTTGGATAAATCTGTTCGTGCCCTCAACCGCCGAATGGAAATCAGCTGGTGTGTTTCTGACGATGGATACGACCTTTCCGGAAGGTGAGTCGGCCACGCTAAAACTGAAGCTGCAGCGCTCGAAAACATTCACAGTTTTGTTGCGTCGACCATCTTGGGCTGGGGAAGGATTCTCAGTCCAGGTGAATGGTCAGGCTATATCAAAGATTGCATCGCCGGGTTCGTATGTGGAAATAAACCGGAGTTGGAAGAATGGCGACACAGTCTCGTTGTCGCTCCCAAAAAGACTGCACCTTGAACCATTGCCTGACAACAAGACTCGAGCCGCCGTAATGTGGGGTCCATTAGTTCTCGCCGGTGATCTCGGACCGGAACGTCGTGGCCCATCCGAATCGGTCCCGTCTTTTGTGAATGACGCTAAGCCGGTCGAACAATGGGTTCAACCTGTACCCGACCGGCTTGGCATTTTTCGTAGCGTAAGTGCGGGTCGTATCCTCGATGACGCACCAAGAGAGATCGAGTTGGTTCCGTTCTATCGTTTGCACCGACGGATGTACGCAGTTTATTGGGATCTCTACACGGCAGAGTCATGGAAGAAGAAGCTTGAAGAGGTAGCTGCTGCAAATGAGAAGCGGAAACAATTAGATGCGGCAACGATCTTTTTCGTCGAACCTGGCAACGCCGAAAGCGAAAAGAAGTTTAACCAGCAAGGTGAAGATACCAGCATCGATCGGATAACTGGCAGAGCGGGCCGTCGCGCTAAGAAATGGTTTTCATACGAATTGCCGCTACAGTCCACACCAGCTTCTTTGTTGATCACTTACAACACGGACGAGCGAGGAAAGCGGACCGGCGAAGTATTGGTTGAAGGTCAGCGCCTTGGCGAACAATCAACCCCACGGAGTGCTCCGGGGAGTGTTCCCGGGAAATTCTTCGATGTCGCCTACTCTTTGCCGACCGAGCTATTGAGAGACAAGAAGAAGATAACGGTTCGGATCCAGGCGACCGGCGGAAATGAGACCCCAACAGTGTTTGGACTGCGGGTCGTCAAGGCGGGAACGTAAACCGTTGGACGTAGAGTTCTCGTTCGTCATTGATCATCGTGATGTTGAAATTGAACCGGGGGATTCAATAGATTGGAGTGTCTTAGTTTTGCTTCCTCCGTGCACCCACGAAGGTTGCACGGAGAACGTTCAGATTAGAACATTTCCATAGATGAAACCAATAATTCAGCGTCTCAGCGCCTTCAACACTTCATCCGCGGCGCGTATACCAGCGTCGAATGCTTCCTCAAACAACGCAATGCCACTCAACTCAGAATGCGCAAAATGTATCGAGCGATAAGGCGCCGCCGCTGCGCGTCGCGCTTGTCCCCACATGAAACCGGTTCGAGGTCGAATCATCGCATGACCCCATCTCATCACATCGAGGCGTTCAACAAGTTCACGTATATCCGGATGGGCTCGACTTAAATCCGTCAACGCAACTTCTGCCCATTCTTTCCAGTCTGTTTGTAACAGTCTGGTTCGTGCGACGCGCGGATCTTGATCGCAAAGTGGATAGTAATAAGTAAGCACCGTTGGACCACGATCGCGACCTTGTTGATGAGTAGCCACGACGTATCCAAGCGACGGACTCTCGTAAAAGACATTGTCCCAGGCAAGTGGAAAATTTCGATTTGTCCCAATCGCTGGCCGATTTTTCAAAGTCAGGTTCGCGACCATCCATGCGCCAAACTGAAACTCTGCCAGGTGAGGTGGTGGGTTGTCGCGGTAATCACGGATTACGTAACGCCCGACGAACTGTGGAGCCGCAAAGATCAGCTGCTGTGCTCTAAACCCATGAGGATTTCTTCCGTCTCGATCGATAGTAATGACGTCGGCGTGATCGTCGGTCAAAATGATCTCGACAGCGGCCCGATCCAAATTGATGTTTTCTTTGGTCTTTTGGACTAGATGGTTGACCAATCGTCCATTTCCTTCAGGCCACGTAATCAATGGTTGCGACTCAACACTTGGATTGGCAACGCGCGAGCAAAAGTAAAAGAGGCCCGCCCAGGCGCTCGTCTGGTCCAAACTCATGCCGTAATCATCGCGACAGGCATAGTCTATCCACCATCGCAGTCTCGGGCTTGTCAGATCGCGTTGTGCCAACCAATCGCTCATTGAGATGCGATCCAGCTCGGTCACTTCAGCATCGTCGGAACACATTGAGACCGGAATCGTGAATGCTCGTCTTCCTTTTTTATCGGTCCATGAGACCCATCGGTCCATTTCAGAGTTGAACTTTGCGTACTGCTCCTTGTCGTCGCTAGTTTCACCGGCGTGAAGATATAGCCCTTCATACCAACGTCCCTTATAGAAAACACGTTCCTCTGGATCGCGACATAAAAACTGTTCGGCGACGACAGGCTCACCAAACTGATCGCGTCCTTCGAGCACACTCATTTCATCTAGCAATGCCACAAGGTGCTGGTTCTCTTTGAGCGGAGCGGGAATGTAATGGGCGCCCCAGGGAAAGGAACTGACATGGTTTGAACCTGAACGTGATGTACCGCCCGGCGCACTTTCGAGTTCAAGTAAGACGAAGTTGTTGAAGCCCGAATTGACTAAACGCCATGCAGCGGTCAGTCCTGCGATTCCTCCCCCAATGATAACGACTGGAACATTGGTCCACTTCTCCGGCGGAACCTCAATTCGTAAACGCTCGCGAACACGATGGCCGAAGATATCAGAGGCGCCTACGATTTCACCAGGCGGAAGCGGTGTTGTTTGTTCGCGTTTGCAGGCGCTTAAGGCGAAGGGAATGCCAAGGAAAGCAGCAAGAATTTCGCGACGGTTTAGGCTCGACATAGAGAGGGGCGTTGTGACAAAGCGCCGCCGGGCCGGCGCACTCCAAAGTTATTCAAACCGTCTCCATTCGCCTTCGTAGTATCGCACCAGAACCTGGTTGTCGAGCCGGTTTATTTCGACGGGGACTGGTCCAATGTCAGCAGAGAGATTGAACATCGATGTAAGCGTTTGGTCGTCCAAAAACTTCAAGCCGGCAGGTGGATTTCGTGGAATGTCGAAAGGTGTTCGGCGTGCGAGCGCGTAGCCCCACAAACCAAAAGAGGGAACTGCCGTGTAGTACGGCTTTACCGTGAAGCCTGCTGCCTCGATAGTGCGTAGAATGCACCAGTAAGAGGTACGAGCGAATAGCGGTGAAGTCGATTGCACACTCATGCCGGCGGTTTCGGTCAACCGGTTCTTCAATAGACGATAAAATCGAGTCGTGTACAGTTTGCCTAAAGCGTACGAATTTGGATCAGGAAAGTCGACGATCGCAGCATCAAAAGGTTGTTCGTTAGTTGACTCTAACCAGATCATTGCATCGTCATTAATGACATGCACTCGCTTATCTTCGAATGAATTTTGATTGAGATTTGCCAGCAGCGGAAACCGGCTCGAAAGTTTTGTCATGTCCGGATCGAGATCAACGAGCGTGACCTGTTCGACAGACGGGTACTTCAAAATTTCGCGTAACGCCAGACCGTCGCCGCCACCAAGCACCAGCACTCGCCTGGGATTCCCGGAAAGTAACATTGGCGGATGTACCAGGGCCTCGTGATACCGATACTCGTCGGTAGAGCTAAATTGCAGGTTGCCATTCAAGAATAACTGAAACCCTGCGCGGCCACGTGTGATGACGATTCTCTGATAGGGAGTGTCTTTGGAGTAGACAATCTCATCGGCAAACATCTCATCTTCGGCGAGCGACGTTAACCTGTTTGCTTTGACGAAGCCAATTAGCAATAGCACTATTACAAATCCCGCGCGCAGTCGTAATCCGAGTACCGGACCACTGATGATTGGTCTCAGTAACCAGGTTCCCCACAACGCGACGCCGGCATTCAGCAACCCGAAAATTAGCGACGTTCGCACTAGACCAAGCTTTGGAACAAAAAGAATCGGAAACAAGATCGAGGCGAGCAGTGCGCCAATGTAGTCAAAGGCCAGTACCCTCGAGACCAGCTCTTTAAAATCGAGCTGGTCTTTCAGGATTCGGAGCAACAAAGGGATCTCCAATCCAACAAATACGCCGATCGCAAACACAACAAAGTAGAGGACAGGATAGAAATAACTTACGCGTGCAAAAGTGAGGAAGAGCAGCGGCGCGGAAAAACCACCCAGAATGGCAACGGCTAATTCGATGTCAACGAACCTGCGCGCGAGTTGCTTGTCGAGAAATCTCGAGAGCCACGAGCCGACTCCCATAGCGAAAAGGTAGATTCCGATGATTAGAGAAAACTGTGTGACGGAATCGCCGAGAACATAGCTGGCCAGGGTTCCAGCCAGCAGTTCGTAGATCAATCCACACGTCGCAACAATGAGTACGTTTAAGAAGAGTAGGGGTGGTCGAGTCATATCGATATGTTGTTGAGTCGATGAACTCAATGTCAGATCTCGAAACAGCGTGACAACATATCGAGAGAAGATTTTAAGCGTGTCCAGATCTTGGTTAACTCACGCTCAGTAACCTCGAAGTTGCGCGGACTAGCCGTGAATTGCGGCGGCGATGATTAAAGCACTCCCGAGAATTACGGAAGCGATCACAATCGCCAGGGCGATGTTCTGGTCCTCTTCAATCTCTTTCCGGACCGAAAACGGAGTTGATTTCGCGATCACTAAAAACGCTAAGGCAAAGACAATCAAACCAAGTGCGACAAACACGAGAGTCGTCACGAGGATTGGAATGAGACCCTCAAGTGGTACGACTAGACCGACTTTATTAACAAAAGAAAGTGCTTGCATCATTTTCCTCCGTGTAGCCCGTAATGCCAGAAGTGGAAGGACCGGTAACCGTTTTGTCTGGCGTCAGGTGGAAGTTGATGGCGGGAAAAGCCGCCAATCTCCCAGCCGAGTAGTGCAGAAACTGCGTAAAGGACCAGTATGCCGCTGCCAAACGCTGTG
Organism: Pyrinomonadaceae bacterium; assembly: GCA_035457105.1. GTDB lineage: Bacteria > Acidobacteriota > Blastocatellia > Pyrinomonadales > Pyrinomonadaceae > PSRF01. Next base: position 10,341 of record DATIBX010000851.1, read on the forward strand.
TAGATCGTTTTTAGCAATTGAGTGCCTCCTTAATTCTGCAGCACGTTAATCATCATCCGAACTGCTGCCGCCGCTAAACATGCTTTCAGCCCAGCGCCGTCGTTCAAAATTTATGTGATAGATGAGCATGATTACTGGGATTACAGACAAGATAATTAAGGCCAAAATGAAGTTGACGCCATGCACTACGTTTTGTTCCACCCTGACTGAGAGAGAAGCCGGTTGTTGCCACTTTTCCCACTGCGCTTCAAGTCTCAGGACGTAGCGACCAGCCGGCATTGAAGACGTATATGCTGAATCGGACTGACTGCCTTCGGTCCATGACTCTCCATCCTCAACGCCGTGGTAGTAAGAGATGTCTATCGGAAACGACTGGACCACTCCCGTTTCATCGTTGATCAGATCACCCTCGAGATAGAGCCAGGTGTTGTCGACCGGAGCGTCGGCAGAAATTCTTATGTTGCGTCGTCCTGCAAGCTCAAACGGTTCGCTAAAGAAGACTTGTGTGCCATCCTCATTCGGTAAAGGTTGGAAACTAACTGGTTGGGAGAAAACCTGACGAGTCGAACCAGAGACTAACAGAGTCAATAAACCCAGAATCAACAGTCCGACCAGCAACAGACCCCAGTATTTATAGATCCACTTGTATCGATAAGGTTGGTTGGGTGCGATGTTCCCTGGTCGTGGGAGACCTTTAACTCCGAAAGCCTTTTCGATTTGCGGAACGGTTGTGTAGGTGCCCAACGACCAATTTATTTCGCCTGTCGCGCGAGGTGTCCCCTGCGGATCTTCAGGATCAGAAACGTAAACAGTCGAAACCTCTTTCGATAACATGTAAGGCGGACTCACGTAGTCGACGCCGCGCACCTTCTCACCGGTTTCAACCTTCCAATAAAACTCGCCAAGCACGACTTCTACGCTCGCGGTGGCATCCTGGAAGATTCGATAGTGTCCCTCTCGATAATCAGCACTCTTTGCCGACTCCGTTATGTCCCCAGGCGGTACGGCTCTGACATAATTCCAGTGATTGTCGCTGTGCACCAGCCAGCGAAAACCGATCTGTGGGTTGTAGAGCAAGTATTCACCCCAGAAGTACTGCGTCCCTTCGATCGTTACGCTACGGGCCATTGCTCCAATAACGGTCATCTTTCCTTCCGGTACATCACCGGTCGAGCCGATGGGAATAACGGGTTGGAACCAGCTGGCTTCGAGGGCCTTAAGAAATTGCAGTTGCCCCTGATTGACGTCGAGCAGGGAGTTACAGTTTGGACAGGTGACACGTTCAGTCTTGTCAGGCGCGCGTAGCTCTAATGGACCACCGCAATTGGGGCAGTTAAGTTGGGCCGCTCCAACCTGCCGTTCGACACGTTCGGGAAGCCTTGTTGTTGTAACTCCAATGTCGGCGAGTGTTACCTGATGGCCCAGGAAAATTAGTGGCGGTGATTCATTGTAATCGAGCGTGCCAAACGTGCCTTCGGGTCCTGACAGGTCTGCATAGTAATAGGTGTCACGGGGCGTCAGCAGATAGGGAATTTCGCCCTTCGCGCCGAGTGCGGTGGCGCGTCCAGTTTCCGCCACGATCATGGGCACTTGGGTTGGCAGACCCTGAATGGATTGGCCCAACTGAAGTTGTTCAAACGGTGGAAGCTGTATGTTGTCTGGCGGTGGGTACTGAAACGTCAGATAAAAACGACCTTGGGCCTCGGCTAACCAGCCCAACCATCCGTTTGCAAAGGTCGCATACCACTCGTCCCATTGTCCGCCCATTTCATGGCCCAACTGAGCTCTACCTGTAAGCTCAAAGCTGACACCCTTCCATGTGCCACGAACACCGACGTCAAGTGGTGAACCTGTTTCAACCAGTTCAGCGACTTTGCCCAGGTCTTTAAGGTCGCGATCTGTACGGGCGATTGCCGAGTGACAGAATTCACAGATAACGACGATCGACTGGCCACTCTTGAATTGGACCTGGGCACCGCATGCGGGGCAGTTCGCTACCAGCGTGCTCATCTAGTAGTTCTCTCCCAGACTGCCAATTTCAGTATCATTTGAACAGATTATCCAACCGGAGTAAGCAATTCGTCTGACTTTTGCAGGTCCTGTTTGACTAGTCGCTCCAACACGCGGACCGTGACTTGTTTCGCTCCCAACATCTCTTTGAGCGAAGCTTCCCAGGACCACGAAGCACGCTCGCGGCAACAGTAGAGATTGAAGGTGGCAGCGCCAAATTCAGGGTAAGTATGGCAGCTCAGATGGGACTCTGAGAGTAGTGCTAAACCGCTTATGCCACCCGTAGAAGTGAACTGGTGCCATGCAATTTCACCGATAACGTGCAA
>DATIBX010000852.1:0-2839 GCA_035457105.1 Pyrinomonadaceae bacterium
CTTTCTCGCTCGCATTGCCGATTAGAAAAAAGTTCTTTGAGTGCACGCTGACCCAGGAATCCTTGGCGGCGACTGGAACAATGAGGAGCGTGAGAAGCAGAATACCTGCAAAGCGGGATGAAAAAGGTTTTGTCATAAAGCACCTGAGGTCCTAGTCGAGAATGGATTGCGGAATTCCAGATGTGAAACCTGCACGTGACCCTGGGAACCAGGAGTTAGCCTGGCAAGCGTTAGCTGGTCCCATGGTTGATAAGCCCACCCCTACGCTCACGCGCGCTCGATGAGTCTTCCTGCGCGAATTAGCCGGGCCACTGCGGCAACTCTTTCAAATACATGATCAGTGTTGACCTGTGGTACCAGACACCCGCACTCGGATGTTGCAGAGAGTGACTCGCACTGTTCTGGGCTGACATGTATGCGGTCTGCCTTGATCTGGAGGGACGCAGAGGCGGCTTTGATCCGCCTCTTATCGCCAGATTGCTAGTGGTTGAGTGTCAGTTGGACGTGTTCGCGCTAAAACTGGACGGTTATTCTTCAGGACCTGTGCAGGTCGGTCCATGTAGAGCCGGAATCTTTTGACTGATGATTGGATACTTTGGAGCTTCGTCAATATTGATCTGGGTCCAGTGTGCATACTGCTCGGGTACATTCGTGTCGGCAAAAATCGCCTCGACGGGACATTCGGGTACACACGCGTCGCAGTCGATGCAGGTATCAGCGTTGATGTAAAGGCGATCCGGTAACTCATGAAATGCTTCCACGGGGCAAACAGCAGCACAGTCTGTATACTTGCAATCAACGCAAATCTCAACAACTACATAGGTCATTGGGGAAATAAGCTCCTTTCGATTAGGTGCAAATAGTTATTCAGTACGGAGCAGAATGTCAACAGAAATATTATCTCTCAGCATTCTGCAAATGTGTGAATGATGTAGACTGCTCAATTCAGTAATGACGTCGGCAAGCGGTGAGGAATGGTCTGCCAATGTGAGGCTCTCTCTGCGCAACCTCCTGGCAGCAAGGGACTACCTTATGCCAACAGGAGGTAAAAGCGGCAACCAATCTACGATGCGCGTCACGACTCGTAGTGTCATGAACTCAGTACCGTCACGCGGTAGCGTCCGGTCTCCGTGGTAATCAATGAGGCTCGACCTAAACGACTACCCGACGCTACCGCGTATCGGTACTGACTTCATACCACTACGTCTAACTGCCCCTGGTTAGGCGCCCGTGCTAATCTTCTTTTCCAGTGAGCCCGGTCCATTGATCTTCTTGTTCACCACTGGATCACCCTCATATCTGACGTGAGAGGGACCGGAAATTGTCACGTCCAGTTGATCCGCGACATCCAGATCAATATTCGACACTCCTTTGCTATCTACGACTGCACGCGAAGCATGAAGTTTATGAGTATCGATCTTTGCCGCACCACTGGTTTGAATGTCAATAACTTTGGTTATTCCTGCCACTGAGATCTTCGGAGCACCACTTGAATCAATCTCAAACTTTTCATTCTTTAGACCCGAAATCTCAATTTTACCTGCACCCGAAACACTCAACCCATCCAGGTCCGGCGCCGTAATCTTTAAAACTACCGGCTCGCTCGTTGAGTAACTGCGCGTGGATCTAAGACGCAGCACATTATGGCTGACCTCAGTGCTGACGAGGTCGAGGACGTTGTCATCGGCCTCGATCTGTAAACCAGCCGGTTGTTGGCACACTACCTGAATGTCAAAAGCGCCTTCCGTCGAAATTGACGTAAATGCTCCGACATCTCGCTTTTGAATTGCACGTTTCCCAGAACCAATAACCTGGTTACCAATTCGATGGTGACAGCCCATGGTACCAACCAGGCTGAGAATTAGAAGTAAGCCGAGTTTCTTCATTGAATAACTCCTACTGATTACTGTTGGCGGCGGGAATACTCCAATGTGCGAGTGGTGTTATCCGTTACGCTGGCAACAGGCTCGACTAATGGAAGTGGCTGGGCGGGTCTTAGTTCGAAAGGAATCTGTTCCGCTCCGGGTAAGGATCTCTTTTGCTTAGGCGTCGCAGTCAGGCGAGACAATTGTCGGATGAGCATTGTCTCCGTAACACCAACTATCAAGAAAGTGAAGAGCATGAAGATACCGATCAAATCCTGGGTCAGGCCGGCCTCTTTGCGAAGAACGAGTGCGCCTCCCAGCATAATGCCCAACCCTGCCACACCAATCAGCGTGATTGCAGTCAGGAAAGCAGATATAGCACCAGTATTCGATTGTTGTTCTCGCTCTTTCAGGCTTGCCCCGCAACGGTTACAGAAGCTCAAGCTCTGGCTTATCGGCGTGCCGCAGTTTGCGCAGTACATATTTTTTCCCCTGTTCTTTGAAGTTGGCGCGTTAAGCCCTGGCTGCCACTCTTGAAAACGGTTTGGCCTCGTTACAGGTTCCCTAGTTTAGATCTAATTTGCCTCTTAACGAAGCTAATCACTTACCTGAGCAGTGTGTAGATGGCCTGGCCTAATCCGATAAAGAAGCCAATCACCGCCCCAAACAGTTCAATAGTCTTCAGGTGATGTTGTGCGACTGACAGAACAAGTTCTTCCAATTTTTCCGTTGGATATTCGGAGACCTTCTTCCGAACAACTCCACCGACATCAAACTCCGCAATAGCCATCGGCAGTCGTTCACGGGCAGCGGAGGTAATCCGTGTAACAAGGGCATTACTCGCCTTTTCCATTGCGTGGCGTGAAACATGATCACCAAGTCGTCCGATTGGCGCGATAAGTAATCGCTCCACCTGGGAGGAAAGTATCGCGTTGACGGTTCGAGCTGTATCGTCGCGTGTCACAAGTCCTAGC
>DATIBX010000853.1:0-37366 GCA_035457105.1 Pyrinomonadaceae bacterium
CGACACATCTCCCAAAGCAATTACAAGACGGCCGTCCTCACGCTCGATGAAATCGTAATAGTCGCCACCAATTTCGTAACAAGGGAAACTGATGCCTTGTAACTCATAACCGTTGACTTGCGGAGGTGCGGTTGGTTGAAACCGTTGCTGAATCTCACTGGCCAGGGCCAACTCGCGTTCTAAACGTTCTCGCTCGAGGCGCGCTTCCACGAGTCGGGTATTTTCCACCCGGATAGCAGCTACCGAAGCGAGCGTCGTTAATACTTTTAAGTGGTCCTCGGTGAAGCGACCTTCGGCAATGGGTGAATCGGCATAGATGATTCCGAACACCTTCTCCGAAACGCCTAGCGGAACCGCTAGAACTGAACGCACTCCCTGCAAAACAACTGTGCCACTTGCGAATCTTGGATCGTGTTGAGCATCTGAGGTAAGTACTGATTTTCCTCGAATTACAACTTCGTCGAGGACGTTTCGACTTACTCGAATCTCGCCGACTTCACCGGCACGATCGCGCAAGCGAGCAACAGCAACTCGTAAATCCTCGCTGCCCTCATCACGCATCATGATCAGGCAACGATCGGCAGGTACAGCTTCGAAAACCAGGGCCACGATTTGTTCGAGCGTTTCATTCAAGGTAGCGGAAGCCAGGAGAGTTATTCCTACCTTGCTAATCAGAGCAAGCAGATCGCCGTGTTTGGTGGCCGGTTTTGCAGCCGCAGCTGTCTGCGCAACTTCTTCAGGTTTGGTCCGGGCTCCTTCAATCGCTTCGAGCAAACCCGAGGTGGTCCGATCGCCTGAAGCAAGCGCAATCGTCGACTCGGGAAGTGACGCGGCAGAGTTATCGGTGATCATGGTGGCGCCCATGCTCGAGTTATAACTGCCGTCGTCGAATATTATTTCGGTTTCACCAATTTGAATGCGGCCACCAGAGGTGAGATGAATTACACCCTCAACATTCGAGCCGTTATATAGCGTACCGTTCGCCGACCCGAGGTCCTGCAAAACGTATTCGTCACCTTCTCTGCGCACCTCGGCATGAACACGCGAAGCGAACGGATCAGGAATGCACAAGTCGTTTCTCGCTGATCGTCCGATGGTGATTCGTAAACGGCCCAACGGAAAATGATCCGGGGCACGGTCGGGATATTTCACTATGAGTTCGAACATTTTGGACAACGACTTCTGCTCACTTATTGGTGGAGCTCACCTTGATTAGGAACTTTCGCGGACGACCACCGTGCCGGCAATAATATCGTGCAACCCGCGACCACGCATGCTAAACGCTACAAGAATAAATCCCAACCCCAGAATGAAAAAAGATAACGGGTAACCCACAAAGTGACGAAGAAAAGCCCGGCCTACACCCGGTTCGCCACCCTCTACTCTTTCAATTCGCAAACCCGTTGCCCATTTGCCCACTGTCACCCCGAATAAACCGGGCAACATTCCAAGATTTATGATTGCGGCCGCGATAGCCAATAGAATCCCAGCAGTTTCAGCTGAATTCCCGGCCGTACGAGCTCCGCCACCAAGTATTCGAGCCACAAGTGTACCGAAGACTACGATTGCAGTAAGCAAGATATAGTCGATAAGCAGGGCTCCGCAGCGAAGAGAGAAAGGGGCTGGAAGCGATTGGCCGCCTTTTCGGGCAGCGCGACTTCTTGGTTGTGGACGAGTCAAACCTTGGGCGACGATCATTAGAAGTTAAAAAACTTGGTGCAGTCTACTTCAACTTGGCTAACTCGCATACTGGACACGAGCTTATGGGCTGATTAGGCCACGTCGAGGTCCGACCCCACCAAGTCGGGAGCAATTTAACCAACTAAAAAGTGCAGGGTGGTTTCCCCTACCCTTAATTTGTCGCCACTATCTAAAACACGTGGCTGTCGGGGGGCGAGTCTGACTGAATCGTTTATAACCGTTCCGTTTACTGAGCCCAGATCCTCTACCAGGAAGGTCTCGCCTTCAAGCCAGATTCGAGCGTGGCGCCTGGACACTTTGGTCTCAGGATCAAACCGCGACAAATCAATTTCGGGAAAAATATTCGAATGCGGGTCAGTTCGTCCAAGGAGATTGCTGTCCTTCTGCAAGATAAAGGACGCATCTAGTTCAGTCGTGCCGGCTACCACCAATTTTGCGGTCGGTCGTGACGTATGAAGCATCGCACTGGCACCCACACCTGCCAATGGTTGACGTGCGCCGCAGTGAGCACAAAAGACATCGTCAGCCGCGATTCGCCCACCACAAAATCCGCAATAGACCGTTTGGCCCTGAACAGTCTCATTGCCAAGTTGAGGAGCCGGCATTCCGTAATTAACACGACCCGACATCAACTTCTCGAGATGAATTGCCAGTTCATTTCGCAACTCGCCTGCGGTCCGATAACGATCTTCCGGCTTGTATTCAACCGTTCTCATCAAGATCTGCTCCATCTCTGTCGAGATGTTAGGAGCGATCTGCCGGGGTCGAGGATTCTTTGAGAAGTCAAAAATCAAGAGCGGATTATCCTGTGGATCAGATCCGGTCAGCAGATGAAACATCGTTGCGCCAAGACTGTAAATATCCGAGGCCGGTTGAACGCGACCGCTGAAAAGTTCCGGAGGCGCGTAACCCATCGTCCCCACGGCAGTGACTCCCTTTTCCTGTTGTGAGACCCAACGAGCAATGCCAAAATCGATCAGCATCGCGCGACCGGTGTTGCCGTCGATCATCAAATTTGCGGGCTTAAGGTCGCGGTAGATAATCGCCTTGGGTCTCGAGTGGAGATAATCGAGCACATCTGCGATTTGCATTCCCCAATCTGTGACTGTCTTTTCGTCCAACCGACCACCGACGGCTGCGCGCAGGCGAGAGGCGAGATCGCCTCCAGAGATGTACTTCATGACGAGATAAAAGCGGCTCAATGTCTCGTCGTAGAAATAGTCGTAGATTGTGGGAATACAAGGATGTTCGAGTGAAGTCAGCAATAAGGATTCACGTTTGAAATCTCCGATTGCCTTCTCGTGTTGGGCCGGATCGAGATGAGATTCCACCATCTCCTTTACGGCCCTCGGAGCGTCACCCAAATTGCGGTCCTTGGCGAGGTAGACGGCGCCCATTCCCCCTCCACCAATCCTACGCACGATCTCGTAACGCGAGTTTAGAACCGTTCCGCCCTCAAGCTGCTTAACTAATGGATGGTGGCCGCCTGTCGTACCTTTGCGAGGAGTCGAGTTTGTCCCGAAAATTCTAACGTCATCAGTTGCACCTCCACCTAGCGAGCTGGAAGAGATCTGCGCACCAGGATCAGTACCACTGAGAGAGTTGATGGGTTCAGCTGCAGCGGCTGTGTATCTCGAATTTTCTTTGGCCGGAGGAGGAGTGGGAGCAGATGAGTCTAATGGTTTCGATATCTCCTCGTCAGTCGCTGATGCTGGAGGGACTACATCAACCTTTGGCTCAGCCTGGGGAGCAATGGAAATTAGGCTGTCGGCATCGAGAGCTACGGCTATCGTCTCCAACGCCGGCGACGCTGCCGGCAGTTGAGCGCCGCAGTTTCCGCAGAAATGTTCGTCAGGTGCGACTTTGCCGCCGCATTCCTTGCACTCAGTCATCTCGTTGCTTCAGTGAAATCGTAGCTCGCTGACACCAATCCGATAAGTAAACTCACAGGGGTCGGGTTTTATTTCACGATGTGAAAACGCAAAAAGGTTTTGCCAACGATGATTTCGTCTCCGTCGCATAGCGCCTGGCGCTGTCCCGGCGCCAACCGTTTCCCGCGATTAATGAAAGTACCGTTTGTAGAACCCAGGTCTTCGAGAAAATATTGACCGTTGCTTAAAGTAATCCGTGCGTGTCGGCGAGAAACCTTGGCCTCTGGATCATCGGTGTCCAGGTCCACGTCAGGGAACACTCCACCATCCGCATCCCAACGCCCTATTTGCGACTCGAGGTCGCTCAACATGAATTGTTTTCCAGTTGAGCGGCCCTTTTCAATCACAAGTCGCGCATGCGGTTTTGTTGGCTGGGGAAAACCGTGGAGATTTAGATTTCCTGACACATGTCCCCCGGCAAATTCTGGATGAGCACCGGACAGATTAGTTCGTGAACCATTTTGCCCATTGCCCCCGTTTGGATAGTTCTTGGGAGAAAGTATCGAGTGGCCGTTTGGGCGCAATGGGGCACCGCACTCATCACAGTATTGTGAGCCCTCAAGGTTCTCAGTTTTGCACCGGTCGCAAGTAATCATCGATTGTCTAGTTGCTTCATCTCCCAGGAAAGATTGCCTCAGCAAAACAGAGCGGGAGAAGAATTTTCATTTTAGCGCGAAATGAAAGGGTCCGCCAACGCGTCTTATACAAGGAGGCCCAAAATTTGGCCGCCCATGTTCCGGCTCCAGGCCCGACGCGGGAGCGGTTGGCAATCCGAGATCGAGGGAATACGGCGGCAGAAAGCTGTCACAACAACAGGATATAGTCGATTTTGCTTGCAATTAAGCTGCCCCTAAAGGATTTGACCAGAGCGGTCAGGACTGGCAATCTAGCGACAAACCTATAGTCAGCTTTATGCTTCCAACCTACGGCATTGGTTGCCGTTATATGAAACTGTTTGGTAAGTTTTGACGTAGAAGACACTTCGAGCGTAACGGTTTGACGTGAAGCGTTCCCGATAAGACCCACAACCCTCGTTTCAAATGAGAGTTTAGCCCCTAGTTGAGGATTTCAGAAGATGGCATTGAGTCGTAAGAAGAAAATTATTATTGGAGTATCGGTAGCAGCCGTATTAGCTATTGTGGTGATTGTGAGCGTCTATGCGACGCGCAAAGAAGAGCCCGAAGTAATCACAGTTAAGCTCGAAACGAGGCCAGAACTACGACAGACCGTCACAGCGTCGGGTGAAGTTCGTCCCATCCGCTACATCAAGTTGACCAGTGAGGTTCCGGGCCGAATCGAAGAGATTTACGTTAACGCCGGAGATCAGGTAACCAAAGGCAAACCACTGGTCCGAGTCGATCCCACCCAATTGCAGTCAACTCAGGAAGCACAATGGGCAGCAACTCAGGCTTCCATTAACGATGTTCAGAATGCCCGAAATGCTGTCTCCGCAGCTCAACAAGCATTGGTAGTCGCTGAGTCATCAGTAGCCGCGGCCCGCCAACAGGTCGTGGCGATGCAAACTAACGTGGATCGCGCGCAAGTCGACTTGAACACGGCTCAACGTGAATTGAAAAGATATACAGACTTGATTGAAGCTGGTGTTTCGTCGCGGCTGGAGTACGACACAGCTCGAGATCGTTTCGAGACCGCGAAGATAGCTCTCGAAACTGCAAGGGCGAATCTTGAAGCTCAAAAAATTGCCGTCAGAGAAGCAACTGAACGCGCTACTCAACAGAAGATTGCTGTCAAGGACGCTCAGACTGCTATCAAGTCATCAGAGATGAGGGCAAACCAACAGTCAGCTATGTTGCGCGGTCAAACAAGTCAACGTTCTAAAGCCACGCAACTTTCTCCGCTGAACGGTGTTGTAGCGGATATTCCTACTCGCGTCGGTGAGTATGCTGTCGCAGGTTTATCAACGACACCGCTTATGACTATCGCCGATATGTCCCAGATCAACGTCGAAGTAAACGTTGACGAAACCGAAATCAATAACGTCGAGGTCGGGCAACAAGCGAAAGTAAAAGTGGACGCACTTGGTGATAAAGAGATCAAGGCAGTAGTGACGCAAAAGAATCCTCTGGCAATCGCAAAGTCAGACCAAACGGGTGGACTCTCAAATCGAGTTAATGTGCAAGAAGCAAAAGAGTTCAAAGTAACGTTGCAGCTTCAGGAATTGCCTGACGAAGTGCAAACTTCTCTGAGACCAGGCATGAGTTCGACTGCAACGATTACCACGAAGACTAAAAACAACGTCCTCGCGGTACCGCTGGAATCAATTGTTGAAAAGTCGCCGACAAACGCATCGCCTTCACCTTCGATCGCCGGAAATGCTCCGACTCCAGTCTCTGGCGACAGGCCAAAACCCCAGAAAGGTGTTTATCTGATTGAAGGTAACAAAGTCCGCTTTGTCGAAGTTACTACTGGTATCACTGGCGAGGCTGACATCGAGATCACCAGCGGCCTAAAAGCAGGTCAGGAAGTCGTGCGTGGACCAAGCCGGATACTCAAAACGCTGAAAGACGGAATGACGGTCAAACGCCAGACCAAGAAACCCGGCAATGTGAATGGAAACGAGGGCAGCTAAATGAGCGACGTTACACTCGTATCATCCCCAGTCGAGAACGTCATCAAGCCTAAGACGGAAACTAACGGACATGATCCGTCGAAGCTGATTTCTATGCGTAACATCTGGAAAACCTACCAGATGGGTACAGAATCAGTGCACGCGCTGCACGGCGTCTCGTTTGATATTCCGCGCGGCGAGTATATCGCGATCATTGGACCATCAGGGTCTGGGAAATCAACCCTGATGAATCTTATCGGCTGCCTTGATACGCCGTCGCAAGGAGAGTATTGGCTTAACGGCAAAAACGTCTCTGAGATGGATGATGATGAGTTGGCCCGCATCCGTAATCAGGAAGTTGGCTTTGTCTTCCAAACCTTCAACTTGCTGGCCCGAGCCACCGCCCTTCACAACGTTGAACTGCCGTTGATTTATGGTGGCGTGAGCTCGTCTCAACGACATGAGATGGCCAAGAAGGCACTCGAATCGGTTGACCTCGCCGAACGAATGATGCACAAGCCAAACGAGCTGTCTGGTGGTCAACGCCAACGCGTGGCCATCGCTCGAGCGCTCGTCAATAATCCATCAATCTTGCTGGCCGACGAACCCACTGGTGCGCTTGATACACATACGAGTATGGAAATCATGGATCTGTTTGAGCGCCTCCATTCCGAAGGCAATACAATCATCGTTGTCACACACGAACATGATATCGCCTCGCGTGCACACCGCGTCATTTCCATTCGAGACGGTCAGATCGAAAAAGACCATCGCATTAGGTAGGAGACTAAAGTCATGATGCGAGGTGGCGACCAGGCAACAAAGCCACGTCGCTTTATTCCGGCCGTACCTTTTACCTCCCGAATTAGCTCTTCTTCGGCATTCCGTCTAACTGCAATCTGGGAAGCGTTTCGAGTCGCCACGGCGAGTCTGCGCGCCAATAAGCTAAGAACCTCACTGACGCTGATGGGGATAGTTGTCGGCGTCACCGCGGTAATTGCGGTCGTCACGATCATAAAAGGACTCGACAAAACAGTGGCCCAAACGTTTTCATCGCAGGGCTCAACCGTCTTTACCATTTCTAAGAATCCGCAAATCATCAAGTCCAGGGAAGAGTTCGTCAAATTTAATAAACGAAAAGACGTCACTCACGATGACGCAGAGGCGATTAGTCGTTTATGTACCGCCTGTTGGCGGGTCGGGATCGCAGCCAATGCTATCGAGACGGTGAAGTATGCGGATCAGAAAGCGGAAAACGTTCGCATACGCGGTGTCAACCCTACGACAATGTTCGACATCGATGGCGTAACCATTGACGTCGGGCGCATCTGGACGGAGAGCGAGGGTGAGTCGGGCGGAGATATTTGCGTGATTGGTCCAGACATGCTTAAGAATCTCTTCAACGATGCCGCTGCTGATCGCGCTTTAGGCCAGGAGATTCGCATCGCAGGCCGGCCTTACCGGATCGTTGGCGTCCTTGAGCCATTGGGATCAATATTCGGTTTCTCGCGCGACAACGTTGTGTACATTCCGTACTCCACTTATCAAAAAGCTTACGGAGCACGCCGCTCGCTAGTTGTTTTTATTCAGGTTCCAGCGCCCGAGCAGCTTGAAGTAGCAGAAGACCAGGTCCGAACCGTTATGCACAACCGTCGCGGGCGTACTGCCGACGACGCGGACGACGAAGGGTTTTCGCTCGAGACCCAGGACGTGTTCTTGAATCTTTACGGTTCGGCAACCTCAAATATTTACATTGTTACGATTGGTGTAGCTGCGGTTTCACTGGTGGTGGGCGGAATCGTGGTAATGAATATCATGCTGGTTTCTGTAACCGAACGGACCAAGGAGATAGGAATCAGAAAGGCGATTGGTGCACGTCGAAAAGACATCCTTACCCAGTTTCTTATCGAGGCAGTTACGGTAACTGCGGTTGGTGGTGCAATAGGAGTAGCGACAGGGTTTGGATTGGCTTACGCAATCTCGGCCTTGATCGGCTTTCCACTCTTGATAAGTGTCGCCTCGGCTGTACTGGGAGTCGGAGTGTCTTCGATTGTTGGGATTATTAGTGGTCTGTGGCCAGCCTGGCGGGCGGCCAAGCTCGATCCGATTGAAGCCCTGCGAGCCGAGTAACCATGGAGTGCGGCGGCCTACCGCTGCTTTGTTACGTCGCGCGCTTCCAGGTTGCGAGCGCGTTTAATAAGAAGATAGAAAGTCTGCTACTTGAGTGAAAAGCGCTGCCGGGCCGGCGCACTCCAAAATGAGACTTGACGACATTAAAGAATCGGCACTGATGGCGCTCGACACTTTGCGGGCGAATAAGCTGCGTTCCTCCCTCACCATTTTGGGCGTAAGTGTCGGAGTCGTCACTGTTATCTTTATGGTGTCGATCATCCAGGGACTTAATAAAGCCTTCGCAGACCAGATCGAGTCGCTCGGATCCAACACAATCTTTGTTTCAAAGTTTGCTCCTAGCTTTGGACGTCCACCTGGTCCAGATGAAATTCATCGCAAAGATCTAACCATGGATGATGCGGAAGCACTTCGTAAGGAAGCTCAATCTATTGTCGGTGTTTCTCCGATTCATAGAATGTTGGCAGCTACTCTTCGATATCAAGATAAACAAACAGACACGCCCATACTACTTGGCGTCACACCTTACTACGAATTTGTTCATTCTCAGTATGTCGCATCGGGACGCTTCGTTAGTGACATCGACATGCAAGACCGATCAAACGTGGTAATAATCGGAGTCGATGTTAAGCAAGCACTATTTCCTTACGAAGATCCAGTTGATAAAGAAGTGCGAATCAATGGCAATCCGTACCGCGTAATCGGCGTGATGGAGCCGCTGGGAAATTTCTTCGGACAGTCGCGCGACAACTCGATATTTATCCCAATCTCGACCTTCGACAAGTACTATCCTGACAGGCCATTTCCTGAGGTCGTCTTCTTTGTAATTATTCGGCCGCGTTCGCGAGCGTTTGTAAAACCGGCGATAGACGAAATTACCGACATTTTACGACGTCGCCGGAGAGTTCCCCCAGGCGCTCCAGATGACTTTGGCATCTCATCACAGGATTCGCTGTTGGATGTCTACAATCAACTGACAGGCGCTACCGCACTGGTACTTACTTCCATCTCGTTCGTCGCGCTGATGATCGGCGGAATTGGTGTGATGAACATCATGCTGGTGTCAGTCACTGAGCGAACTAAGGAGATTGGAGTGCGAAAAGCTGTCGGTGCGACCAAGCTCAATATTTTGTCGCAGTTTCTGATTGAGGCCGTTGTGCTCACCGCAATAGGCGGCATTGCGGGCCTGGCGGTTGGAGAGGTTGCCAGCCTATTGATGAATAAATACTCACCGCTACCTGCTTATGTGCCTTTGTGGGCCATCGGAGTTGGCGTCGGGATTTCGGCTGCCGTGGGAATTGTGTTTGGACTTTGGCCCGCATGGAAGGCCGCCCGCCTCAACCCGATCGATGCCTTGCGGTGGGAGTAGTGCGTTATGAGCAATGGCTCTAATCACAAACTAAAACTTGCAAATCGGGTCGCCATCGTCACTGGTGGCGGTCACGGAATCGGCAAGGCGATCTCAATTACCCTGGCTCAACATGGAGCCAGGGTGATGATTTGCGGCCGTCAGAAAGACTTGTTGGACCAGGCAGTTAGCGAAATTGAAGCAACGGGTACCGAAGCGGCAAGGTCCGTCACCGATGTGTCTGATGAAGCCCAGGTACAAGCGCTGGTTTTAGCGACGCTTGAACGTTTTAGTAAGGTCGACATTCTTATAAACAACGCCGGAGTGGTTGGACCAACAGCGCCCGTCACAAGCGTTACGCGAACTGACTGGGACGATGTGATGGCCGTAAATCTGACCGGAGCGTTTCTCTGTGCCAAGGCCGTTAGTCCACATCTGATCCAACAACGGTCCGGCAAGATCGTAAACATTGCTTCGATCGCTGGGAAGCTGGCTTACGCCTTAAGAAGTCCCTACGCGGCATCAAAATGGGGAATGCTCGGTCTATCGCAAACTCTCGCCCTTGAGTTGGGCCAATACAATATCCAAGTGAATGCCGTTTGTCCGGGACCAACTGCCGGAGATCGAATGCAATCTGTTATCTCTAAGCGAGCGCAAGAACTTGGCTTGCCGGTCCAGGATGTTGAGAAGCTATACATCGGAGGTACAGCTTTAAAACGGATGGTCGATCCACAACACGTGGCCGCGACGGTACTATTTCTAGTCTCCAGTGACGCCGACAGCATTACCGGAGAGGCTTGGGATGTATCTGCGGGCTATGCGCTTTAGTCCCTCTCATTGCATAATCCAGAGCTAACATCCGTCATCGTTAACTGTGCATCTTAAATAGTTGCCCCTTCGCAGCGCGGATCTATGAGGCATATCGTTATGTCTAAGACGCGGACGAAGGCTGTTTTGCAACCAAATTGAGGAGATTTCCGTAGTACCGCTGTGAAATTCATCGAAACTCTCAAACTGGCATTTGCCGCCATCTGGGCTCACAAACTCCGTTCCGCTCTGACCCTCCTGGGAATGATTGTAGGCGTGACCGCATTCGTAGTCGTCGTGTCGCTGATTCAAGGCTTCAACCGTTATGTAGACGAAAAGATTGCCGGCATCGGCGCCAAGTCTTTTACCTTACAACGATTCAATCCGCTGGAGGATTTTAAGGACACCGACACGATCGCCGCCGCTCAACGACGAAATAAGGAGTTGACGCTCGAGGATTACGACTACATCAAGTCGCGAGCTCAATTGATCGGAAAGATAGGTGCGAAAGCTCGGGGCACCCCGTCAGAAGTAAAGCGAGGAAGTGATATTCTCGAAGATGTCTTCGTTTCAGGAGCGACTGCCAATTGTGTCGACATCGAGAATCGGGACGTCGCCGAGGGCAGGTTCTTTGCCGATCCGGAAAATGAAGGTGCGGCTCGCGTTGCCTATATCGGAGCAGACGTCGCCAACAAGCTGTTTCCAGTCGGTAGTTCGGTGGGCCAGGAAATACAAGTTCGCGGAATGCCCTATCGTGTCGTTGGGGTTGAAACGGCCAGGGGAACTGTATTCGGCATTCCGCAAGATAACTTCGTCATCATTCCGCTCAAGACCTACGCCACCAACTACGGCAGCTTGATTCGCAATCGGTCCTTGTACTTCGTCGCCACTTCTTCAACTGACCAAAATTTTAATGATGCCGTAGAAGAGACCCGCTACCTGATGCGGACCCGGCGGAAACTTGGACCAAGCGAGAAAGATAACTTTGGTATAGTCACACCCGATGCCATCACTGGACTAAGAGATCGACTCTTTGGAACCATCTTTATAGTGGCGATCGCTGTCCCTGGAATTGCGCTCATCGTCGGCGCCATCGTGATTATGAACATCATGCTCGTATCGGTCACTGAACGCACCAAAGAAATCGGTATCAGGAAGTCTCTCGGTGCCAGGCAAATGGATATTTTGAAACAGTTCCTGGTCGAAGCTACTACCTTGGCTGTTATTGGCGGCGCCATCGGAATCTTTCTGGCCTGGATAGTAGGCAACGTCGTTACACAGTTGTTTTTCCCCACCTATCTGTCCCTTTTGGCGGTTTTCGGCGCCCTGGCAGCTTCCGGCGGCGCAGGCGTTCTCTCTGGAATCTTTCCGGCATGGAAAGCTGCCAGACTGGATCCTATCGAAGCCTTAAGGGCTGATTAAACTTAGACTAACGCGAAAGCGAGACGAACATGCGAATAATTCGCAGCGACATTTACGAAAATCTAAAGATGGCAATCAACACCCTGCGAGCTAATAAGTTGCGCTCGTTCCTTACTGTTTTCGGGGTGGTCATTGGCATCATTACCGTGATGTTGATCGCCTCGATCATCAGCGGCATCGATGTCTCGGTGAAGCGCGAAGTCGAATCGTTTGGCACCCGCTCGATTTACATCAGTAAGTACAATCCTGGAATCCATATTGGACGGCTGTCGCGCGAGGAACGTATGCGTAAGGAACTGACTTACGACGACGCAGTCGCACTTCAGTCGTTGCCGGCAATTGAGCTCTCCGTTCCTTTTCTGGATATCACCAACAATTTTTTCGGCGGCAAACTGATGGTCTCAGGGGGTGGTAAGACCTCGGCCCAGGTTGCGCTCCAGGGCACGTTGCCTGAATTCGAACAGGCGGGCACTCAGGTTATTTCTGAAGGCCGCTTCTTTACGCAGAGTGAGAACGATACCAATCAGGATGTTTGTGTAGTTGGCTCAAAAGTAGCCGACGACTTTTTCAAAGTCGGATCACCGGTAGGCCAGACGATTAAAATCGGCACGCAGGAGTTTCGCGTAGTTGGAGTTTTGCAAAAGCGCGAGCAGTTTTTGATTGGCGGTGGTAGTGACGATCAGAACAACGTCATCTATGTTCCTTTTACCGTCGCGCGAAAACTCAAGCCCAATGCCGACGACATCTACATACTCGCTGTCGCTAAACCAGGCCTGATGGACGAAGGTAAAGATCAAGTTCGCGACATGCTGCGCATTCGCAGGCAGGTTCCGTTTGCCGCTAACGACAACTTCGGAATGGAAACATCAGAAAGTATTCTAGATAACTTTCGATCAATCACTGGTGGTCTGGCAATCGCCATGGTTGTTATATCGTCGGTCGGGTTAATGGTTGGCGGAATTGGCGTGATGAACATCATGCTGGTTTCTGTCACCGAACGAACGCGAGAGATCGGAGTGCGAAAAGCGATTGGCGCGAAAAAGAGCGACATCCTGTGGCAGTTTCTAATTGAGGCCGCGACACTCACCGGGCTGGGTGGCGTCGTCGGCCTCTCAATTGGCTGGGGCTTTACTTTGTTGCTCAGGATCTTTCTGCCATCGTATGTACCACTATGGGCGCCAATTGGCGGGCTGGTGGCCAGCGTCGGCATTGGCCTCATCTTTGGCCTTTGGCCCGCCTGGAAAGCCGCGCGACTCGACCCCATCGAGTCACTCAGGTACGAGTAACAACTGCTATGAGATAAAGTTGGGGAACAGTGCGGTCATCCCAGTTATTCCAAGTGTTCCCAAAATCCAAAAAGTAATCGCGACTCCCCACGCTGTCCCACTGCTAACCTTGGTGGATCCATTCTTTAATCCCACTGCTTTCAGCCAGAGACTGTAGAATGAAAGCAAACCAATGGCAGTAGCCAACACGAAAAATACGGGATGGTCCGCCGGTGTAAAAAGGATTCCAAGATTGTCCTGGACCAAATTATCGGCTCCCATGATCGGATGTATATCGTCTGGACTCTTTATGTAGAGCAACACCAAACTCAGCACCTTCTGAATAACCACCACCGGAAGCACAGCATGAAAAATGATTGCAAGAGATTGCCAGTAATTCATCTTTCCGCCAAACGCCAATATTCCGAGAAAATATAAAGCCGCGAGAATCGCCGTAAACACAAAAACACCCACCATCGTCTTTACTACGGTACCGGCCCTTTGCACAGGGTTCTTTGCATCGTCGATTTGTTTGGCGCGCAGCTCCTCTAATTTATCCGGCGGCGGAGCTAAAGGAGGTCCGATTTCAGCCAACTTATCCATCGTGTAATTGACAATCCGTTCCGGCGTTACGCGTTGCGTAAAGCAAAAACTGTAGACGGCAGTCAGGATAACTATCACAGCAAACGGAGCCACCCAGGCCGGATAAATTCGTATATTTCGAAAGACCCGAGAAGGCTCAAAGAAAATTCCCGTTATCCTGCTAATGAATGACATGGGCGGTTCGGACTCTGGGAGCTTGGGAAGACGAATAAAACTGAACGCAAACAAAACTACTCCGAAGAGACAGAGCGCAGCGCCAGTTCCAATGCCCCCAGCTATGAACTTCGCAATTCCACCGACCAGCACCAACACTCCAAGTACGAAGAAACCGATAGCAAATGGACGGATGTTGGTGGGACGGGGCGCCAGCTGATCGTCAGTCGATGGCGCAGAAATAGGCGGATTCTGTGGATCACTCATGATTGTCCTCCTGGGGAAGAAAGAGATCGATCGAGCACTTCACTGCCAAATTCATTTTTCGGAAGCTTGATACGAGCCTTGGAACATCATTGTTTCACCTGAGACGCCACCGGCTTGGCCTCTGACCACCCTGGAACCCGAATGCAGGCCACCTGATGACCCGATGCCACTTCACGCAACTCCGGGTCAATTCGGGCACAGTCATCAATCGCAATTGGACATCTGGTTCGAAACCGACAACCAGAGGGTGGATTAATTGGCGTCGGGACGTCTCCTTCAAGAATTATCCGCTGCCGTTTTTGTTTCGGATCGGGAATCGGAATAGCGGAAAGTAGCGCCTGAGTATAAGGGTGAAGGGGTTGAACGTATAAGTCTGTGGCCGAAGCGATTTCTACAATTCGCCCGAGATACATGACCGCGACCCGTGTCGAAATGTGCTCGACAACGGCCAGTCCATGAGAGATGAAAAGATAAGTGAGTTTAAACTCCTCTTGTAGCTCCTGAAGCAAATTTACAACCTGAGCTTGCACTGATACATCGAGCGCTGAGACGGGTTCGTCAGCTACGATCAGTTTTGGGTTTAAAGCGAGCGTGCGAGCTACACCGATTCGTTGCCGTTGCCCCCCTGAAAACTCATGCGCGTAGCGACTCATATAATCGGGATTCAAACCTACTCGTTTAAGAA
Organism: Pyrinomonadaceae bacterium; assembly: GCA_035457105.1. Taxonomy (GTDB): domain Bacteria; phylum Acidobacteriota; class Blastocatellia; order Pyrinomonadales; family Pyrinomonadaceae; genus PSRF01. The sequence continues at coordinate 14,882 of DATIBX010000853.1, forward strand.
GTACTGCGACTCGCTCACGTCGCTCACTCTGGTTTCCGATACCATGAATCAAGAGCGGTTCCGCAACAATGTCTCCTATCTTCATTCTCGGATTTAACGAAGCGTAAGGATCTTGAAAGATGATTTGCATCTCTCGACGAGCTTCACGCAATTCTTTCTTGCCAAAAGCAAGAATATCGTTTCCCAGAAATCTGACTTCTCCGGCTGTTGGTTCAATCAAGCGAAGGATACAGCGACCGACTGTCGACTTGCCGCATCCTGACTCGCCCACGAGCCCCAGAGTCTCACCGGACCAAATATCGAAAGTAACTCCGTCGACTGCGCGCACAACATCGTCGCTACCTTCGACGGGAAAGTGCTTTACAAGCCCTCGAATACTAACCAGCGGAGTATCAGTCTTTGTCGCGTTTCCGTTTGAACTCACTTCTACCTTGGAGTGCGGTGGCCCGGCACCGCTTTGTTATAACGAATACTATCTTTCACGCACATTCTTTTCGCAAACTCTATATCTCGCACAGCGAGTGGCCAATTTAACAAAGCGGGGTCGGGCCACCGCACTCCAAATTGGTTTCGTTTTGATGATCTGCTGTAACTGCGGCCGCCAGATCGTACAAAACGCAACGCACCTTGACGTCACGCTCCAGTGCGTACAAGGGAATCTCCTCAGCTGTACAACGAGGCATTCGGTGAGAACAACGCGGAGCAAAGTGACAACCAGGAGGGAGATCCGTTGGACTGGGAACCGTCCCTTCGATAGTCTCCAATCGCTCTTTCTTTGCTACATCCGTACTCGTCAACTTCGGTACTGACCGGAGTAGACCCTCAGTGTAGGGATGTTTGGGATGCTCAAAGAGTTCTTCAACGTCAGACTCTTCCACAATTCTTCCCGTGTACATTACAGCAACACGATCGGCCACCTCGGCCACCACGCCAAGGTCATGAGTTATCAACAGGACTGCAAGCTCGCGCTGTCGTCTTAACTCATCCAAGAGCTCGAGTATCTGGGCCTGAATGGTGACGTCGAGCGCCGTGGTTGGTTCGTCAGCAATCAACAGCTTTGGATTACAAGCAAGAGCCATTGCAATCATCACGCGCTGTCGCATCCCGCCCGACAATTGATGTGGATAATCGCTAACTCTGCGGGCCGGATCTGGAATCGCGACTTCGCGCATCGCATCAATAGTGGCTTCGCGCGCATCACTACGAGACAACTTGCGATGAAGACGCAGCGCTTCGGCAATCTGCTCGCCAACCGTAAAAACGGGATTGAGCGAGGTCATAGGATCCTGAAAAATCATAGCAATGTCGTCACCGCGCATCTGTCGCATCTCAGCATCAGAGAGTTTCAACAAATCTTTGCCTTCAAAGATGATTTCACCGCTGACAGTTTCTCCGGGCGGAGCAATCAGTCTCATTATTGAGAGCGCAGTCATCGACTTACCACAACCGGATTCGCCGACGAGACCCAACAATTCTCCTCGATCCAAAACAAAGCTCACGCCGTCTACAGCCCTGACCAGTCCCGCACGAGTAGGAAACTGTGTTCGCAGGTCGCGAACTTCCAGTAAATGTTGTTTGGCTTGTTCCAATTTATCGGTTAGTACTTACAGTCCCAGCTTCTTCATTCGTTCGAGTTCAACAGCTCCGTCCTCAGCGGGATATCGCTGCGACATAGGAATTGTGCCCTTCTCTTTTGCGAGTGACCACACAATACTTTCGCCGGCGGGAAGGACGTTGGGCTTTGCCGCAAACACCGGATCTTGAAATGCCTCAGCTGCATCAATGAATTCCCAGCCCTTACGCTTGAACATCTCCATGACGTCGCTGAGGAACAACCCATTTAGCAAGTTATAGTGTGTAAGCAACGTATGATTCACCATTCGACCCGTCACTCGTTGCGCCAGTGAATCGTAATACTGCGCCCGGTCCCACAAATGGTCCAAATAGAAGTCGCGATATGGTTTTACATCAGCCTTTGGATTCTCTCTCAGGCGAGCCGTTAAGCGTTGATCGACCAGCCAATCAGATGTGTCTATCGTCACATGGCCAACGCGATAGTTGTGTTCAGTGAGGAAAGCACGCAGACCATCCCGTTTGAGATCGGTATCACCTTCCTTCAGCATTGGAAAACGGAAGTACCGTTGAAATCCAGAAAAACTCTTTAGCAACTCTTCAGCCCGCAATATATCTTCTCTGAAAAATCGCACAGTGATCGAAGGGGAATTGAAATTTTGATGCGAATAGGTGTGGTTTCCAATTAGGTGGCCGGCTTTGTCCCAATCTCTAAGTAACGTTTTGCCTTGTTCGTCTTCAAGAGTACGACCTACTACAAACAGGCCGGCCTTAACTGAATGCACTTTCAATGCATCGAGAATTGCTCGATTTCGATCTTTTGCCTGCTGATGAATCGCGTTGCTCCAATTAAAGTCATCCATCGTAATCGCCACACGAGCACCCTTGCGGCGTGACGCCAAAATTGCTGGCGCGTTCAACGCGAGTACACTTAGACCAACGGCTCTTGTAAATTCTCGACGATTCATTCGACTAAAGTTTCGTTATCTGACTGACGACGCCATCAGGTTTGAGAAAGTCGCGTAACACACTATAAGGAATCAGAGTTCGATCAAAAACCGCCATCACGTGAGGAAAATCGAAGTAGACTGCCAGGCCGTCCGGTCGCAATGCGAATGCCCCGAGTGGAGGCAGTCCGTCCTCAGACATTACCGGCTCTTCTCTCTTCTCCACCGGCTTATTATTGCGTTGTGCTTCCTCCTTATCCATCTGGTCGGCCCGTCTGTTAATGTCTTTAGTGACATAATCAGCTATCGCTGTTTCGTATTTAGTACCCTTCTTGAAAACGTCGTCCAGCGTCAACTGACGGTTTGCCGCCAGGCTGTAGTTAACGGTCAGCAACTGGGTGTTTGGATGCGCGCCGCCAGAATCGGAATACTCTTCTAGCTCAATGCTGATAATATCGTCGTTGGACCACATAACGAGGTAATTTAGATCATAGACTCCACGGTCCGGTGTCTCGGGCGTGAACTCTTTCTTCGCTTGTTGCGCCAGGGATTGGACCAGCTGATTAAACTCATTCATCGCCGGCGTCAGGTCCGTTCCAGAAATCTGAGGCACTGAGATTGAAATTCTCGGTTTTCGTTCCGTTATCATTTTCGGAACGATCTTAACTTTGCTTGAAGCCGAGCGAAATTGCTCTCTGAGCGCAACGAACGCTTTTCCTCCTCCATCCATTCGAGACCACTCACACTCTAAATCTACGTCATATGTGTTTGAGTGTTTTTGGCAGACGAATTTTCCGGTCTTCTTCTTTCCTGCCCCTTCCGTTAACTCGAGTTTATCAGGAGACGTTAACGACCCTTCGAGCGGAATGTCCTGCCGGAACTGGTCGTACTGGTAAGTGCCCTTTATCTTAGTGCCCTCGAAAGTCAGACGCATTTCAACAGACTTGTCGCCAACTGAACCTCGGTATTCCTGCGAGCTGGTTTGTCCCACTGCAACAGCGAGGACACCGAATAGGATGATAAATGGTCCAGAAAGGCTGACAAGGCGTTGCGGGTTCACAATGGTGTTCGTTCTTTGCACTTAACCCCTAAATTGTCGCCGTCTCGCGGTATTCACCCCAAACCTGCCGTAACCGGTTACTGATCTCGCCAACGGTTGCATAGGCTTCGACGCACTCAAGAATGATGGGTATGAGATTTCCGTCACCATTAGCCGCGTCCTCAAGCCTCGCCAGAGCATTGTCAGTCAAAGCCTGATCGCGACGATCGCGTAAGGCCTTAACACGCGCCACCTGGGCGATTTCACGCTGAGCATCAATTCGTAATGTGGGCACCACCGAATTTTCCTGCAACTGAAAACGGTTCACACCAACGACGACGGCCTCCTGAGTTTCGATTGCTTTCTGATACTTATAAGCGGACTCCTGGATCTCTCGCTGGACATAACCAGTTTCGATAGCACGTAACATGCCACCGAGCGCGTCAATCTTACTGAGATAGTCCTGGGCTCGCGCTTCAATTTCGTCCGTCAACTGCTCAATCGCGTAAGACCCTGCCAGCGGATCGGCCGTGTCGGCAATGCCAGATTCGTACGCGATCACCTGTTGGGTTCTTAGCGCGACTCGCGCTGAATCTTCTGTTGGCAGCGCCAGGGCTTCGTCCATCGAGTTGGTATGTAATGACTGAGTACCGCCGAGTACTGCTGCGAGTGCTTGAATCGTGGTACGGACGACATTCACCTCAGGCTGTTGTGCAGTTAACGACGAACCAGCCGTCTGCGTATGAAACCTCAACATCAATGAACGGGGATCCGATGCCTTAAAACGGTCGCGCATGATGTTGGCCCAGAGCCGTCTGGCAGCCCGAAACTTGGCTATCTCTTCAAGCAGATTGTTGTGCGAGTTAAAGAAAAAAGAGATTCGCGGCGCAAAGTCGTCAACGGCCAGCCCAGCTTTTATAGCCGCTTCGACATAAGTGATACCGTCAGCCAGCGTGAACGCAACTTCCTGAATGGCCGTCGAACCAGCTTCACGAATGTGATACCCGCTGATAGATATCGTATTCCAGTTTGGAACCTCGCGAGCGCAATACGCAAAGATGTCCGTTACCAGGCGCATCGAAGGTGACGGCGGATAAATGTAGGTACCGCGCGCGATGTACTCTTTCAGGATATCGTTTTGGAGTGTACCGCGGACTTTTTCGAAAGGGACGTTTTGCTTACGCGCTACGGCGAGATAGAGACTGAGCAAAACTGCTGCGGTAGCGTTGATGGTCATCGAAGTCGACACTTCGTCGAGCGGGATCCCTTCGAACAATCGCTCCATGTCATCGAGTGAATCTATTGCTACACCCACGCGACCAACTTCTCCCTGCGCTAATGGGTCATCTGAATCGAGGCCGATTTGCGTAGGCAAGTCGAAAGCTACTGATAACCCGGTCGTTCCCTGGGCTAACAAGTATTTGTAGCGAGCATTGGACTCTTCAGCCGTCGCATAACCTGCGTACTGGCGCATGGTCCAAAAACGACCACGATACATGTTTGAGTAAACACCGCGGGTGTAGGGAAATTTCCCCGGTTCTCCCAACTGTTGTTCATAGTCGATGGGGTTGGTATTTGAGGGATTGAAATCGCCCGGAAGCTCGATCCCCGAAGGCGTTTCAAAATGCTCACGCCGTTCATTTTTGGGTTTTATCGCCATGACTTGTCGCAGCACTCGAAGCCTAACATACGCCTAATCAACGCGGCAAAACCTTGGAGTGCGGTGACTTGGCACCGCTTTGTTATACCGGGCATAAAGTTCGACGATTTTTGGGGCCAATGTAACAAACCGGTGCCGGGCCACCGCACTCCAAGGAGGATCGACAGTTCATCTTGTGTGTGGCAGAGTACGCTTGCGATGAATACAGTCCGAGTTAACAAAAAAGGAGCCGACCGCATTAGAAATGGGCACCTCTGGATTTATAAGAGTGACATTGTAGCCGCCGAAGCTGAGGCCGGCTCGATAGTCAAGGTTTCTGACGAACACGGTAACTCTGTTGGTCAGGCGTTATTCAGTGACAGCTCCCAAATAGCTCTCAGATTTCTCACTCAAACAAACGAAATAATTGATCGCGACTGGTGGCGCAAGAGAATTCTCAGCGCCGCGAACCGGCGCTCGCTGCCGGAGGATACTAACGCGTACCGATTGATTTATTCAGAAGGCGATTTGCTCAGTTCTCTCATCGTCGATCGTTACGACGACGTATTGGTAATGCAAACATTATCCCAGGGAACGGATGCGTTGAAGTCTGTCTTATTAGACATCCTGGTTGAGGAATTCCGCCCCCGCGCCGTTATCGAGCGAAATGATGCTCGGGTACGACAGTTGGAAGGCTTGCCTTTAACAGCCGGCACAATTTATGGCGAAGCCCCTGCCGAAATCGAAATAATTCAACACGGATTAAAATTCCTTGTGACGCCAGGCGGTGGACAGAAGACCGGATCATTTCTGGACCAGAGAGAAAACAGAATTGCGGCCCAGTCATTGGCTCATGGGCGGGGCTTGGACTGCTTCACGTTTAATGGCGCCTTTGCTCTACACCTCGCAAGTAAATGCGAGAGCGTGATCGGCGTCGACATCTCAGCTGACGCGATTGCAGCAGCGCAACGCAATGCAGAACTCAATCAAATAGCAAACGTCGAATTTCGAGAGAATAATGTCTTCGACTTGCTGCGCGAGCTGGAATCATCCGGTCTGCAATTCGAAACGATCGTCCTGGATCCACCGGCGTTTGCAAAAAATCGAGCCAGCATCAAGGCCGCCGTCCGCGGGTATAAAGAGATTAATCTGCGCGCTTTGAAGTTATTGACCGAGAACGGAGTGTTGGTGAGTTGTACTTGTTCCTATCATATTTCTGAGGAACTGTTTGTAGAGATAATTACGGCGGCGGCGCGCGACGCGCATCGGAAATTGCAGATTGTTGAAAAGCGGATGCAGGCAAGTGATCACCCTGTACTCGCCGGCATGCCCGAAACACTCTATCTCAAATGCATCATCGCACGAGTGATCTAATCATGGAGTGCGTCGTCCGGCGGCGCTTTATCGGAACCCCGCATCCACAAGACTGGTCGATGTAACAAAGCGCCGCCGGGCCGGCGCACTCCATAGTTAGTTCAGGCCTGGGTCGTTCTCGACGACCACTTTGGTAGTCAAATTGGTGCCGGCCACACTGACTTTAACTACATAGGTTCCGGCTTCAAGCGGCAAGCCCTGGTTGAGTCCTCCAAAGCCACCGCCGCCACCACCACCTCCTGCTCCACCGCCTCCACCGCCGCCAAACCCACCACCGACTGGACGTGGAGGAGGAGGATCGCCACGCAGATTCCATTGGACACGATTCAGACCAACTTCGTTCGTTCCGACCAGATTCCTTACTACCTTGCCGCTGTAGTCCGAGATCGTAATTTTGACGTCCGCGGCTGGCGCTGACTTTAGGTAATAGGTAATGGCGGTTCCGGGCGCTGGGTTCTGTCCCCGAAACAACTTGGATCCGCCAACGTAACGACCGAGCCTTGTGTCGTTCATCCAGATAGTGCCCGAACGAACATCGAACAGATGCACACTCTTATCAAGCACCTTGCTGGCCGTGAGCTGTTGCAAGGGCGTGATGTCATCGAGAATATAGATACCACGTCCGTGAGTGCCGACAATCAAATCACCATCACGAGGATGGACCAGAATGTCATCAATTCTGACTGTTGGCATACCCGACATCATTGGTTTCCATTCGCCACCACCGTTGAATGAAACAAACAGCCCAAATTCGGTGCCCACAAACAAGAGATCCTTGCTCTTCGGGTCTTCGGTAATAACATTGACAGTTCCCCATGAGGGGAGATTGTTTACGATCGAGCTCCAGGTCGTTCCGTAATCTCGAGTTACAAACAGATAAGGTTTGAGATCATCCGAGCGATGACCATCGACCGCTACATAGCAAGTTCCCGCGTCATAGTGTGACGGTTCAACCCGAGATATGTGATAGGTATCGCCAATTCCCGGAATGTTTTTAGCGACGTTGGTCCAAGTAGACCCACCGTCGCGACTTAATTGAACATTTCCATCGTCGGTGCCAACCCAAATTACGCCTGGCATTTTTGCGGATTCTGCAATTGTCACGATGTAACCATAACCGGTATAGCCATCGTTCTTCGAAGCCATCGGATCTTTACCCGGCACGCCCATGATTGACAGCGTGTTCCGATCGATGTGCTTCGTGAGGTCCGCGCTAGCTGTCCAGGTGTCGCCACGGTCCAGCGATTTGAAAAACCGATCGCCCCCGACGTAAAGAACTCGCGGATTGTGAGGAGACATGACAAGTGGCGTGTTCCAGTAGAAGCGATACTGCTCATTCGCCGCAGGGGTTGGTACGACATTGGACTGGAGGTTACCACCAGCGAAACCCATGCCTTGCGATGCGGCAAAAGCAGCCAATGTTGGATCAGTAGTTGGCTCTGGTGACGGTGCGGGTGAGGCACCGGGTGATGGACTCGCCGTTGCTGCTGCTCCGCCTGGTCCACCACGACCTGGAACGCGCCTCGAGGGAACGCCGCGGGGCCTTATACTCACACTTCTGCCGGTGCGCATATCGAGCCGGTTCATCGCGCCGTTTTGCGACTCGGAATAAATGACGTTGTGATCGGTAGGATCGATCTGAGCATAGAAACCATCGCCACCGCCCACTCGATACCAATCAGCGTTGGTAATTCCTCCTTGAACACTGCGAGTCTGACTTGGACCACCCCACGAGCCGTTGTCCTGCAAACCACCGTAAACGTAGTAAGGTTTGCGCATATCAACGGCGACCGCATAGAGCTGTGCTGCTGGAATCGTATTCACAAACTCCCACGTCGTTCCCTGGTCGTAGGTGACGTTCAAACCGCCGTCATTCCCAACCCAAATCTGGTCGGTGTTATTCGGGTTGATCCAGATCGCATGATTGTCGCTGTGGGCTATTCCAGACTGTAATGATTTAAAAGTCTTTCCTCCATCCGTAGACTTGCTGAAGTTGAGACCACCAACGTAGACAATATCGGGGTTCTTGGGATCGACTCGGATCTGGCTGTAGTACATCGGACGGTTGTTTTCGTTGCTGACGACGCGCCATGTCTTCCCCTTGTCGTCAGATCGCCAGACGCCTGGCTTCTTTGGGTCCAGGGGCGCTGGTGTCGGCGATGCACCAGGCGTCGCCGAAGGCGATGCTGAAGCGGTAGGCGAAGGACTAGGACTGGGAGCGGCTTGGCCACCAGAGGTCTGTTCTTCCCCGCCCGTTCCGACGCTCGCACCAACTTCTATTTGCGCGTAAAGCACATTGGAATGTGAGCGGGATATATCAACACCGATACGACCCAATACGCCTTCGGGTAAACCACCGCCTTCGAGCTTTTTCCAGGTTTTTCCCGCATCAACTGTCTTCCAAATGCCTGAGCCCGGACCACCACCATTAAAACCGAACGAGGTTCGCCGGCGCTGATAAGAAGCAGCATAAAGAGTCTTCGAATCAGACGGGTCGATTACGAGGTCAGTAAAACCGGTATCTTCGTCAATAAACTTGACGTTGGCCCAGGTGTTTCCGCCATCGGTTGTTTTGTAGACACCACGTTCTTTGTTTGACCCAAAGAGATGGCCCAAGACCGCTACGTAAACAATGTTCGCGTTCTTGGGATCGATAACGATGCGAGCGATGGTCTGGGTGTTTTCCAGACCCATCTTCGTGAATGATTTACCGGCGTCTGTTGATTTGTAGATACCATCGCCAAAACTCGAACTCTGCCGATTGTTTGCTTCTCCCGTTCCCACCCACACAACATTTGGGTCAGAGGGTGCGATCGCAATGTCGCCGATCGACGCGGTGGAATAAGTATCGAAGATTGGTTGAAAGGTAGTGCCGTTGTTAGTTGATTTCCAGACTCCACCAGTGGCGAATCCAATATAAACGACGTATGGATTCGAATCGACACCAGCAATGTCATCAACACGTCCACCCATACTAGCTGGTCCAATGCTGCGAAAGACAAACCGCCTAAGCATCGGATCGGTAGACCAGTTAACAGGCGTTGGAGTTGGACTCGGACTTGGAGTAGGAGAAGGGTTGGCCCGTTGCTGGCCCGGTACTTCTGTTGTTTGACTCTGAGAAAAAACAGTGATTGTTGCGAGAGTAATTACCGAAATGATTATCAGAAGTGCTCCGACGAGATACACGGAGCGCGGCCTGTCTTTCATCGAAAGTGTCCTTTCAACAAGAGAGATTATAATTGCTCGCAGGTGGAACTATGCCTTGGAAAATTTTAGAACGGTGTTACACGAACCTTGAGCGAAGTGTGATCGCTGCTTGTTGGGGACTATAGATAACTGACCGACTGAATGCAACTGAGGGTTAGATTGGTGTTTAGGGCTTTTGATCTGAGGAATCGAAATTGAAAGTTTTAAGACCGAAGGCCAGGCCGAAGGTCAAAGACCTCAGCCTTGCAATACGTTACTGCCGGCACTTTCAGCCAGGCGCTTGGCATCAGGCAAGGCATCAAGCGCTCTTAGAACCTGAGCATCACCGTCAAGTAGTACTCGCGCTCCCGCGTCGTTGGAAAATGCTGCGGTCACGATCTCGAGACGCAATCGCATCTTTGCGAAATCAAGATCCTCATCCATTTGGGCAGGTGTAAGTTGAAAGTCTGGCTGAGTACGAACGAAGTTTCGAAACGCATCGAGCAACCTATCGTTAACGGGGTAATCTGTTGGTCGAGCACTCTTCCCGTATTGAACCTTGTCGATTTTGTAGGCATCGAAGCCCGGGATGATTCCCGCCGCCAGGTTACGAGTGAAATAGAATGCCGCTTCGGCGATGTGACCGCGATTCGGCGTGCCAGCCGACTCTTTAACTTCAATATCGGGAGTAATCCCGCCTCCCCCGTAGAAAACACGACCAGCAGCTGTCGTGACCGCTGGTCCACTATGCGGATGAGGTGTCGGCGAAGCTAAAGCCAATGGTAGTTCCAGATTGCGAGTTCCCTGGTTTGGGAGCGCCATCTCGGAAGGATCATGACGGGTGTAGTAATCGTAAAGTGATCCGTTCGAGTAATCGCGTTGCAGAGAGCGACCGTAAGGAGTGTAGTAACGAGCCGTTGTAAGTGTCAGTCCGGTGTTATAGGGGAGCTGGAAAATCCTTTGCACCAAACCTTTGCCAAAACTCGTTTCGCCGACAATCAGGCCACGACCATGATCCTGAATTGCGCCTGCCACAATTTCTGACGCTGATGCAGTATTCCGATTGATTAGGACTACCAACGGCACGTCCGATGGTTCTGCACCGGTTGACTTATAGACCACTGGTTCGTTGTATTCGGTCCTTCCTTTTACAGAAACTATGACCTTACCGCGTGGCAAAAATTCGCTGGCCACATCTATCGCCTGATCCAAAAGTCCTCCTGGGTTCCCGCGAAGATCAAGCACGAGCTGCCGCATGCCCTGCTCTTCCAACTTCTTCATTGCTTTTCGCAATTCATCATCACTCGAACGTTGAAACCCGCCGGTCAATCCTATATACGCGGTTCCTGGTCTAATCATGTAGGCGTTGCGGATTGTCAGCAGGGGAACTGCATCCCTGACGAGAGTAAAGTACTGCGGTGGTTCAGAACCGGCCCGCTCAACTTTAATCGTAACTGGTTCGCCGATACCACCGCGAACGTTTTTCGAGACCTGGTCGCTGGTCCATTGGCGAGCATCTTTGCCGTCTACCTCGAGGATTCGATCGCCGTATTTCAAACCTAATCGCGCCGCAGGTGTCCCTTCAACAGTCGACTGGATATAAACGCCATCATGGTGCTGAACAATGGTGACACCGATGCCAAAAAAACGGGAGTCCTGGTCCTCTTTCAGTTTCTTGAATTCGTTGTAAGGGAAGTAAGCAGAATGGGGATCCAGTGTCGACAACATTCCCTGGATGGCAGCCTGAGTCGCTTTTTCGTGATCAATCTCACCGGAGTAGTTTGAGGTAATCGTCGTGACGGCCTCGTTGTAATCTTTCTCGATATCATCAACGACACGATAGGCGTTGGATTTTCCGGTCCCGTTTAATCCGCTAAACTTTCGAGCGCTACCGATGGTGCCACCGAAAACTGCAGCCAACACAACCACTGCTGCGGCCGTGAGGAGAAACTTTTTGCTAATGCCAATGCCCTCATATCGTGGGCTTGAGGGTTTTAATTCACGTGCTACTTCCATACCTGAAATATAACACAGGAAACCGCGCTCATCCGACAGCGCCGAGACCGGTTTTGACTGTGATATATTTCGATTTGAGAAACCCTGATGCCCACTTCGCTCTCCATAATCGTCCCTGCCTATAACGAGGCCACTCGACTTGGCAACAGCCTGAGAGCGATTGTCACGTATCTCAACGAGAATTTTCCGGACGCAGAACTGATCGTCGTTGACGATGGTTCGTCGGATAAAACGGCCCAAATAGCTCGCGAACGGCTGGACGAGGGTGGCAATCTACGCACCTCCTTGATCAGCTACAAGTCGAATCTTGGAAAGGGCCGAGCCGTACGACTTGGTTTGCAGGCTGCAAGGGGAGAAATTGCTTTGTTTTCGGATGCAGACCTCTCAACACCGATAAGCGAGTCTCCGAAACTGATCGAGCCGATCGAGACGGGTGTTTGCGATGTAGCGTTCGGATCCCGGGCACTCGATCGGAAACTCATCGGTGTGCGCCAGTCCTGGCGCAGGGAGCAAGGCGGCAGAGTCTTTAATCTTGCGGTGAGACTCGCAACCGGACTTCCCTTTTGGGATACTCAGTGCGGTTTCAAAGCGTTTCGAATGAGTGTTTGTCGACCGCTGATTGAAGCTGCGACCATTGATCGGTTTGGCTTTGATGTTGAGTTGCTTTACCTCGCTTATAAAGCAGGACTCAGATTGAAAGAGATTCCGGTTCGTTGGGACCACAATGAAGGAAGCAAAATAAACCTCGCCAGCGACAGCATCAAAATGTTGGGCGAGGTTGGATTGATCAGGCAGCAAGCCAGGCGCGGGGTTTACGATAATGCTCTCAAAGCAGTTAGCGGAATCCGAAGAAGCTGATAGTCTCGGTTTACACCAAAGGTGTTGGGTAGTTTCATCGCGGCGTGACCGGGACCTCGGAACATAAACCACAACCCAACAGTCGCTTCGCTGCTGGTTCTCTATAATTGCCGATATAATCACCGATATGATCACGCGACTCAATGTAAACATCGACCATGTCGCCACGGTGCGCCAGGCTCGTCGTGCGCCTGAACCAAGCGTGGTCGCAGCGGCGATGGCATGCGAACTCGCCGGAGCCGATGGAATTACCGTCCACCTGCGTGGAGATCGGCGACACATACAGGATGAAGATCTAACTCTCTTGCGCAAGACTGTTTCCACCTACCTCAACATGGAAATGGCAGCAGAGGAAGAGATGCTGAAAGTTGCGCTTAACAGTCGACCTGATGCCGTGACTTTGGTTGCGGAGAAGCCAGATGAAATCACGACAGAGGGAGGCCTCGACGTAAAAGCCAACATCGCTATCGTGAGGGCTGCAGTTTCAAAGCTCCGCCAGGGAGAAATACTCGCCAGTCTCTTTATCGATCCTGATCCGGCTCAGATTGAAGTGGCCCACGACGTCGGAGCTCAACAAGTGGAACTGTGTACAGCCGCCTACGCTGAAGCTACGCTCGGTGCGCGAGCCATCCACGGTGAAGGTGCCGCTCATGCTGCGCAAGAACTAAGGAGATTGAGAGAGGCTGCAGAGTTGGCCATACAGTACGGTTTGCATGTGGCGGCTGGTCACGGATTGACCTATCGAAATGTAGGGGCAGTCGCCGGCATAGACGAAATTACGGAGTTCAATATTGGCCATAACATTGTGGCCCGAGCAATCTTTGTCGGAATGGAAAAGGCCGTGCTGGAAATGCGCAAAGCAATAAAGGCCGGATCATTTAGATCCGGCCTTGGAACTATCGCAGATTGAAGTCTATTTTAAGCTTTTGCCGAAGCCAGCTGTAATCGAACTGTAGATCGCTCCAGCTCGGCCTGGGCAACAGCCAAATCTTCCTCAGAACCGTTCCAACTACCAAGTTGTTTTTCCAGCCGCTCACGCGATTGACGGGCTTGGGCTGCATCGATCTCTTCAGGTCTCTCAGCAATCTCTGCTAACACCGACACGTGATCGTCTCTAACTTCCAGAAAACCACCGGAGACGTGTAACTGAAAAGTTTTTCCGTCTTGCACATACGACAACACACCGGTCTTAAGCTGAGAAATTAACGGTGTGTGGCCGGGAAGAATACCGAGCTCGCCATCGAGACCCGGTATGGTAACCATTTCAACAGGCTCGGCAAGGACGCGGCGTTCCGGGGTGACAACTTCGAGTTGGATTTTATCGGCCATAAAGGGAATTTACGGGCCACGCTTATTAACGCGGCCCGTTCTCAAAAGTTACTGGGAAAATGACTTGGCTTTTTCGATTGCTTCTTCGATGGTACCTACCATGTAAAAAGCCTGTTCAGGTAGATCGTCATGTTTACCATCGACCACTTCACGGAATCCGCGCACGGTGTCTTCCAACTTCACATACTTACCTTGCAGGCCAGTAAACTGTTCTGCAACGTGGAATGGTTGAGAGAAGAACCTCTGAATTTTTCGCGCACGCGAAACGATCAGTTTATCTTCGTCTGAAAGTTCGTCGAGACCGAGAATGGCAATGATGTCCTGCAGATCCTTATAACGCTGCAACACGCGCTTCACATCCTGTGCGGTGTTGTAATGCTCTTCTCCAAGAATGCGTGGATCGAGAATTCTTGAAGAAGAGGCGAGTGGATCCACCGCTGGATAAATTCCCAGTTCGACGATCTGACGTGACAGTGCGGTCACGGCATCGAGGTGAGCGAAGGTGGTGGCTGGTGCCGGGTCAGTATAGTCGTCAGCCGGTACATAGACGGCTTGAATCGAAGTGATTGAACCAGTTTTAGTCGAAGTGATGCGCTCCTGCATTTCACCCATCTCGGTAGCGAGGTTCGGCTGATATCCCACCGCTGAAGGCATGCGACCCAACAGTGCAGATACTTCAGAGCCAGCCTGCGTAAAGCGGAAGATGTTGTCTATGAATAGCAACACATCCAACCCTTGATCACGAAAGTACTCAGCGACCGTCAGACCTGATAAGGCGACTCTGAGGCGAGCTCCTGGCGGCTCGGTCATCTGCCCGTAGATGAGCGCCACTTTCGATTTGCCGAGAGTGCTCATATCGACTTTTGAAAGATCGAATTGGCCAGTCTCTTTGAAGTGCTTATTGAAGGCCTCGCCAAACTGAATAACTTCAGATTCGACCATTTCTCGCAAAAGGTCGTTGCCTTCGCGAGTGCGTTCGCCTACACCGGCAAACACCGAGAAGCCGGATCGCGCTTTCGCGATGTTGTTGATCAACTCCATCACGATGACGGTTTTGCCGACGCCGGCGCCCCCGAACAGTCCGATCTTGCCGCCGCGAAGAAATGGTTGAATCAAGTCGATGACTTTGATTCCAGTTTCGAACATCTGCAATTCGGTTGACTGCTCTTCAAAAGTCGGAGCATGCCGATGAATTGGATAGCGTTGTTTGTGGGCCACGGCTCCAAGCGTATCGACCGGCTCGCCGATAACGTTGAGCACGCGTCCGAGTGTTCCTTCGCCAACTGGCATGGTAATCGGACCACCAGTGTCGATTGCTTTCATGCCTCGGACCATGCCATCAGTCGGCAACATTGATACGGTGCGCACGCGACCTTCACCTAAGTGTTGTTGCACTTCGGCGATTACGTCGATGGGCGTAGGGACATCGAAGCCTTCCGAAACGATTCTGAGGGCCTGGTAAATTGGTGGCAGGTATTTGCCTTCGAACTCGACGTCGAGAACGGGTCCAATGATCTGCACGACTTTGCCGACATGCTGACCTTCGGCGGTCATGTTTCCGTTAGGCGTAGACATACTGTCGATGAACTCCTCTTTCTACCTGTAAAGGCGAACAAAACTGGCAGGTTTAAAAGCCAGACAAGATAACATAGGGGCTAAATTTTAACCAAATTGGTCCTATGAGTCTTATTTGTCCTATCGGTCTGAGGGAATTAGGACCTATAGGACAACAGGACCTATATTTTTTGAAACTCTAGTTGTACTATTGTCGTAGTACAATCTAACAATGAGCGAAATCTTCTCATTAAGCCCTTCGCATCCCATGCCGCTATACGCGCAACTGACTCGTGCGATTCAGTTTGCCATCACCACCGGACGGCTCCGACAGGGAGAGCAACTGCCAACTGTCAGACAACTGGCGGTTGAACTGCGCGTTAACGCAAACACAGTGGCCAAGGTTTACGCCGAGCTCGAACGGTCAGGAATTCTCGAAACGCGAAGAGGAGTAGGAACTTTTGTCTGCGCCCGTCAGTTTGAAGCAAGCCACCGACAGGACCATGAAGAACAGTTGCGCCAGCTAGTCGACCGCTTTCTCGAAGAAGCTTCCGCAATGGGATTTACTGCCGATGACTTGCTCGATCAATTGCAAACGAGACGCAAGAAGGAGACGAAGAAAAATGTCTAGTGTGAACAGCCTGATTCAAACCAGAAACAACCTGCCATCAACTAACGCCCCGCGAGTCAATGTCGTCTCTGCAGTAGCGTTTTTGGTTCCAGCAATTCTGGGTGTTCTATTGACAATAGCCAATACCAGTCCCGTCGGTGCAATCACTGGTGTCTTACTCGGACTGCTATTTGCACAAGCCCCAAAGATTGCCCGCCAATGGGAGCGAGCTGTGATTCTACGCTTAGGTCGTTACGTGGGACTTCGTGGTCCAGGCCTGTTCTTTGTGATTCCATTTGTCGATACGGTTTCTGCCTGGATCGACCAACGTGTGATCACAACAAGCTTTGCTGCCGAAGAAACTCTAACGTCAGACACCGTGCCCGTGAATGTCGATGCTGTGCTGTTCTGGATGGTCTATGATCCAGAGAAAGCAGCTTTGGAAGTGCAAAATTATCCTCAAGCAGTAAGCTGGGCGGCCCAAACCGCTTTGCGCGACATTATTGGCCGCACATCGCTTACAGATCTTCTGCGCGGCCGCGAACGAATTGAAGAAGAGTTACAGCAACTGATCGATGAACGTTCAAACCCGTGGGGAGTCACCGTTCAGTCTGTAGAGATGCGCGACGTCATCATTCCCGCGGCTCTTCAGGACGCAATGTCTCGCGAGGCTCAGGCTGCCAGAGAAAAACAGGCTCGGATAATCCTGGGCCAGGCAGAAGTTGAAATCGCTAACTCGTTCGAGATAGCCGCCCGCTCTTACCGGGACAACCCTACGGCCTTACATTTAAGGGCCATGAATATGTTGTATGAGGGTCTCAAGGAAAAGGGAGCACTGATGCTGGTGCCGAGCAGTGCGGTCGAGTCGATGGGCATGGGAGGACTTCTCGGTGCGGCAGCGTTACGGCAGCAAACCTTAACCGGTAGTGACGAGAAGCCTGAGTGAGAAGCCTGAGCCCGGTCGATTATTCAAAATAACAAAAACCCTGCGACTCGAAATGGGTCGCAGGGTTTTTACTTTACGAGCGCATTTTCTAGAGTTCGGGGTCGATCCGGATTTTCATGCGCTGCAAAACCTGGATGTCTTCGTCCGTCAGATCCAGCGTTGTTTTGGTTTCTTCTTCGTCATCACCCGCATGCGGTCGAAGACCAATCTCGAGCCGCAACGTCAGTTCCATCTCATAACCAGCTTCACGGAGCCGCTCGATCGCCTCAGCAACCTTGTTTGAATTCTCTACTGATTCGTTGATTGCCGTACCGATTTCTCGGACTATCTCTTTTGCGTCGTCGTCTATTTCCAAGTCGCTAATGCCTTCAATGTGAAATGTTTGAAGTAGTCGCTATGCTACGCGACCGATCACGGAGGGTCAACCCAAAGTTGGGCTGATTAGCGGGATACATCGTTTTTCAATTTCACGGTTGAAGCCATCAAGTTATAGACTGTCTCAAACCCCTTTGGGCCGATGAATTGATTTTTAGACCAACACGGCGAAGTGTGAGGCAGAGCAGTCGAATGATAGGGACGATCGGAATACTTACTGGTGGCGGCGACGCGCCCGGTCTAAACGCAGTTATCAGGGCCGTCGTTAAGACCGCAACTTGCGAACATGGGATGCGCGTTATCGGCATCGAGGATGGTTTTGAAGGTCTCCTCGGGGCGACGCAAACGCGGCTATTAACGCCCGGTGACGTGCGAGGGCTGCTACCCAGAGGAGGGACCATCCTTGGTACTCGCAACCGGGGAAACTTTGTCGAGAGAACTAAAGACGGCGTACCAATGAGCGTCGAGGGCGTCTATCAAGAAGCGATCTCGAATATGAACGTCCTCGGCATCGATGCGTTAGTCGTACTCGGAGGTGAAGGCACTCTGGGAATTGCTTTAGCATTCGACGAAAGAGGAATTCCGGTTTGTGGAGTTCCAAAAACGATTGACAATGATCTCGCGTGTACTGAACTGACGTTTGGATTTGTCACGGCACTCGACATCGCAACAGAAGCACTCGACCGGCTCCATACCACTGCTGAGTCTCATGATCGAGTGATGATTCTTGAAGTCATGGGCCGCCATGCGGGTTGGATTGCGTTACATTCCGGCATTGCTGGTGGCGCCGATGTAATCCTAATCCCCGAGATTCCTTTCTCGCGGGAAGCCGTAGCCGAAAAAATTCGCGCCCGCGAGAACGCTGGCTCCAACTTTAGTATCATTGTAGTCGCAGAAGGAGCCGTTGAGATTGGTCATGAATTGATTTACCAGGATCACGGCGACGCCCATCATGCACCACGACTCGGAGGCATTGGCGTTCATCTCCAGCGAGACCTGGAAGCACTAACAGGACGTGAGACGCGTTGTGTGATCCTGGGGCACCTGCAAAGAGGAGGCCGGCCCAACGCTTTTG
Source organism: Pyrinomonadaceae bacterium (assembly GCA_035457105.1). Classification (GTDB taxonomy): domain Bacteria; phylum Acidobacteriota; class Blastocatellia; order Pyrinomonadales; family Pyrinomonadaceae; genus PSRF01. The sequence continues at coordinate 33,402 of DATIBX010000853.1, forward strand.
ACCGAATGCTGGCCACCAACTTTGGTTCTTGTGCCGTGAGAGCTTTGTCCCAGGGTGAGAAAGGCGTAATGGTGGCCCTACAGGCGGGCGATATAGTTACCGTTCCGATAACAGAAGCTATAAAAAACATTAAAAACGTCCCGCCAAACGGACAACTCGTTCGAACTGCTCGGGACACAGGAATTTCTTTTGGATCTCCGGACGAAGCAACTTATCATCAGTAATAATTGAAAGAAAGAGAGAAAGGTCGTTGTCACAACAAGGTATCAAGGACAAGCTCCAGGGCGAACTGGACGAACTCGAGTCGGAGTTGCGGGTTCACCTACCTAAGGAGATAAAACGTGCGTTAGAGTTCGGCGACCTACGTGAAAACTCTGAGTACCGAGCAGCTCTGGACAGACAGAATGTCGTAAAGGCGCGCATCGTCGAACTTCGCCAACGGATCAGTGAAATAGCATCAATTGATCCAAACAAAGTGCCTCGGGATAAAGCGTCGTATGGTTCGACGCTCGTGCTTTACGACGCCGAAAAGGACGAGGAAGTGACCTATCGGTTGGTGACTCCCGAGGAAAGCGATCCAGCTCAGGGATTGATTTCGACGACTTCACCCGTAGGTAGAAGCTTGATGGGCAAACAAGAGGGAGACGAGGTTGTAGTACGAACGCCCGCGGGTGCGCGTAATTTCGAAATCAGGCAGATGAAGACCCTTCACGACGAATTGGAAGCGCAAGGATAGCTAGCCTAAAGATTCGAAAACTGACGGTCTGAAAGCGTAAGTTGATTATTCGTTGACATCCCCCTTTTCGCCTCCTATCATTCGCCGCTTACCTCTCGGCTGTAAACTGATGCGAGTTTTGGGCATAATGGGCTCAAGGAGACCAACCTAACAGATGTTTGGGGCTAGTATTGGCCGCGCAGCACAACGAATTATAGATGCCATGGTGCGTTGGCTGGCGCTGGGTCACATTAATCCAAACATACTGACGGTCGTGGGGGTAGCTCTCAATGTCGGCTGTGGCCTGTTGTTTGGTTACGGTCTTTTTTTTGCCGCCGGCATTGCGCTGATTGTCGCTAACCTATTTGACATGCTTGATGGTCAAGTAGCTCGACTGTCAGGCCGGGTGACGCGGTTCGGGGGCTTCCTGGACTCGTCATTGGACCGCTTGTCCGACATGGTCGTATTTGTCGGCTTGATGGTGTTCTACGCCCGGGACACCGAATTTCATTCGACTCTTAACGTTTTTCTTGCCGGCGCAGGCCTAATGGGTTCGGTTATGGTAAGCTACGCGAGCGCCCGAGCGGAGAGCCTGATCCCAAAATGCGATGTTGGCTTTCTCCGTCGCCCAGAACGGGTGGTTTTGTTCATAATTGGGGCACTTAGCACTCATCCCGGTTCTTCCAATTTTTTTGCGAACCGAATGCCAGCCGTACTTTGGGTGCTTGCCATCGGTTCCTATTGGACTTTTGCGCACCGGATGTATCACACGTGGCGAGAGCTCAATATTCAGGCCCAAAAAGAGAATGCAATAGCAGAAAGTTCCTATTCTCAGGCTAATAGCCAGGGGGAACGGCGAGGCGAGCAAAGATTACTAACAAACCGGGGTCAAGTTTAAGCATCTAAGGCGCTGGCGCGGTTTTAAGGTCTTCCCGTTGAGGTACACACAATTGACGATTTGCCCGTGTTGCGGTTTTAAGTTTGAAGGAAAATTAATTGACGGCTGCGAACAGTGCGGGGCACGCGCTGTTGGTGAACCACTTCCCAGGCCAGCGAGAGAATTACCCTCCTATGGCCGCTCGCTTGCTCTGGTCGTCGCGGGTTCGGCGACAGTCATCGTCTTTCTGACTCAAACAATGATGGCGATGATCCAGAAGTACTCTGGTTCCTTCGGATTTTGGACGTGGGTCGCAGCAGGCGAGACAGCCGCTTGGCGGTTGAAGTGGATCTCAATCCCCTTCCTGTTTTCTATCCTCTGGTTTGGCAGAAAAATTTATAAATCGATTCAACATCAGCCCGAGCGCTTCTGCGGCTTGGCCCATGCTCGGAGAGGTCTACTCGCTTCGGCCACGGTCGCGCTTTTGATCGCCTTCCTACTCGGAATCACAGTTCCTGCCCGTTTGCGTCAACGACAAATGGCTATCACAGCAAAGAACAATGCGATCGCTTTCGCAATTGATCGCGCTTTCTTTCAATACAAGCTCAAATACAAGACTCTACCCGATCCGACCGATTGGAAAGCTCAACTCGCTACTTTGCCAGATCCTGACGGTTCAATTGCTGCGGCGCTTCCAGAAGTCGACTCCGATGGTTATCAACCACGAGCGGAGGTCGCTTCAGTCGGCGGTCCAAGATCTCGAGGGCTACGGGGAGCAATAATTCAGAAAGCTTCTCTAACGTCTACCGACGACGCTACACCTGGCGGTTTAACCTACAGTAGTTACGAATTGTTGTTACCCGGCGAAGATAAAATACTCGGCACTGAAGACGACCTCGTTAGTCGCGACGGCGTGATCTCCAGAGTTACAAACGTCGCTAAAGGTGGGGTGGGCCGCTCAGTTTCGGCGGGAGCACTCCAACCATAAGCGACAGAATGTCGTTCCTAGATCGGTTTCGCAAGAAAAAAGAAGACGAACCAGCCCGCATCGCTAGAGTATCCAAAACCGGGCGAATGGCGGATGGTCGAATTATAGATGCGGTTTCGGACAACGACGGTCGCATACTACAAGTTACCTACACTTACACACTTGCCGGAGTGCAGTACGAATCCTCCCAGCTACTAAGCGAACTACAACAGCTACGTTCTCATGAATACGCACCCGGAAGAAATATCGTCGTGCGTTATGATCCACGAAGTCCAGCAAATTCGGTGGTCGTCTAACTCATTCAAGAACCGGGCATCACACCGGTTTTCAAATACGAGGACGGACACAACTTTTCAATTACGCACTCCGCGCAATTCGGGTTTCTAGCTTTGCACGTGTTCCGCCCGTGATAAATCAACAGGTGTGAAAAGATCACCCAATCTCTTTTTGGCACGATCAGAATAAGTGCTTGCTCAATTTTTTCGGCGGTCTTCTCCTGCGTTAGATCCAATCGATGAGAGAGCCGCGTTACATGCGTGTCCACCACAACTCCTGATGCAATATGGAACGCGTTTCCGAGTACGACATTTGCCGTTTTTCGCGCCACTCCAGGAAGTTCGAGTAGTTGGTCCATCGTGTGCGGCACCTCGCCTGCATACTGCTCGGTGAGAACCTTTGCCGTCCCCTGAATTGACTTAGTTTTATTTCGGAAAAAGCCAGTCGACTGAATGTCTTTTTCGAGTTCTCGAGGTGATACCTTCAGGTAATCCTCCGGCTGCCGGTACTTGCGAAACAGGTCCGCGGTCACGAGATTCACGCGCTCATCCGTACATTGCGCGGACAAGATCGTAGCAATCAATAGCTCGAATGGAGTGTTGTGGTTCAGCGAACACTTTGCCCCCGGATAAGCGCGCTTGAGCTTGCGAATAATATCGCGCGCTCTCTTCTTTAACTCCTCAGTTGTTTCTCTGGCTTTTCTTGTCGTCATCCTGTTCTCTTCAGCTTTCCGGTTCGCTTGGCCCATTCCTCAATTTTTATGAACACCCACAATCCGAAGGGCAACAAAACAGCGCCCATAATCGCGAGGATCAGCAACTCGTGCGAAACATCTGATAATGGCGCTCCCGCCAGATGTCCAGGCGTTGAACCACTACTACCAACGCCAAAAAGTTTGCGGCAGGCCGAGAGCGTATAGGTCGCCGGTGAAATGGCAGACAATGGTTGCAACCACTTCGGCAGCACCTCAATTGGATAATAAACACCTGATACGAGCAGAAGCGAACCCTGAAAGATATGAGTCGCTTCAGCTCCGCGTTCGGCACTCATCACGGGGAAAACTGCTGCAATCAGACCTAGACCAACAAACGCTATAGTACTGACTGCGA
>DATIBX010000854.1:0-4199 GCA_035457105.1 Pyrinomonadaceae bacterium
ACTGAGGATTACATAAACTAAGCGTCGGAAAGTGTTATTCGGGATTTCTGGTAACCAACGTGGATTAGCGTCCGAAAAAACCGCAGCGAGATCGCTCTCGGCATTGAATAACATTTCATAGAATCTAGGGCCAGCTAACGAATCGTGACGCTCGTAAAGACCAGCAAACTCGTCTTCGAGAGTGTGACCAAAGGGTACGTGGCCAACGTCATGTAGGAGCGCTGCAGTACTTACCACTTCTGACATTCCTCGCCATAGTGACTGAAATGTTTTTACGTTCTTGCTTAAGTTGGAATTTGCTGGCACATAACGGAAGGAAGCTGACAAGTATTCGCCCGGATGAACCATATTCAACCTTTCATGGTTCTGGACAATCCGACGCATGATCGTTCGTGAGATGAAATAGGTGCCAACCGAGTGCTCGAACCGACTGTGACGCGCTGCGCGATACATTACATCGGCAAACCCGAGTTGTTTTAGCCCACTTAATCTTTGGAATTCCGGAGAGTCTATGACTGCTACTGCAAGAGGACTAAGAACTTTTGTTCCGTAGAGTTGGTCCTGGTAAAGCTTTCCTAAACTGCTCATAATAGTGAGGCCTCACAAATCAAACAAAAATTACATAACGGTCAAACCTTATCACCGTCACCGAACACGCCGCAATAGTATAACGCCCTCGGGTCGTAATAAGTTGAGTAAGGCGACCCGCCAGAAGGAGAGGTCTGTCGGAACCTGCTGAGTGCTAGCTTCATTTTGTCACATAACAGCATTTTGTAATGCTTCCGCCGAGCTTCGTCTCAGCTCTCGTGATAAGCGGCGTTTGTGACAACCTGTTTCCTTACGATTAGGCAATGAAAGACTAACCATCTGCGTTGAAAGAAATAGTATATTAACTCCCGAATAAAACGGGGGAAAGCGCATGGCCGATGCGCGCGACCATTTGCATTCCTGGGTTAAGCCGTATTTGTTTGCCAGTGAGCTGAAGTCTCCCGAGAAATCGCCATGCCGCTCCCTCTCATCCAAAGGCTTCCAAATCCGTAATGTGGCGGGCCATGGATTCCCGATTCATCGCACGATATTAACCATCTTCTAACGCTTGACTCGGGCATTCCACTTCAACGGAGTTAGAGCGTTGATCGGGGCGAAGCATAAAAGGCCGCAAACGCATTGCGGAGAAGTCTGTGTTTGGAAATCACTCTAATTGTCGACTTCGTTGTAACCTCGACTAAGCGATAATTCATATCGTCAACCTGAAGCTCCAACTCTAATTCGTTCCGAACGACGGAGTGAATTAGGTGGGCGCAAGAACTGACGGACCGTGCTACCAAGATCCCGTTGAGAACTCCGGAGCTAAGAATTACTTGAAGGGCTAAAGGATGAACTTCTCTGAAGATTTGCGCCCTCCGTTCAAATCGCAGTGCCGTAGCCACCAAAATACTTACTAACCCATCGCGAATATCAGATGGCGGTGCCACGTTGCTTCCTTGTTTGATTACTTTGTCCAGCCAAGCACGATAGCTAGCACGTGCGTCGACATCTTCAATTCGTCTATCTTCGCCATACAGATCAAAGTCAGCCCAATGGTCGACAACTGCGCGTCTTAAGACATCATCCGGAGCAGTTGACAGACGTATAGTTAAGAGGCGGCCGACGAGTGCCTCTTGATCAACGGTTTCATCGAAGTCTCGATCATCCGCGCTGCCTTCCTTAGAAACCAAGAATTCGAGTTGTTGCCGTTCAAGGCGATAAGAATCCTCAGTATCTATATTTAGATCGGGAACTGACAATTTTGGAACATAAACGATCACTGGCTTTCCCTGTCCCAATGCGACCGAAGCCTCAGAGTCCTTACCAAAAGTATCTTCCTTTTGTGCCATATAGATCGTCAAAAACGCCCGCCGGAGCATTAAAGCTTCAACCAGCCCCTTGGCGAATTTATCCTCTATCCACGACTGAGTAGGATTAAAGTATCTGAGTCGGAGGGGCCGTACTGAGTCGTGGTTAAACAGATTAGTGACAAATCGATTCACCGATACAAAATCTGCGTCACTTCGCATCGATGTTGCGACGTATACATCAAGGTGATCTGCTGAAAGATAATTCGCGAGATTTTGTTGGGCCAATTCTTGTGTCTGCGCCATCCGAGCAATATCCGTCTCCTCCTTGGGGCCAATCTGATCAGCCTTCCGTTCAAGTTGATCTGGGTCTGGCAGAAAGAGCTGAGAGAACAGACTGTGACCCGACGTGGGGTCAAACTTGCGAAGGAGTGAATCCATCTTCCGTCGTTTCTTTTCGCTAACTGTTTCCAACGCTTCTTTGCCCGTTTGCCGAATGTCCCTGGCCAAATCTCGGAGGAAATGGCTTATCGCTTCTCTTTCGGCCTTCTCTTGTTCAACGCGCGCAGCAGCTATATATCCGAGATCGGGCAGGTTTGCTTCTGGTATATCTTTAATCTGATTCCATTCCGCACGTTGACGATAGTGCTCGTCGTCTCGGCGCTGTAAAATAGCTAAGTGGACTGAGGGATCGGAAGCGGCGGCTAAAGTCTCATAAGCTTCCTCGAACGTGCTAAACAATCGAACCACATCTTGATGGTACTTTTTCACAGCATCGCGAAAAGAGTCCATTGTCCTGAATGAATCGGCACTGAAATACTTCGAAAATAGTTCGCGGCTTATAGGACGAACTCCGTAATACACCAAGAGGGATCGAAACTTGTCGTACGTCTGCTCTGTGGTTAGATCTTCATCAATCAGAGCCACAATTTCCGACTTAGCTGTCGTACGCGTTATGTGGTCTAGCGATTCGAGGGAAAGCGGAACTCCTACAAGTTCACTAAGAACACTTTCAAACTCTGCTGCTCCTCGGTCAGTGCCTGCTAAAAAAATCTCCCAGTATTCGTTTGGAATACCGAGATGAGTGCAGATTCGCTTGAGTAGATCCGAATCGGGGATTCGTCGGCCCTGTTCGAGGTGAGCGATTACACTCCGGTTTGTTTTCGGATTTATATCTTCTGCTAACTGAGCTTGAGTAAGCCCTTTCTTATTACGAAAAGTCCTAATCGTCTCACCGAATTTCTGCAAAGTTGTTGCCATTGATTGATCACTTCCGGAGGATAGAGTGGAGGAGCTAAAGAGGCTTGCGCCGATCGATTTTGGCCCACAAAGACACACGAATGCAAGGAATAGGAGGTCGCCTCGCGATTCTGGTCCCCGGGTGACTTCGTCACGCGTTGACGACCGGGCAGTTCAGGAACTTGGAATTCGGTCTTCGTTACATCCGGGAAGCGCGAAAACAAAATCAAGAATCGAAATCAAGCGAGCAAGATAGAGTTTGAAAGACGGTTTTGGTCCAGCGTAAGTTGTTTGTTTTAACATCTTGAGAATCAAGAATATCTATAGATATTCCTGAGAATCCTGAGAACTAGGTTAAAGCTACTTACTTCAGAGATCTTACAGCCTGATTTGTTGTCAAATTTCGGAGGGAATAAAAGACGTAAAGCGTATGTGGGGCAAGAGAACGCTGGTAAGGCGCAGCTCGAATATGAATTGATCTAAACAGATAACGAATCGGGTTGGACGGCTCAATTGGCATCGGGAACCTCCGCGAGCGAGTAGTATGCGACGCCGCCGCGGCTGCGTATCCTCTCGACCTCTTCATCGGCACCGGGGCAGAAGCCACCAAGCCGCAGGACGGCATCACAGCGATCGGCCATCGCCAGAGAGAGCGGCATCATGATCGACTCGTACGCGTCGGATCCAGCGGCTGCTATCAGGGGGAGCGCGCAGTTGACGCCAACCACGGGAACGTGGCCCTTTCGAAATAATTCGTACGCGGCCCGGTTGAGGTTAGCCAGATTCTGCTCTCGGTCCGCTTCCGAGTTCGCTCCGGTCCTGTAGGGGCCGGCGATCATGATCCACATGGCGCATCCTCTCGTGAAGCCGTCCAACGCATCGCTTGAGTGATGTTCAGAAGTGGTTTGGTTATGCGCATCGTTACGGGAGTTTCGCACCCTTGGGAATTTGACCTTTGAAGAAGGACTCGCGCTGCTTGTGATCGCCGAGGTCCATCTGAAAAGGCTTCCATTGGTCCCCCTTCATGACAGCCATCCACCAGGTGCCGTTAACTGAATCGTTGAACTGCCAGAGTATGTGATAGCCCTCCTCGTTGCTGAAACCTTCATTGTCAGCCTGAAGTAT
>DATIBX010000855.1:0-8499 GCA_035457105.1 Pyrinomonadaceae bacterium
GCCAGCTCGAGCAGTCCGATCCCCGTTGTCTTCGCCATCGACGCAGGATTTTCTCCTTCAAGCACCATATAAACTCGGGCGGTGATCTGAAAGTTATCCTGCTCAATGTACTGAACGGCCGTTCCATACCTATCCAGAAGCGCTGATGCTCCGACAACCAGCTGCAGTTCCAGATTCGGATGTTGTTGAATTGCCCTGAGCGCAGTTTTGATACGGCTGTAACTCGGCCTTGCCGTTATCACTACGCATACCTTGCGCTGCATTAGTTGAAACCTTCCAGATCCTTCTCCTGGATCAACTCGTCGGCTCTTACTTGCCGCAGCAATCTACTGCCGATAAGTTGAGAAATCCTTGAGGCGGGAATGCCAGTTCCGGGCTTCTTCAGTCTGAGGTGCTGTTCCTGCAGTACCGTTCCCGACGGTAGATCGGCACCCGCTACTACGCTCTTCGTGAAGAGCTGACGCAGTGGCAGGGCCTCTTCAGCCACACTATCTTTGTCCACCGGATGGGCCAATGCATTCTCAATGAATTTAACGCCCTCGACCAGTTGTCGAAGTTCGGCAGTCGTGATGGACGAACCTACGTCTGGGCCAAACATCTCTCGACTTAATGTTACGTGTACTTCCAGTACGTCTGCGCCAAGTACGGCAGCGGCAAGACCCGAAAAGATAGTGGCTGAGTGATCGGAGAGTCCGACTGCGCAATGATAACGATCGCGGAAAAAGGAGATCATGTTTAGACCCACCTTCTCTGGTGGGCAGGGATAACTCGAAGTGCATTGCATTACGGCCAGAGGGAGTTTGTGGCGCTGGAGCAACCCAACTGCCTTGTCGATCTCGCTTAAAGTGCTCATCCCGGTTGAAAGCATTATGGGTAGTTCCGTCTCTGCCATCCGCCCGAGCATCTGTGACGATCCAACTTCGCCTGACGCTACCTTCCATGCAGCAACTCCGACCCGATGAAGCAGTTCCACGGCCTCGACGGAGAATGGTGAACTCAGAAAGAGTAGTCCGAGGTCATCGCAATGTTTCTTGAGACCTCTCCACTGAGTTTCGGTAAATTCCATCCGCTTCCAATATTCATATCGCGTTTCATCTTGCTGGCTGAATCTGATCCGCCAAGGTTCCCCGGGCGTACTTTCTGCGGATGCGATATGCGTCTGGAACTTGACCGCGCCCGCACCGGTCCTGGCAATTGCATCGATGAATGCGTGGGCCATACCAAGGCTGCCATCGTGGGCTTGCGCGACCTCGCCGATGATTAGACAACCACCAGTGACGGTCTTCAGGAAAGTAGCGCCGCGTCGGTTATCGAATTCTTTTGTCATTTTTGCCGTCAAACTGAAGTAGCGTCGGGCCGAATATCTCAAGTGAGACACAAACCCTGTCTTCGAGTTAAATTCTGGCTAGTGAGAAATCGTCGAACCAGACGCTACCGAAAATCGGGCATGCACCTTCTGATCCGGCAACCCGTTTGACACTGATCTGTATGGCTCGTGAGGAGTCCGGCGTCGCAAAATCTAATGTGTACTTGCGCCATCCACTGCTTCCCTCGGTGAGAGGTGTCGATTGGCCCAGAAGGATCTCATTCTCTCCCTTGCCAGAGGTTACGGTGATATACGGCGGACAAATTGTAGTGAGTGATTGGGTGCGTCCAGCGAAGGTGAGGCGATAGCGAGTTTCTGGCAGCACCAACACCCGTTGCTGAAGAATTCGTGATGAATGATCAGGGTCCCCATGCCAATCCAGCCTCAGGCTCTGTTTACCAGAATAAGGAGCGCCTTGGTCCAGCCAGATGTTCACTGCTCGAGTGTCGTGGTTGAATGTCCAACCGAATCCGCGATCGAGCGAGAGCTCTCCTTCAAAGCTTCCGTCCGTAATCGAGGCCGGTCTAAATCCTTCCTCATTCGAACTTTCGTCTCGCCCTGCGGACCAGACTGCATAAGCCTCATCGAACTTATCGGTATCCAGCAGCTCTTGAAGCAACGACAGCCTCTCTTCCGCCGGGAGGTTTCCTGCGTCCTTCATTAGAAGGATGGCTTGATCTCGAACTGAATGGTTAGCAAAGAATAATCCGAGCGCAATTCGCTCTTGGACTGACTGTGGTTGGAGAGCCCGGTACATAGCTTGAGGATCGCCCTCATAAGTTTGCCAGGCCAACTCGATGTTTTTCGAGAAACGTGCGGGCGTGATCGTACTGGCGTGACGTAACTCAGCGAATGCTTCTTCGGCTTGCCCCGCCTCCAGCAAGCAAGTGCCAAGCAACTGACGTGCGCGGCCGTATCCTGGGGCTAGTCGAGTAGCATGTCTATAAGCATTCAGTGCCGGGGTTGTGTCATAATTCTCAGCACGATAATCCCCCAGCTCGATCCACAAGTCCGCATCGTTTGGACTTAGAGCAATCGCATGCTCTAAGTCATTTATGGCTTCCCTGAAGTTTCTCTCCTGCGACAGCACAGCTGCGCGCACCCTATACACTTCAGGATCCGAACCGTCTAAGAGCACTGCTCGATTCGCCATTGAGAGATCTCTGTTTGCGAAGGCTCTCGCGGCATATAAGCGCGAAAGACCGAAACTCAAAGATTCGCTCGCACACCAAAACAAGATCAACACGCAAGTGATGCCGGCAAGGTTGGACCCGTGATTCAAAGCAATGTTCTTTAGCCAGTTCTTGCTCAACATTACAGAAGCCTGAACATTGGCGAGATGGAAGTCAGTTACTGCCAGGTGATTTGCGGTTTTGCAATCGCAAGTGCAACGAGTCCGCAGCAGATGAGGGCATTTGCCATAACGTGAAGTCCGAAATCCACCAGGCTGTGGACTGCAACACCCACTAGACCAATCAGCGCACCAAAACATACAGCGCGGCGAAACGCATCAGCGTTGAGAAGGCACGCATTAACATTTCTGATTAAGTACAAAACCAACCAAATTCCTAGTACAGCCCCCACAATACCTCCGCCAGATGCAAACTCCAGGTAGTCGTTATGAGCTTGCTGCGGACGCCAATCGCTGCCGGCTTCAAAGTATTTCATGATTGCCGTTTGGTAAGCCCCAAAGCCTGACCCAACCAGCGGATGAGCCTCGATCAGTCTCAACGTTGAGGTCCAAATCTCCAGGCGGCGTGGTGACTGATTCTCAACTTCGACTCTCTGAGCCCGGAATTCACTTGGAACTGACTCCAGACGATGGCGCACCGATTCACCACCCAGCAAAAATACGCTGGACAATGCGGCGCCGAGCAGAACCACAATCAAAAAGCAGCGCAGCGCGAGCAGTCGAGTTCTTCCCCAAAACGACCGCCGGCGGCTGCGCTGATCGCGCGCATCATCGTCTACCGACTGGACAGAGACTCGGCTAAAACCTATCCAGGCAAGAAAGCCGACTTGGCCCAGCATGCTGATGATGCCCCCGCGCGAATTCGCCATGATCAGTGCTATGCAAAGTCCCAAAGCAACTGCGCTGTAGAGATAGCGTCTTAATCGAAGTCCGCTATAGGAAGCCAAACCAAGCGCGACTCCAAAGGCCATTTCCATCAACACTGCAAAGTGATTGCGATTCATGAACTGGCCGAAGCTCTCACCCTGCAACTTGTTATTTCCCAGTAACGCTAACCATGTAGTGGGCGACACCTTGCGCCAAATCGCAAATGCGGCACTCGCTGCTCCTACAATGATTACGACATCGGCCAACAACAACAATCGCCTTCTAGTTGACACATAGCGAAGCAACATGATCAGCGTTAGACTGAGAGCAAGTAACTTGATAGCGAAGCGCCTGGTTTCGAATGGATCAACACTTATTGTCTGAGATTGTCCGGCCAACAACTCCGGACTCGGGTTGCCACTCCAGAAAGGAACCGTCTGCAACACGGCAAAGACAATGAGGGCGATCAATGGCGCTGAAACATTTTCTATCTGGTATTGCCTGTCGATCATGCTGGTGATTAGGAAGCATGCACCCAGCAAGAAGATCGCACTTTCAAAGATCCCCTCCCACCATGGCTCGACTGAACCAAACGGCACGGCAGCTAAGCCGATGACAAGCAGTAGACTGCTGAAGATTACCCGTTCATGGGTTAATCCCAGTTGATGAGCCCGCAAGTCAGCCCGTATGGCTTCCCCACCGGATCGAGCGGCGGTATTAAACATTTGGCGGTCTTAAGAGTCAGAGTTAGACGATTGGGATGATTCTCTCGGTAGAGCCGCTGCTTTCGCATCAGAGCCATGATAATACTGCCGGCAGTAGCTCTGATAATACGTATCAATCGGTTGCAGTTTGGTGTTGTTAAGTACAACTCCAAGAATCACTGCATCGACATCATCCAGCAACTTCATCGACCGCAACACAATCTCCTGTGGGCTCTTACCGCCTTGCACAACCATAAGAACTCCATCAACTTCTGCGCCCAGAATCACACTGTCGGCGAACGGAACGATTGGTGGTGAATCGATCACGATATGGGTAAAGTTAGACTCCAGGGTGGCGATAATGGGTCGCAGCTTTTCGTGGTCTAACAGTATCGCTGAGTCGTTCATTTGCGGTCCTGATGGCAACAATGAAAGACCGCGGACTTCTGTGTTCTTGACTAGAGCCAGCAGCTCCGACCCTTCCAGTCCGTTGCGTAAGGCGCTGCTGAGACCATGATCGTTAGTAACATCCAGGATCCTATGCAAACTAGGTCGACGCAAATCACCATCAATCAACAAAACGTTGGCGCCAGATTCAGCGAAACTGATTGCGGTATTGATTGCTGTAGTCGTCTTTCCCTCGCTGGGCAAGCTGGAAGTGACCAGCATCGACTTCAAATCAAAGCCATCTCGGGACAAAAGCAAGCTGGCTCTCAACTGCCGGTAAACCTCGGCCAGTACCGGATCAGCATCTCCCAGAAGTAACTCTGGGTGATTTTCAAGTGCGTCACCGGCCAATGGTAATGGTCGAACGGTTGAAAATATGGAATTTAGCGCCGCTCGAGCCGGGGGCACGACGGAGAGCGCCGGCACGTGCAATTTCTTCTCAACATCGTTGATTGAACGGATTGTATCATCGAAGCTCTCTCGGACCAGGACCCAACCCATTGCCAAACCCAATGACATGATAAAAGCCAGTCCCACGTTTCTTAGCCTTTTTGGTCCAACTGGCTGGGCCGGAACAGTTGCGTAATCAATCACATGAACACTATTCGACAGTCCTGCGTGAGCAATATCATTTTCCTTTGAATGTTGCAGCAACGACTGCAGGATGCCCTTATTCGTCTCGATCTCCTGTTGCTTGATATTGTAGTTGATACCAGCCTGGTTCTGAGCGATGGTTGCGCCCTGTTGTTCGTTGAACGCATCTCGTAGCGATTGTTCTCGAGCGAGGGCTTGCCGGTAGCGTGCTTCAAGACTCTTACGTATATTTGCCGCAGCAGTTGCTCGTCCGTCTTTTATCTGTCTTTCAACCTCTACTATCTGCTTGTCTATCTCCTTAACTTCCGGCCATTCCTCGGTATTTTCAACGAGCAGCTGGACTCGCCGTTGGCGTAATTCCGCAAGTTTGGATTGTTCAGGAGTGTTCTGAATTGTGTTCTCTAGGGCCATTGTCTCCGCGCCGTTTGGGGCCACTGCTGCTTGATACGCTGCCTCCGCCTTGCGACGCTCATTCTCGGCGTCGAGCAACTCGCGATTCAGACCAGCCAGCCGCTCAACTACAGTGTTCTTACTGGCGTCGAGCGACACGATTTGATTCTGTGCTGCATAGGCTAGCAGCTCCTCCTCCTCACGACGAACCAGACTTTGCAATTCCGCAATCCGCTTTTGCAAAAATTCCGAAGCGATAGCACTAGTCTCAGACTTCCGCTCGATATTCATGGTGGCCGCCGAGTCGGCCACAGCATTTACCACCTTGGCAGCAATCTGCGGAACGCTATGACTGAAGCTAATATCAATCAACCTCGTTTCCTTAATCTCTGTGCGGGTCTCTTTTATAGGCTCTGCCTTGAGTCCGTTTGAAAGCGCGTTGACATAAGGCTCCAACTTTTTTGCATCGTTCAAATCGTCTCGTATCGAGGCAGTCGGACCAGGCTTAGTAAGCAACACATCATCCTTGTCACCGCCTGGGCCCACAATTGCACCACCGTGTACCAGTCTTTGCCAGGGCGAGTGTTGTACTGCCTGGCTCGGATGAAGAAATGTTTCCTCATGTTCGAGATCCAGCGTCTTTACGACTCTTCTGAGCAACGCTGAACTAGTCAGAATTTGTAGCTGCGTATTGAAGTAAACTGAGTCTTCCGTAGATCCTGCTCCGTTACTCGCTGCGTCCTTGAGACCAGGAGCAGGACTCTCTCGACCAATTTCGACGCGTGCTTGAGCTTCATATTGATCTGGCAGTCGGATCTCGTAGACCGCCACAGCCAGGGTAGCGAACAACGTGATGCCGGCTATTAACCAAATGTTTCGTCGTATTGCTTGCCAGTAGCTGCGCAGATACTCATGAGTAAGATCGTCAAATTCGTCGCTTATAAAAGGAGTAAAGTGATACGGAACCAGCGACTGGACCATAGGACTCTCATCGTGGCTGCGGTTCTTGGATCCGCGTCGGATAACGTCTTTCATGTTTAAACCGTCCTTGGACTTGTGAGCGTTTTGGCCCGATTAGGCGGAAGCGAGGCTTGAGCTTTAGTGAGTCGACTCGCTAATTCTTACGGAATCACTCTCACCGGCATCTGAGTAACTGCGGGAACAACCGAGCCAACAAGACTGCCAATGAATTTTTTACTCCCGGACACAGGTACATCGATGATATCGTTCGCCTGCAAAACAACATCGGTGGCGTTTTTCTTGACGATCGCTTTTAGGTCGACTATCAGCTCTTGCTTCGGCAGATCGCCCGCAGGCTGTCTGATTATTCTGACCTGGTCCATCTTTGTATAAGGTAGTACTCCACCTGACATAGCGATGGCACGTGAGACAGTGAGAGGTTCCTTGAGAGGAATACTTGACGGTCTGATTACATTGCCAACAACGAAGATTTGATCTGCTTCCAGCACACTTACTACGTCTCCCGGCAACACAAATGGATTGGATTGATCAGTCCCCGCCAGAACGTCCGATAAGCCATAAGCACTAAGTGCCGATTCTTTATCCGAAGTACTGGTCTCACTGTTGTCACAGCGTTGCGAGTTCGGTGCGTGCACGACTTGAATAGTTCTGCCAGCTTTCTCAGTCGGACCACCGGCGTAGGTCAACAGTTCAAGTAGCCGAACTTGTCGCTGCAGCTGGAATCGTCCCGGTTTGCTTACCGCGCCAACGATAGCGACAGGTTGAGAATTGTACTCCCTGATGAATACGTCGACCTGAGGCCTTCTCACATACTTCAAATATTGTGCACTGATGTATTCGGCCAAACTCGCTTCACTGCGACATGACGCTTGAATCTCTTCCTCGATAAGAGGCATGCGGATCTTGCCTCGCGTGTCCACTCGCACCAAATCGCGCGTTAGTTGGGGTCGACCGAAAACCCGAATGTCCAGTACATCACCAGGACCGATAACATATTGGTCGTTCTCTTCCGCCGCAGTTGCGCCACCCATAGTTTGATTTGACGGTGGGTTCGCAATGGCGGCTGTCGATGCATTTGGCGACTGGCCATTTACACCAGCAGACCACGACATAACAAGCACCAATGTGGTTGGCAATCGGAGTCGCCTGGAAAAAGAGTAGAGACCCATCAACAACACATTTAGATTTGGGCACGACTCGAAACATCGCCCCAATTGCCACCACCTCATTTTCGTCTCCTTTAATTTGGCTTCTTTAACCGTCGGGATGATAAAGCTTCTCTAAGGTGATTTGGGTTGGCGAGGTTAAGGACTGTATTACTCAACACAACTAACAACTCTTCGTTCTCGCGCACGAAGATACCAGTAAGCGGTCTATCCTGAATCTTAATGATGACTCGCTCTCTCGCCCACTGCCAGAATTGCGCTTGAGTGGTCCAGAAAGGCCTTGCATGCTGGCATATAATTAATGCCGTGTGCTTGCGCCTCTTTTTTCTCTCCTTCTTATCCTTTCTTTCGCTCATTGTCGGGTATCCTTCGGGGACACGACTCTCACTACGATTGTTCAGCTGTTATAGAAATTAACGACCGGGACTCGTAGTCTCGAGAGCGCGCGTTTAAAGTTTCTGAGGTCTGGTTAATGGTTGAGAGAATCTGTGAGATCAGCGGTTGTCAATCTGAGCTTCGACTTTAGCGAAAAACTTCAAATGTAAATCTCGAGGATTCTCCGTGAGATGTCCGGCTTGTGGCGTTATCGTATTCAGCAACTGACCCTTTGTTCGGAAGATTGCACTCGGTTCCTGAAGTGAACTTACGCTCAACTTCTGACCTGTAGACCGCCGCTTGGCGCGGCGAGGTTTGCGTTTCACTGAAGTAGGAGCATTGTTTGTCGGGGAAATTTGAGTTTCAAAGTTTTCATCTATGGTAATGCCCGAATCCATCCCGTCCTGGTTAGCAGTT
>DATIBX010000856.1:0-12617 GCA_035457105.1 Pyrinomonadaceae bacterium
TCTTAAAATTACCGATCAATCTTGAAAGATTCTTGTCGGGTTCTCTGACACCAGCAAGAAAATGCAGATGGTTGGGCATCAAAGTGAAGACACGTACTCTCATGTGCAGCATTGTTTCGTCACTAAGTAGCCACGTGAGCGCGCTTTTCGCGAGTTTCATGTCTGCGAAGACAGGACGCCCTAGATCAGTAACAAGCGAGATTGCGCAGAGTTGATAAGGAGAATTGTACTCGTATCCCAGAAGACGCAGAGTGTTATAGCGACGAGGATACGGGAAATCGAACTGAGGCATTGTGAGGTACCTCGCACGTGAGAATTTTTAAATCGCTCAAATGATAGTTTGAAATGATGGGTTAGGGCAATTTGTAGGGGCGGCACTCCGTGGCCGCCCATGTTTTATTTTTCCCAACGGCTTAGAGGGCTTAAAAAAAACCAAGAACTGCAGGGGTGGCCACGGAGTGCCACCCCTACAACTCATTCAGGGCTTTAATGGGATCGACGGAGGCGGCGCGGCGGGCGGGGAGATAGCTGGCAAGGAGAGCGGAGATGGCGAGCACAACCGCGACAGAGGCAAGAGTCGTCAGGTCCCATGGTGGAGTTCCAAAAAGCAGTTTCCGCATCAACGATGCAGCAATGACTGAGCAACCGAGACCAATCACTATTCCTGCGAGTGCAAGCGCTCCGGCTTCCTTCAGAATTAACTTGTAGACCATACCTCGTTGTGCGCCGAGGGCTATTCGCACTCCAATTTCCCGGGTGCGTTGACTCACTGAATAGGCGATCACGCCATATAAACCAACGACGGAAAGCAGTAAAGCGACTGCTGCAAAACCTCCGACCAGCCAGGTTGACGAGCGATGCAAATACACTGTCGCTGAGTTATTCACTCGCTGCCTCATTGTTGTCTCAGCCGAAATATTTATCTTTGAGTCGATCTCTCGGATGGCATCACCGAGAGAAGGTAGCACCGATTCTTCAGCCTGTGCGGTCCGAACTACCACAGCAAACTCAAAATCAGGCGTCTGATTAAATGGATAGTACACGGCGGGCCAAATCTCTGAATCCAGCGGTCCTTCACGGATATCGTCGACGATACCAATGATCTCGCGGATTGAGCCTGGCGTCAGTTGTGTGTCGCCAATCTTCAGGCCGAGTGGATTCTCACCAGGAAAAAACTTCTTCGCGAGTGTCTGGTTAATCACAACGACGCCGGGTTTGCCGGCATCTTCAAAGTCCGCAAACGTTCGACCTTGTAACAACTTTGCGCGTAGGGTTGTGAAATAGTCGGAGCTAACCTGACGCTGATTCACTTCGTTATGCTCACCGTTGTAGGCGCGCCCCACAAACCTGATCCAGTCGGTGTTGCCGTTGAAGTTCACCGGCAAAGTGCTGGTAAGGGCGACCGAGGTTACGCCTGGCAAGTTGTTAAGACGATCGACGACCTGGCGGCCGAGGGCAACTGATTGTTCGTCTTTGCCGTAACTCGCCGGCGGTGCGCTCACTCTTAAGGTGATCAGGTGCTGGAGCTCGAAGCCGGTGCCAACTTGCAGTAACTTGTAGAAACTTTTTCCGAGTAATCCAGCTCCAACCAATAGGACCATGGCCGTGGTCAATTCAAGTACTACCAGTTTCGAACCGATCCGGCTCCAAACTTTGCCGGCTGAACCGCGACTGCCTTCAGCCATGCCCTCTCGCATATCTAATGAAAGTAGGCGAAAAGTCGGAGTTAGCGAGAACAGTGCCGCCGCAAAAACCGACACCGTCGCAGCAAATATCAGGACACGAGTATTCAAGCCAAGTTCATCAAGATAGGGCATGCCTGCCATCATGTCGGACGGGATGAGGCCCATCAGTATCCGCATGGCCCAGTGTGATGTAATCAAACCAACGCCGCAGCCAACCAGGACCAGGACCATGCCTTCCGTCACAAACTGCCGAATCAAGCGCGAGTTGGTTGCGCCTAACGCTCGTCTCACGGCCAATTCGCGCCGTCGGGTTTCAGAGCGAACCAGTAAGAGACTCGCGACATTGATGCAGGCAATTAGCAGTAGTAAGCCGGCGCCCGCCAGCAACACCAGTAAGATTGGTCTAACGTCTCCCACAATGATTTCGGTGAGCGGGCCGACGGTCGCGCCTTGACCGCGATTTGAGTCTGGATATTGCCGCTCAAGGTCTTTCGCAATTAGCGTGAGATCCGCTAATGCAGCGTCCGGCGACATGCCCTCTTTCAGACGGGCAATGCCATGCAGACTGTGACAACTCCTTCTCAGAAAACATCCGCCCGTCGCATGGAGGGTGGTCCAAAACTCGGCATTCTCGACAGGCGCGAAATGAAAATTTTGAGGCAGAACACCAATAATGACGAAGGGAGTCTCATCCAGGGTGATCGACTGACCGATGATTTCCTGCTTACCACCAAAACGTTTTTGCCACGACGCATAACTGAGGATCAGCGAGTTGGGCGCTGCTGGCAAATCCTCGCCATTATAGAAGTCTCGACCGAGCATAGGCGCAATGCCAAGGGTGCGGAAGAAGCCGTCGCTAACTCGTGCGCCAGTGACGTTTTCAATGCTGTCCCCAGTGTTTACGATATATCCGCGTTGGTTGTAGACGTCCAATGAGTCAAAAACTTTGTTGAGTTTCTTCCAGTCTAAGTAGTCGGGATAGGAGATAGAGGCCCGAGGAATTTCCGGCGTCGTTTCGGTGACGAACAAGAGATGTGCGGGATCGTTGTAGGGCAGCGGTTTTATTAAGGCCGCGTCGACAAAGGCGAAGATGGCGACACTGGCGCCAATTCCGAGGGCCACCATAACTGTTGCAGTTATGGTGAAAGCAGGATTCTTTCGCAGTTGTCTGAACGTGAAGCGAAGATCCTGGACCAGGTTTTCAAGCAACGGAATGGTGCTGCGATCACGGTAGGCTTCCTTGGTCGAATCAACGCCACCCAAGCACATGATTGCGACTCTTCTGGCTTCCGCCGGCGACATACCGGCGCGCAGGTTATCGTCGATATGCAGCTGGAGATGACTCTCGAGCTCGTCAGCCAATTCACGTTCGCGAGCAGCTTTTTGAAATACGCCTTTGAGTCTGAGCAGCCATGCACGCAGAAATCTCATGCCTCGTCCTCCGTAGGCGTAAGGAAGCGGGCAAGTATTGCGGTGGTTTGGTCCCACTCCTTAGTTTCCCTGGCCAACTGTTTGCGGCCGGCGCGCGTAAGTTTATAAAACTTGGCTTTGCGATTATTTTCCGAGACGCCCCATTCGGAGACGATCGCTCCTTCCTGCTCGAGCTTAAGCAGGGAAGGATAGAGTGTCCCGTAATTAAGGGAGAGTCGATCGCCGCTGGTTTGCTCGATCCGCCTGGCAATTCCATAACCATGTAGCGGTCCGAGTGTCTCGATAGTCTTGAGGATCATCAGGGCAAGTGTGCCTTGCCAGATCTCAGTCTTATTTCCCATTCCTCTGGGTTCCACCTCTAGTACGGATTTTTTGCTCCTATGGCGTGGCCATACGAATCATAACTCGTCTCGTATGGGAAAACAAGAGGAGCTTGCGGAAATGCTCTCTTACAACCCCACTACATGCGGTAACGTGTTGTTGCTGTGAACGTGGCGAGGTGAAGTCTCTTGTCGCCAGTTCGCCTGGTCTACAATTTGCGCTTGACTTGTTTTATTTCGTGTCAATTCGAGTGGTTTCGTGGATCGACGAAAATTGATCCGCGAATCCGCACCAAAATAAACACGAAACCAGAATCCCGCAGTTGGGAAGGGTGGCAAGCGGTCTAATCTACTCAAGCATCCATAGAAGCCACTAGCGCGCCCCCGCTAGTACGTACCAAGTCGCACCTCCGCATTACTTCTTGAACAACTTCGCAAATGCCTGCCGAGCATCTGTCGGAGCCCCAGACGTGGTCTGACGTTCAACGACAGTGCGTGGCGCGAACAGTTCACAAGTGTTCCGCGCGTTCTTGTTCACGATGCGCTTGAGGATTGTCTTGCTGCATTCGAAACGAGCAGCGGGATCGAAAAAATTGCACTGACGACAAGTGTGAAGCTCTGCTCGGCAGTTGGCACATGAACTATCGCTGGTAATATTCGATGGCGCCTTCGCTCCACACGCAGCACACTTTACCGTCTCGCCGAAGGCCATCATTTTGGGTGAGCGTGGACCTTCATGTTCGCTCGGTGGTGTTCGAGGGCGCGGACCGGTTTGCGGTTTCGGTCGTTCCGACTCGCGATCACTATCCATGTAACCACGGTGGCGATATTTGCGGTCGCTCATTTGTTATGGCTCCTGAGGATCTATTTGGACGTTCCAAATCATACGTGAAATTCGCTTAAACTCAATATTGGTTGGTTATGAATCTGGTTTTTATTCTTAAAATCATCGTGGGGTGGCCACGGAGTCTGACTGTGGCTGGGGCAGTAGCCCGACTGTGAAGGAGCGCTGCGTCCTGAGGCGACCCGATGCCGCCAGCCCTCTTTCACAGTCGGGCTACTGCCACGAGACCCCAGATGTGATGCGGAAACACTTGCTAATATGGGCTTAATGAATTCAAGAACAGAAGTTCTCGTGTCATGGAGTGGAGGCAAGGATAGTTGTCTTGCTTTATACGAGATTCAACAAGGGCAGCAATACAAAGTCGCCGCACTTCTTACCACTATTACTACGGATTACGACCGTATAAGCATGCATGGTGTGAGGCGAGACCTGCTGGAAGCACAAGCGGCGTCCCTGGGAATTCCGTTACATCCAGTTGGAATTTCCAAAGGCGCATCGAACTCTGAGTATGAACTGAGGTTCATTGAAGCGTGCGCGGATTATCCGTCGATTCATTCCATCGTATTCGGGGATCTATTCCTCGAGGACGTCAAACTGTATCGCGACAACTTTCTTGCGCGGAACGATCTTCGTGGTTTGTATCCGGTATGGTTAAGGGATACGTCAGAGTTTGTGAAGAGGTTTATGGCGCTTGGCTTTAAAGCAATCGTGACGTGCACGAATGCGAACGTTCTGGGTCCGACTTTTGTCGGTCGGCTAGTAGACGAAGCCTTCTTGTCTGACTTGCCTCCGCAGGTTGATCCCTGTGGTGAACGTGGGGAGTTTCACACCTTCGTCGTTGATGGACCAAACTTCAAACAACCTGTAGCGTTCTCGAAAGGGGAAATTGTAGAGCGAGAGGGCTTCTGGTTTTGCGACATATTGCCAGATTTGAAGTCGTGAGCTATCAAAGATGAAGCAGAAAGAAGTGTAACGCGTGAAACAGAATGAACTCTTACGGTGAGACGTTGATAGCTAAACAAGGAAGAGGGAGTCTCGGATGATAGATGCAATCGAAAAGCAACAGAGCAACTGGATTACGTGT
This sequence comes from Pyrinomonadaceae bacterium, assembly GCA_035457105.1. Classification (GTDB taxonomy): domain Bacteria; phylum Acidobacteriota; class Blastocatellia; order Pyrinomonadales; family Pyrinomonadaceae; genus PSRF01. Next base: position 5,365 of record DATIBX010000856.1, read on the forward strand.
CGTCGCGACATTCGAGGCTAGCAAAGGCATCCTCGTACTACTCGTTGGGCTGGGGATATTTTCGCTGGTCCACCATAGTGCACAGAATACAGGTGAAGCAGTAGTCCAGCACTTTCACCTGAATTTTTTACGCGAACATCCACGTATTCTGATCTATGCGGCGACGCATCTCGACAACTCACATCTCCGCTTACTTGCTGTTATCGCACTGGTTTACGTGATTATTCGCTTTATTGAGGCCTATGGGCTCTGGCACATGCGAAACTGGGCCGAATGGTTTGCAATTGTGTCCGGAGGAGTTTATTTACCGTTTGAGATGTATGAACTCATTCGTCATCCGACTGTAGTTAAGACCGTCATCCTGGTTTTAAATGCCGGCATTGTCGCTTATTTGGTGTACTTCCGCTGGAACGGGCGGCCACGATCTGGTTTTGCGTGTATCGTCAAAACCTCGGGTCAGAAAAATGGCGAGCATAAAAGGCGTATTTAAATGAAGACTACTATGGTCGCCGCAACGAGGAACATCACAAGAAGGGGAAAACCCGAACCTCGTTGGCCGTCTGCAGTGACCATGTTGGCGCTCGGCGGTTTATACGCAGCGTTACCCACCAGCCTGTTGGCAGGTGCGCCGCGTTGGTTTGTCGCGGTCGCAGTTGGAGTGCTGTTGGTGCCGACAATACTTTCTCATCGGTTGGGCAATCACGCACTGAATGCATTTTTGGGTTACATGCTGAACGGGCTGGTGACGGTGGCTTTGATCCTGTCGCTCAGTCTTTTATTGATGGGCGTGACGCGACATGAATTAACGCCGCCGCAACTCTTGCGTTCCGCAGCTTTGCTCTGGGTCTCAAATTTTCTGGTTTTTGCTTCGTGGTATTGGCGGCTCGATGGTGGCGGTCCACATCAGCGCGCGATGACGCCAGGTCACACTGACGGAGCGTTCCTGTTTCCGCAGATGATGATGCACCCTGATGCGAAAGTCGCTGCTGGAGAAGAGGAGTGGGAACCGAACTTTGTTGATTATCTGTTTCTGGCGTTCAATACCAGCACTGCCTTTTCGCCTACTGATGTTCCGGTGTTGTCGCGTTGGGCCAAGCTCTTAATGATGGTTCAAGCAATGATTTCTCTGCTGGTGATCGCTTTGCTCGCGGGTCGCGCTGTCAACATTCTTTGATCGGACTGTCGGGCTCAATTTGAGAGAACTCAAGTAAGGTAGCGTCTTAGTAGAAGGGTCAGATTAGGAGAAGATGTGACACCTGAGCGCTGGCTAGAAGTAAAGCAAATCTTCAACTCTGCGATCAGACTAGAACCGTCTGAACGGCGAGCCTTTTTGTAGCAAGCCTGCGGGGAAGACGCTTCGCTGCGCCAAAAAGTAGAGTCGCTGATCGAATCGAGCGAAAAAGCTGGCAGCTTTATCGACACGCCGCCGTATGTTGAATCGGGTCTTTTCAACCGGAGCGAATTGAAATCAGGTGACACTCTCGGTTCCTACGAGATCACTTCAGCTATCGGTCGTGGTGGAATGGGCGAGGTCTATCTCGCTAACGATAATAGGCTTAATCGACGTGTCGCACTAAAGGTCGGACGACAAACGTGTGGGTCATACCCATAGCAGGCGGCGAACCAAAACAGCTAACGTTCGATGATGAAGCGATGGGATTTTCATGCTGGTCGCCAGATTCGAAATGCATCGCCTTTGAAATGAAGCGCGGCGACTATAATTTTCTGGCGCTAGTGCCGGCGTGATGGTGGCAAGGTTGAACAACTGAATTTTGGAAGTGGGCAAAGCTGGCCCTATAGTTTCTCGACAGACGCAGACAAGATTGCGTTTGCAGGTTTCCGCGGAGGCTATTGGAACGTCTGGTGGTATTCGCGAAGCACGAAAGAGGAAAGGCAAGTAACAAATTACAAGAAGCTGAACGCGTTTGTTCGTTATCCTCTTGGTCAAGAGACAATCACATTGTTTACGAGTATGCCGAGACCACCGGCAACATCTGGATGATCGACGTTAAGTAATATTGTGCGACATGCTTTTAGCTTGTCGCTGATGGCTTCCGATCAAGTTCAAAGGGACTGAGTCAACTAACAACCGACAAGCTGAAGCATGTCGGACATTCGTGGTTGACAGTCTGGCGATCAATCTCACCAGACTCCAGGGATCAGGCGATGTCTGACTCGTTGTTGGTATTGCTCATATCCCGCAAGCTCGCCGATCAGCATTTTCTCTTCGTCAAAGATCCGCCAAAGCAGAAAAGGCACAATTACTACGAACGGCACTAACCCCCAGTAAGAGCCGAGAGAGAGCGGTGTTCCCAACAGGTACAACAACGCACTTGCGTACATTGGGTGACGAACAAGTGAATAAGGTCCACTATCAATCACTTTTTGATCGGCGGCTATTTCAATAGTTGCTGACGTATAAGTGTTCTCTCTGTAGACCAGGAAAATAAAGTAAAAGCCGATCGTGACAAGTGTGTCTCCGACTATAACTTCGTAGACAGGAACACGGGACCACTCAAACCGCCGATCGAGACCGGGAACGACCAGCAAGCCAATAAAGCCAAGCGAAGTGAAAGCCATGATCACACGTTGGCTGACTCGTGTTTCTGCGGTTGGACCTCCGCGCAACCGGCGCTTTAGCAAGTCTGGATCGTTGTTTATGAGGTAAATCGTGGTCAAAAAGGAGATGCCGGTGAAGATAAGCAGGTACACCCATGCTTGCCAATACTGCAAGGTGCCCGCCGCCACGAAAATTACTACCCCCATGATCACCCCGAGCAGCACCACCGACAACAACGCTTTAGTAGCAAGACTCATCAGCTTGTCACTCCGTGTTCCACCCTCCTCAATTTCATATTCACTCTAATAATTCGTACGCATCTCTGTATCTTAATTTATCCGCATTCACTTAATTGATCCTAATCCTTATCATTCACGTATTTCATCATAAGACTTCAATTCGCAGCGGGAGGCCAGAATTATGACCCAACACATCGGTATCGTGGCTGGTAGTGCCGAGGGTGCTGCACTCTGTTATAGGACCATCTGTCTGGAAGCACTGGCAATCATGGGAGAACATAATCACCCAGAGATCACCATGAACTCGGTACCGCTCGCTGAGCAGGTGCGACACATTCGGTCGAACGACTGGGAAGGATTGGCAGGAATTTTGGCAGCATCTGCTCGTAAAGTCGCACAAGCAGGCGCTGACTTCGCTATTTGCCCTGATAATACCAATCACCAGGCGTTTAAGTACTTAATCCCGCAAAGTCCAATTCCATGGATCCATATCGCCGGCGCTGTCGCGGCGGAAGCGAATCAATTCGGGTACAGGCGTCTTGGGATTCTGGGGACGAAGTATTTATTGGAAGGCGGTGTTTACCCAGAGGCGTTGGAGAAATATGGGATTGAGAGCGAGATTCCCGGCGAGAGTGATCGGCAAAGAATCAATGGGATAATTTTCAACGAGTTGGTAAACGGGATCTTCGCTGAGGAATCGCGACTGTATTTCAATGAGGTGTCTGAGGGCCTGAAGGCGCGCGGTTGTGACGCGGTCGTCCTGGGGTGCACTGAGATACCGTTGATCGTGAGACCTGATGACACTCCTCTTCCGACCCTCGACTCGACGCACATACTGGCTCGGGCCGCCCTGAAAAAAGCACTGTCCTGAGCTCTCCTTGATAGGCTAATTTTAATTCATTCTCAATTGTTCGCTATGACAAATGATCGATGGCCAATGACCAATGACGGAGACGCCTCCTATGGCTTGAGTCCGATGCCTTTTAGGAGATCGGCGTAGCGAGGGTCTCTCCGGAGGTCATCGAAAGCGAACCACCACTTGATGAATGGCAACCGGATACCGCTGCGCCGTTCCGCATCCTTTTCCAGCCACGCGAACGCTTTATCTTTTTCACCAAGACCAGTATGCACTGCTGCTAAATATTGGCCCACCGCTTCGCGCCGCTCATACTTATCCTCTAGTTCTTTCAAGATCGCCAGAGCTTCGGCGCGCTTGCCAGTTACTGCGAGGCCGTAACCCAGATCGCCTAAATATCGAGCCGTTCGACCTGACAGTTCAACTGTCTTTTGAAACTCCGCTATCGCTTCTTCATTGCGCCGGGCTTTGAGATAGGCAAAGCCCAATTCATCGTGTGCGCCTGGGAAGTTTGGATCCAGTTCTATGATTTGTTGACACTGGGCAATCGCTGAATTGAGGTCGTTCTTGATGAGAGATATTTCAGCAACGTTCTGCCCGATGACTGACGAAAGAGGATCCAATTCCTGCGCTCGCTTAATCTCCCTCAATGAATCATCAAGTTGTCCCTGCGCTCTGAAATAAATAGAAAGAAAATGGTGCGCCGTAGGATAGTTTGCGTTGAGGTTGATAGCCCGATTGTATTCTTCCACAGTTTCAGACCATCGCCACATTTGTTGAAAGATGATTCCTGATGAGACGTGTGCTTCTGCGAGTGAGTTGTCAATTGCTAGTGCACGATCTGCGGCTGCTCTGGCCTTCGGCAACGTCTCAGTTGACGGAACACCGGCATATTCCTCGAGCACCGCATAAGAATCCGCCAGCCCAACATAACCGAGAGCATAATTCGGATCGCGATCGATCGCCTGTTGAAACTGGTCTATTGCTTTTGTTATTCCTTCTCCGGTCCTCTTGTTCCAAAAGTAACGGCCCCTTAAGTAAAACTCGTAGGCTTCTTCGTTTGTTGTATCGCGCCCAGTCAAAAGTTTTCTTTCTTTGCCTGTCAGGCGCAAACGCAACTTTTCCGATATCTCGCGGGATATTTCTTGTTGCAGACCAAGGACATTGGAAAGTTCGTGATCGTATTCGCCTCCCCATAATTGTGCACCGTCTGCGACATTCACCAGCTCTGTACGAACGATCAAATGATCGCCTTGCCGCAGTAATCTTCCCGACATAACCGCTTGCACACCAAGTTGTCGCCCTACCTCACGTGGATCGATTACTTTGCCTTTGAAGTGGAACACGGTTGAACGGGCCATTACTTTGAGTTGAGGCAGTTGCGACAAATTGGCAATGATGCTCTCGGTGATCCCGTCAGAAAGATAATCTGAGTCTGCATCGTTGCTCGCATTCAGTAACGGGAGAATGGCTATTGAGCTAATAGCGTTGGCGGAACTCGCTGAGTACCATTTATAACTAAAAATAGCCACGACAAGAATTAGCAGGCTTAAACCGATTGCCAGACTCCACCTACGTCGTTTGAGCGGAGAAGTAATAGCGCCGCTGATCGATGAGGTTGATGGCGGTTCGACACTCGACGTGGCTGACGATGGTGGCGGGACGCTTCGTGCTTCAGGTGGAACAGACCGTTCCAGTCTGGATTCAAACTCCAGTTGTTGCTTCAGGTTTTGAAGATCAAGCAACAGATCTTTAGTTGTTTGATATCTCTGTTCTCGATCTTTGCGTAACGCCTTGGAAACAATCCGCTCAAGTTCAGGCGATGCTTCACGCGAATAGCGCGCCAGCGGTTGTGGCTCTTTATCGCTCAACACTAAGGCGAGCACTTCGGTTGTTGATCCTTCAAATGGCAAGCGGCCCGTAACCATCTCATACAACACAACACCGAGACTGAAGATATCGGTGCGAGCATCTAGTTCTCGTCCGCGCGCCTGTTCCGGCGACATGTACAGGGCGGTACCCATGACCACATTCGGGTCGGTGTAAACAACTGGGCGAGTGGGTGCTTCGGGGCTAACCGTTTCTCCTGATGATACATCGGTCAGTTTTGCGAGGCCGAAGTCCAGCACCTTCACAATCCCGTCCTGTCGGACCATGATGTTTTCAGGCTTGATGTCGCGATGTACGATGCCCGAGCCGTGTGCCGCCGACAGTGCGCTCGCAGTTTGTATGGCTATGTCGAGAATGATGGGCAGCTTCAGCGATCCTGATAACATGCTAGCTCGAAGTGTTTGGCCCTCGATGAGCTCCGTGGCGATCAAATTCACAGAGTCAATCTGTTCGATCTCGTAGATGGTGATGATGTTGGGATGATTGAGTGCGGAAGCAGCTTTTGCCTCTTGTTCGAATCGTCGTAATCGATCTTTGTTTTCTGCGAGCTCAGTTGGAAGAATCTTGAGAGCGATTTTGCGATCGAGCTTGGTGTCCCACGCCAAATAAACCTCACCCATTCCACCTGCCCCAAGCCGCGAGCGAATTTGATATCTGCCTATCTGAGTATCTAGTGGAAGGGCCATCACCTTCGTTGTGGGGGCGGCACTCTGTGGCCGCCCGCTCTCCAATTCAAGGTGCGCGAATTTTAACGGGGGTGGCCACGGAGTGCCACCCCTACAACGAGGCGAGCTTTTGTTCGATGGAGGGGAGGGAGCGAACCTGAAAATCGGGTTCGATGGTTTTGGCGAGCGAAAGGGCTTTTTCATATGCAAACTGCGCCTCTTCAGTTTGGCCCATCTCTACCAAAACATCTCCTAGTGCCATCTGCGCGTCGACGGCATTTGGCGCCAGTGTCACAGCCTTCTTCGCCTCCACTAACGCCTGGTCAACCTGCTTTTCAGCAAGGAAGTTCTGAGCCCTTCGCGCATGATTCAACGCCGCTGCAAGTGGAATATCGAAATGTCCGTCGAAAACAAATACGCCATACTGGATCACAGCCGTCGGCTTAAGGTGTTGGAACTGCGCATAAGGATTAAGCGTGCCAGGCCCAAATTCAAAACCGGAGAGAGTGCCGGCACTGATAAGTACTGGCCCATCGATCGATACCGGCACGTCCTGTTGTTCGTTTAACCACAGCGTTACTACGGTGGGCAAAGGCTTGCACGGTATTCCATAGTACTTGATGTCCGCTATTCCTTCGCCAAAATAGACGAACCAGCAATCCTTCACACCGCGTTGGTCCAGGTATTGTTTTGTCGCTTTGAGTTGTTGCGCCCAATCAACGTTTGAATCCGTCAGATACTTGTAGGTATTTGCTGGGCCACCCCACAGTTCATTTGCGTAGGCAATATACGCCGGAAAGGTGCGCAACGAAGACGCCGCATGAATTAGTAGTAAAGCGCCGACAACATAAGTCCATCTGCGATTGTGTTGGATAAGGGCCCACGCGGCACCGCCGATCAGTACTGAAAGGAATACGTAAACTGGCAGAATATGACGGACGCCAATGTTCATTCCAACGGTGAACGCTACTATCAGATAAAAGATCGGCGGCGCGATAAGAAATAGAATTTCTCTCCAACGATTCAGGCGGCGCATTGCAACT
>DATIBX010000857.1:0-24294 GCA_035457105.1 Pyrinomonadaceae bacterium
AGGCAAGATTCTCGAAGAGTACGACCGCATGGTCTCAGAGTATGGTCTAACCGTGATCGATGCGAGTCGCTCAATCGAACGTCAACAGCGTGAGATGCGCATGCTGATTACCCAACATCTTAAGAAAAGGCGGTCCCGGTCTAATTAATACGCGACACTTTTACGGCACACCCTTACCCGGCGTCGAACACGAGGACTATTGCGGCAAGCTGATAGTCGTTGAAGGTACCGACGGCGTAGGTCGTTCTACGCATATCGCGCTGCTCCGGACATGGCTCGAGTCGCGAGGCCATGCCGTGCTGGATACCGGAATGACGCGCTCAGTTCTGGCCGGCCGAGGAATCAAAGAGGCGAAGACCGGTCACACACTCGGTCGCATTACAATGCAGCTCTTTTACGCGACTGATTTCATCGACCGGCTCGAAAACGAGATGTTGCCCGCACTGAGATCTGGTTTTGTTGTATTAACTGATCGGTATATTTACTCGGCAATGGCCCGAGCTGAAGTTCGCGGCATAGACTCGGCGTGGATTCGCTCCATTTATGGAATGGCCCTTGTACCTGACGCAGTCTTCTACCTCCGGATTCAATCACCGCAAGAACTCGTTGAGCGTGTGTTGAGTTCTGGTCGCGGGTTCGACTACTGGGAATCTGGTATGGACTTGTATCTGGGTGAGGACCTGTACGATAGCTTCGTGGAATATCAACGACGCCTTTTGACCGTCTTTGATAGAATGACTAACGAATATCAATTCCACGTGGTTAACGCGTCGCGCTCGGTACGGACAGTGGCTTCGGATTTGCGACGAGCTGTTGCCAAACTCATCGACGAACCTAAAACCTCTGGTGAGATTGTCACACCCCTCAAACATGTCTCCGACAGCTCTTCCAACCAATCGACCGCATCGGTGTCCCCCATCGCTAGTTTGCCTGAGAGTAAAAAGGTCATCATGTGAAAATCGCTGCAATTGATATAGGGTCGAATTCAATCAAACTCATCGTCGTAGACGCAGCAGCGAGTAACTCCTTTGCAGTTCTGACCAGGGACCGTGAAGTAGTCCGTCTCGGGCACGACACTCTAGTTAAAGGTTATATTAGCCGAACGGCAATTGAACGCTCGACTGAATGTATCAAGAGGTTCCGTTCCATTGCTGAAGCTCGCGGCGCCGAAAGAATTGTCACCATTGCCACGGCCTCAGTTCGAGAAGCAAACAATTCTGCAAATTTCATAAAAGCCATAGCTCAGCGAACGGGACTCCAGGTCGAAGTACTCTCGGGAATTGAGGAAGCACGGCTGATAGGCCTTGCCGCATCATCGGGATGTGCAAAGCCTGGGGTCACCTCAATTAATATTGACATTGGTGGTGGTTCAACTGAGCTTTCGGTTTTCAAAGATGGTGCACCGGCGGCATTATTGTCCGTAAAGATCGGAGCAGTGGGATTGACTGAACGCCACCTCCGCGACGATCCACCAACAGCGAATCAACTCTCGGAGCTGCGTGCCGAAATTCGCGCTGCGATGCAACGCCCAGCGCGCGAGTTACGTGAGCAACAATGGAAAGATATAACGGGCACTTCGGGCACAATCCTCGCGATCGCGAACTCTCTCGATGCAGCTTCAGAAAAGACAGAAGCTGCGCAGCCATCCGAAAAGAAGGTTGAGTTCTCTCAGCTTATCGAACTCAACGCAGCCCTGGCGAAAATCAGCCTTTCGCAACGGCAGGATCATGCCGGTCTCAGTCCCCAACGAGCAGAGATCATCATCGCGGGAGGCCAGATTTTAGAAGGCGTAATGCGTTCGCTGGGCATTAAGTCACTGAGGACTTGCGATTGGGCGTTACGAGAGGGAGTGATCATCGATCGTTTGCGCGATTGGGAAGAGCAGTCGCGGCCGGTGATGCCTGATATTACTGATCCGAAACTGCGTGGCGTTCACGCGGTCGGCAAGCGGTTTGGTTACGAGGAGGCACACTCTCATCAAGTGGCCCGGTTGGCAGAAAAACTTTTTGATGCGATTGCTCAGAGTGTCGGCCTGACTCGACATCATCGATTGCTTTTGTCTGCGGCGGCGTTGCTACACGACGTCGGGTATCACATCGCACACGAGTCGCACCACAAACACTCGTTCTATTTGATCGCAAATTCTGAGCTGACAGGATTTTCGGAATCAGAACGGGCGCTGATTGCCAATGTTGCTCGATATCACAAGGGATCTGGGCCCAAGGAAAGACATTCAAATTTCAGTGCGTTGAGTCCAACTGATCAAGAGACAGTGCGGAGGTTAGCGGGAATTCTGCGGCTCGCGGATGCATTCGATCGCCGGCACGATCAAAGGGTTAAAGATCTGCAGGTTAGACGGGTGGGCGAAGTATTGAATGTGAAACTGTTGAGTTCGTCGGAGTGTGACGTTGAGATCGAAGAAGCCAACCGCCGCCTACAACTATTCGAAAATGCATTCGAGCGTTCAGTGAAGATACTCTGCGTTCTGGCGTCTCGGCGGTGAAGAAGATCAACGCAGAGGCGGGGAGTCGCAGAGACCCGGTTAATGGCGAGTGTGGCCCGCGAGGAGATCGACGGCGTGGGCCAGTACCGGCTTGATAACCGCAAAACTTTCAGTGACAGCCTTGGGTGAGCCGGGGAGGTTAATAATCAACGTTCCGGATCGCACTCCACAAACTCCACGCGAAATCATTGCCATCTTCGTAACTTTCAAACTCTCAGCTCTCATCGCCTCAGCAACTCCCGGCACCTCGCGCTCAATGACGCGCAAAGTAGCCTCGGGGGTATTGTCACGTGGTCCAAGTCCGGTGCCGCCCGTCGTAATAATCAGATTCACATCATCACGAGCAGAGAACTTCTCCAGATGCTCAACCAAGGGTTCGAGGTCATCCGTCGAAATCACCTTTTCAACCACCACCGCATTACTCTCTTCCAGCAATCGCACCAGTGTGTCGCCAGACTCATCAGCACGATGTCCACTCGCACAAGCATCGCTCGCAGTGATAACAACCGCTCGGAGTTCTACAGACATCGAGAGTTACCTGTTGGCGCGAAGATGTTCCTTCAAGATACAGCGATCCATGACGACCATTAATCCAGCGTCTAATGCGCGTTGAGCGGCTTTTGAATCAATCACACCTTCCTGTAGCCAGACTGCTTTCGCTCCCAGGCTGATCGCTTCATCAACTGCCTTACCTGCCTCTTCCGATCGGCGAAAGATATTTACCAGATCGAACTCTTCGGGGATGGAGGTTAAGTCTGGATAAGACCTAGTGCCAAAGACTTCTGATTCATTTGGATTCACCGGGATAATCTTGTAGCCATTCTTTCGCATGTAGGCCGATACACTATTTGAAGGACGAAAAGTATCAGAGGAAAGACCTACAACGGCGATCGTTCGGAATTCTGAGAGGATTTTACGAATGTCTTCGGGATCATTTATCGGCAAGATTGATACTCCCTGGGTTCGATCGAAATGAAACAATATCTAATTAGAGCTAACTGCATCCATCGCACCCTCCATCGAGTGGAGTTCCTGCAAGGAGCGTACGTTGGGCCGGCTTGATTCGTTGTGCGCCGCAATTGCTTCAACCAACGCCTGGGCGCCTGTCATCGTAGTAACGCATGGCACATTGTATTGGAGTGCGGCACGCCGAATCGCCTGTTCATCATAATGCGAAACGCGGCCCAGCGGAGTGTTAATTACCAACGAAATCTCGCCACTCTTAATGTGGTCCACGATATTCGGCCGACCCTCATTTACTTTGAACACGGTCTCCACTTCGATTCCCACTTCACGCAGTCGCATTCCAGTGCCCACAGTAGCGACTATCTCAAATCCCTGCCTGCTGAGTCTTCGAGCAATAATCACGGCCGCGCCTTTATCAATGTCGTTGACACTTAAAAACGCCTTGCCGCTGGAAGGAAGTCCGAGGCCAGCTCCCAACATCGCTTTTCCGTAGGCCTCGCCGAACGTTTCTCCGATTCCCATCACTTCGCCGGTTGAGTGCATTTCAGGACTTAAGATTGGATCAACGCCGGGAAACTTGGCGAACGGAAAGACTGGCGACTTGATGAAGAATCGCTTTACCGATAATTCGTCCGGCAGATTGAAATCCTTTAGTGGCTTACCGGCCATGATCAGCGAAGCCACTCTCGCAATTGGAATTCCAGTGGCTTTTGAAACAAACGGAACGGTTCGCGAAGCACGTGGATTCACTTCAATTACATACACGCGATGGTCCTTGATCGCAAACTGAATATTCATCAACCCGCATACGGATAGCGCGGCTGCGAGTTTGCGCGTGTAATGACGCATCGTGTCCAAATGTTCAGGCTCGATGCGAACAGGAGGCAAAACGCAAGAGGAATCGCCTGAGTGTATTCCAGCCTCCTCGATGTGCTCCTGGATGCCCGCAATTACGCATGCGGTTTGATCCGCTAGAGCATCGACGTCGAATTCAGCAGCTTGCTCAAGAAACTTATCAATCAGTACGGGCCGGTCCGGAGTAAAACCGACTGCCGTTCGAACGTACCGTTCAAGCGCCTCTTCGTCGTAAACAATCGCCATGGCCCGTCCGCCAAGCACATAACTAGGTCTGACCAGCACTGGATAGCCGATCCGCCCCGCAACCTCGCGTGCTTCCTCTACTGACGCGGCCATTCCATTTTCAGGTTGCGGAATGCCCAATTCTTTCAGTAAGGCGCCGAAGCGTTTTCGATCTTCTGCAAGATCAATTGAATCTGGAGAAGTGCCAATTACTCGCACTCCAGCTTTGTGCAGGCGCATCGCGAGGTTGAGCGGAGTCTGACCACCAAACTGAACTATGACGCCTTCAGGTTTTTCAACATCGATGATATTCATCACGTCTTCAAACGTGAGTGGTTCGAAGTAGAGTCGATCGGAGGTGTCGTAATCTGTCGATACTGTCTCGGGATTGCAGTTGACCATAATTGTTTCGAAGCCAGCTTCATGAAGCGCGAATGAAGCGTGACAACAACAATAGTCAAACTCAATTCCCTGCCCGATTCGATTTGGACCAGAGCCCAGGATCATTATCTTGCGTCGATCAGTTGGCGCCGCCTCGTCTTCCTCTTCGTATGTCGAATAGAGATAAGGCGTATATGACTCAAACTCGGCTCCGCAAGTATCAACTCGCTTGTAAACAGGAACGACACCCAATTTCTTCCGATAACTGCGCACCTCATCCTCGGAACGTTCGGTGAGATAGGCCAAGCGACGATCGGAAAGAGCGACTTCTTTGAAAGCTCGCAACTCTTCTGCTGATATCTCCTCGAGTTTGGTGCCTTCGATGTCCTGCTGAATATCCATCACCTGCTGTAGTTGATCGAGAAACCATGGATCAATCTTAGAAAGACGATAGATTTCCGAGATGGGCCAACCGTGTTGCAGCGCGTACGTGATGTAGGAAAACCTTTGCGAGTTTGGCCGCGCCAGCTTACGTTGCAGCTCGTCGTCAGACACATCTTCAAGGCGCAAAGGCTTTACTGCTTCGAGAGATCTCAGTCCTTTAAAAAGGGCCTCTTTAAAAGTGCGGCCGATCGCCATCACCTCGCCAACGGATTTCATCTGGGTGCCGAGCACGTCTTCGGCTTCGCGAAACTTTTCAAAATCCCATTTAGGAATTTTAGCCACAACGTAGTCGATCGTAGGTTCGAAGGATGCAGGTGTTTTCTTCGTTATGTCGTTGGGAATTTCGTCGAGGGTGTAACCAACGGCGAGCTTTGCAGCGATCTTCGCGATTGGAAATCCAGTCGCTTTCGAAGCGAGTGCGGATGACCGAGACACCCGCGGGTTCATTTCGATGATGCGAATATCACCGTTTTCCGGATTAACTCCGAACTGAATATTCGATCCACCCGTCTCAACTCCGACCTTGCGAATGATCTGTATTGCCATGTCGCGCATGCGTTGATACTCGCGATCGGTGAGCGTCTGCGCAGGGGCCACGGTGATCGAGTCGCCGGTATGAACTCCCATCGGATCGAAGTTTTCGATTGAACAGATGATGACGACGTTGTCGGCAAGGTCTCGCATCACCTCGAGCTCAAATTCTTTCCAGCCGAGGATTGATTCTTCGATTAAGACTTCGTGAATAGGAGACGCTGCGAGTCCAGAGCGAATGATCTCTTCGAACTCTTCCGGATTATAAGCTGTGCCACCTCCGGTACCGCCGAGTGTAAATGAAGGTCGAATGATGGCTGGATAACCCGTCGTAGCCACAATCTGTTTTGCTTCTTCCCAGGTTTGGGCAAAGCCACCGCGCGGCATATCGAGTCCTTCTTCGTCCATCGCCTGCTTGAAGAGCAAACGATTCTCGGCAATTTTAATAGCCTCGCGATTGGCGCCTATCATTTCGACGCCGTACTCGTCGAGCACCCCGGCATCAGAGAGCGCTATCGCAAGATTTAGCGCGGTTTGACCACCAACGGTTGGCAGAAGCGAATCCGGGCGTTCGCGGCGAATAATTTCGGTGAGAGACGGAACGGTGAGCGGCTCAACGTAGGTGACATTCGCCGTTTCGGGATCCGTCATGATCGTCGCCGGATTGGAATTGACGAGAACGATCTCGTATCCCTCCTGGCGAAGAGCTTTGCATGCTTGAGTTCCGGAGTAATCAAATTCGCAGGCTTGACCAATAACGATGGGACCGGAACCAATGATTAGAATCTTCTTAATATCGGTGCGTTTAGGCATCAGGAGACGTTTGTTGTTTTAAATTTTGAGCCGATTGGAAAACCATTTTACATGCTCCTCCCCATAATTCGTAGGGGCGGCACTCCGTGGCCGCCCCACGTCGCCATCGGGCCTTTCCATTTAGAAAACGCCCTTTATATTTCCCATTTTGCATTTCTCATTTTCCATTCCCCGAGTTCGGTGAGGCCTTGTCACGACAAAAGCTTTTTAGAGCAGAATTTTTCAACTACTCTTCCGAGTATTCGTCGATTGCGTCAGTATGTTCTTAGAATTTTTATTTAGTGATGCGCAAGTAGTAAGAGCTTCTTAAACTTTCTTTCGCCGGTAGTCGTCACCTTCAATCTTAACTGCGGTACACATCTCGTACAATCGACTGCGCAATCTGCTACCAATGCGATCCTCAAGTGTGGCCATATCGCGCAGACGCTCCGAAGTTTCCTTCCGGCCCATCGGCCGTTCACCGGAATCAGTGTTGCTCTTCAAATCAGCTCGGACATCATCGAGGTAGTTAGTAGTAAAGATTGTTAGCTTCCTGTCGTTGTATCGCTTGTTAATGATCTGATACATCGTGTCGCGCACCCAATCTGTCGGCATCGTGGCCCCGAGCTCATCGAGGACTAGTACTTCGGCCTGGAAGACAGGCGACAGTACTTTCAATTCCGACGACTTCGAGATTGGATTGTACGAGTCCTGAATCTCTTTCAAGAGTGACCCGAATTCATAAAACAGGCAGGGAAATCCTTTACCGAGCAGGCCTTTGATGATGGCTACAGAAAGATGGGTCTTGCCAACTCCCGCTGGCCCCATGAACAACAAACCTTTATCAACGGCGGGGAAATCAAGTACCAGCCGGCCAGCGTAGAGGAATGCCTTCTCCTGGGAGCTGTCATGAGCGACTCTGAAGTTATCGAGTGAGCAGTTTGCGTAACGCGATGGTATACGCGCCGCATGTAGTAGCTTTTGCGAACTTCCCCTGGTTTTGCAAGGACATCGAATCGCGCCTTTCACGGGGTCGATCTTTGTGCCTGTGCCAAAGCATTGATCGCAGACGTCGCCTTCTGATTCGGGTTTTGAAATCGGTGATTCTTTCACGCCTTCAAACATATTCTGCACTCTAACAGTCTTCGCGAGCGGATTATAACATCCGCTATTTAAAAATTGAGTAGCGCCTGTTTTATCGCCTTGTTCGCAGGTGATGGTTTTCTCAAGCCCGCGCTCACCACAGAGACACCGAGGACACAAAGGTTGCACAGGGTAAGGCAGGTAACCCACATCCGAGCAGCTTTACGTTATGTTATATTCCACATTCTCCTCAATTCGATCTTAGATTAGCCATCATATGCAACTGTTGAATTCTCTGCTAGCCAAGCTTGGGCTAACCTCCATCAAAGCCGAACGACATCCGATCCGTGTATTTCTACTTGATGACGACAAGCGACGACACGAGTGGTTTACCACTCGTTTCAAAGGTGATTTCCTCGATATCGCTGACAACGTAGTTCAGGCGCAGGAAATGTTGAGCGCTAAGTCGTACGATGCAATCTTTCTCGATCACGATCTACACCCAGAGCACTACCATGCTGAGTCGACCGATGACGAGCGAACTGGTTATGCGATTGCGATGTGGTTGAGTACGAATCCCGACAAGCAGGCGGCTTCGACAATACTTGTACACACTCGAAATGCTGATGGCGCGATGCGAATGGTTGAAGAGTTGCGACGCGCCGGACGTTCCGCCGAGTATGTTCCCTTCCCGATGCTCGCCGACCGCATCAAGCGCTACTGGCAACGTTAGGCGACTAAACACCGAAGGTGTTCGCAAGTTTCCCGGATCCACGAAATCACAGTTTAAATACCTTCGGTCCTTAACTTCGGTGACTCAAATTCCCTTTCATCCACTCAACCTCTTCTGCTGGCACGATTAGATTTCACGCTAAATAAAAGAGCTAGGAAGGTAACAATATTTGCACAGGGTGAAGCAGCATATCGATCAATGAGCAGGTGAAGACCCTCGGGCGTAGAGCCTAGGACTTCCATGATGGCGTAGGTTCCAACGTCACTTGTTGGGTCCGGATCGATGCGTTCAATCTCATCCAGCCGGTTGAGAGCTTCTGTTTGGTTCACGGTGGGTCCTGGTAGATATCAGTGGGCGACGATGTACTTTTAATTATAAGAAAGTGAGCGATATAACAAAGCGCCGCCGGGCCGGCGCACTCCAAGGGATTAGCGAGGTTGTGTATTTTCCGCTTCGTCAGGCAGTGAAAGTCGCATGGCTTCGAGGGCCTTCTGAATATTATTCATCTGCAAGACCAGCCAACAAACTCTTAAATCGTTCACTCCTTGAACATCTTATCCGTGGTCTTCGCAAAATTTAATCAGGGCCTATGTCGCCGCTCGCTGCTTTCAGCCCAGGGTTGTGCTCTGGGCAGCCCTGGGACCACGATTGTCCGACATGCTTTATAGCTTGTCGGCCTTTCCGGGTTGCTCAATTGCCTATTAACACACTCCATTCGGAGCCTGGCGCGGATGGATTCGAACGCAAAAAAATCCCGGGCGTTTAAAGTCCGGGATTTGTTCGAGATTTGCTGGATGCTCTTAGTTGTAAGATGGACGACTTTCGCGTTGCTTGGCTTCATTGACTTTCAAAGCCCGTCCGCCCACTTCCTGGCCATTGAATTTCTGAATGGCCGCAGCGCCTTCTTCCTTGGTGGACATTTCGATAAAGCCGAAGCCACGCGAGCGACCGGTTTCACGATCCTCGATCACCGAAGCACTCTCAACTGTTCCCGTTTGCGCGAACAGCGTCTGTAGATCACTGCTCGACGTCTCAAACGAGAGATTACCAACATAAAGTTTCATAGACATTTATTCTTACCTTTCCCCATTTGGGGTTTCCTCAAAAAGGACTTTTCCTTCGAGATCAACAGAAGCCGCATGGTGAACATGTTGGCCTCCCAATTTGCCACGGAATTACATGTCCATGCCGCCGGGCAATGCCCGTGGCTTGTCATCGTCCTGTAGCTCAGAAATAAGGGCTTCCGTTGTTAGCATTAGCCCTGCTATCGATGCGGCGTTTTGCAGCGCGCATCGCGTCACCTTGGCGGGATCAATCACGCCGGCCGCAACGAGGTCTTCAAACTTTTCCGTCACTGCGTTGTAGCCGACGTTTGGGTTCTTCTCGCTACGAACTCTTTCAACAATAACTGCACCTTCTTTACCGGAGTTCATTACGATCTGACGCAGTGGATCTTCCAGGGCTCGCTTGACAATGTTAACGCCAATTTGTTCGTCTGGATCGCCGGTTGGTTCGTCGTCGCTATTCGTGTCGAAGAGTTTGAATTTGTCGAGCGCCTTCGCAGCGCGAATAAATACCACTCCGCCACCAGGTACGATTCCCTCTTCCACGGCTGCACGAGTCGCGTGCATTGCATCTTCAACGCGCGCCTTCTTCTCTTTGAGTTCGGTCTCGGTAGCTGCACCAACGCGAATTATCGCAACACCACCAACCAGTTTGGCTAATCGCTCTTGCAATTTTTCGCGGTCGTAGTCTGACGAGGATTCTTCGATTTGAGCTTTCAGTGTCTTCACGCGACCGTGCAATTCACTGGTCTCGCCACCGCCATCGATAATAGTCGTGTTGTCTTTGTCAATCGTCACGCGCCTTGCACTGCCGAGGTCCTCAAGCATAACGCTCTCGAGTTTGATGCCAAGGTCTTCGCTAATGACTTTGGCCCCGGTAAGTATCGCGAGATCTTCAAGCATTGCCTTACGCCGATCGCCGAAGCCTGGAGCCTTGACTGCTGCGACGTTAAGCGTGCCACGCAGTTTGTTGACCACCAGAGTAGCAAGCGCTTCGCCTTCCACATCCTCAGCAATAATCAATATTGGTTTACCCAACTTAGCGACCTGCTCAAGAATGGGCAGCATGTCTCTCATTGATGAAATCTTCTTTTCGCTGAGAAGAATGACCGGATTCTCGAGCTCAGTTTTCATCGTTTCAGCATTGGTAACGAAGTAAGGCGAAAGGTAGCCACGATCAAATTGCATCCCTTCGACAACTTCCAACGATGTCTCCATTGTTTTCGAGTCTTCGACAGTGATCACGCCATCCTTGCCAACCTTGGTCATCGCTTCGGCAATTAATTCGCCGATACTCTCGTCGCCATTCGCCGAAATAGTGCCGACCTGCGCAATCATGTCGCCAGTGACAGGCTTGGACATTTTCTTGATCTCTTTGGTCGCGCGCTCGACTGCTTTATCGATGCCGCGCTTCAGGGCCATCGGATTTGCACCCGCTGCCACAGTCTTAACACCCTCTCGAAAAATTGCCTGCGCGAGTACTGTCGCCGTGGTGGTTCCGTCACCCGCAACGTCGCTCGTTCGCGATGCTACTTCGCGCACCATTTGCGCGCCCATGTTCTCTAAAGGGTTCTTGAGATCAATTTCTTTCGCCACCGTCACACCGTCTTTGGTGATCGTTGGGCTGCCGTATTTCTTGTCTAGAACTACGTTGCGTCCTTTCGGGCCCAGGGTGATCTTCACTGCGTCGGCGAGTTGATTGACACCACGCAGGATTGCCGCTCGAGATTCTTCTCCATGTACTATTTGCTTTGCCATAATCGTCGTCCATTCTCCAATTCAAAATTGTATGCAAACTCAAGGTTCGCGAATTCCGGAATTAGCTTTCGCAACCTGACTTATTTGCTCTTTTTGCCGCCGGCAGCCGCACCGGCCCGGCTGATAACTCCGAGGATCTCGTCCTCGCGCATTATCAATAGATCTTCTCCATCGACTTTGATTTCGGAACCGCCGTACTTACCGAACAACACACGGTCGCCGGCATGCACATCGAGCGGCTGGCGCGAACCATCTTCTCGATATTTGCCAAGGCCCGCAGCAATCACTTCACCTTCCTGGGGTTTCTCTTTCGCGGTGTCAGGGATGATGATGCCGCCGCGCACCTGCTCGCCTTCATCAATGCGTTTCACGATCACACGGTCGTGCAGTGGTTGGATATTGGTTGTCATGACTTCCTAATCTCCTTCTTTTGGTTGCTACCAGGAGCGGGCTCTGCGAGGCAGGAAATTGGTCCACCATTATTGACTGCGCTAACGAACGCCCAATAGAGGCAAACTAACGGCAAGGGAGAACACCCTGAACAAATTGGTAGTCGAGCTGTGGGTTTCAGACAATCTGGCGAGTCCAGAAGGAGCTGAGAATGGAGTTAGCTGATCTCGGTTCTGTTTGACCTTACGCCTACCAGACCTATATGTCAAATCAGCATATATGCCATAAACACATATACGCTTTCGGAAACAATTCCCGCGACTTGTGAATCGGTTCCTTTAATGTGTCGGCGAAACGAATTCGAAGAAGTTGTCTGATTAGCTCGTTTCTCGTGCGCGGCATTGGGATTATTTGATCCACTCGCTCCCAACTCTAAAGTCGCGTATTGCTGCGCTGGAAGCGCTAACGACGCACCACAAACCCAACGCTACGAGAAAAACAGCAAACGCGAGAATGAGATACGACGACGCTCCGCGCCCCTTGTACGTCTTAACCGTTGCCCATGCCGCCCCACCTAACAGAATCATTCCGATCACTATCTTTAACAATCTCATAGAACTCTATTAACTCTGCGACTCGTGACCGAACGGTCGCCCCCCTTGTTAATTCTTGAGCTAATACGCCGAACTTGGCCGTATTAGCTCACAGATTAGCGGCAGCCCACATCGCCTCGTTATTTTCTGACAGCCTCGAGCCGACTCAAAATAAACGACAATGCTAATAGTTACATCATTAACGACAGACAGTCTGTGCGAGACCACACACAGCAAAGAAAACGACTAATGATATCGGCCGTAACACTAAGTGGTTATCGTAGAACTGCTCCTACTTATGTGCCGTAACGCACAGACACGTGGTGTAGAACGGCGCATTGTGGATATTGGAAAAAGGCCTCCCAAAAAGTTGCAATCCAAACAAGTCCATTGAGTGGAACACGGCAAGCACCAGTTTAGACTGATGCGAGTTTAAAGGCGGATCAAAAAATATGGCTGGAATAGTAGAAGTAAGTAGCAATGTTGCTGACGATAACAAACCCGCAGACTGGCCGGGCATCGTGTCCAGATTTCAGTTGGTCAATCTGGCAGCCCGCAGAAGCAAGCAACTCTTACGAGGCGCTGAACCGCGTTTCGAACCCATTCGAGTGAACCGCAGGCATACGAGTATCGCGCTAGAGGAATTGAAGCGTGGCCTTATTCAGTTCAAGCCGCTCAGGGATGAGGTTGCTGAAGTCGTGGCATGAGATCCAAATAAGAGCGGTGCCAGGAGTGTTTTCCTAGTTACGTCTAGAATAGCTTTTGCACTCCGTTAGAAAATCCATGTTCGTCCGAGAACTTCAACTCGACGGCTTCGAAGGCGGGTTCAGCAGTTCTGTTGTATGTTCAGCGATGCTCGAAGGAAACCTGGGCGCAGGTAGTATTTCCTGATCCTCTCCAGACACAAGTGGCGTAGTCCTAGAGCTGGCCTCACCTGCTATGTGCGTCGGCTGAAGCGGAGTGAACCTTGACTCTATGAGAGCGGCAAGTCCCGCTACCAGGCACATAACTCCCCAGCAAGCCATCCATCCAGCAAAGACCATCCAAATAATTACCCAGTCCGGTTTATTACTGAACACGGCCAACGCTGCGCCTACCAATGCTGAGCCACCAATCAACCCTGACGCGCGAACGATTTGCGTCAAACCCTCGCGGCGCTTTTCTAATTTATTCTTGCCTGCTTTGGGCTTCTTCGAGATGACCTGGTCCAATTCGGCGGATTCAAATTGTCGCGCCAGGGCCCAAGCAACTGTTTCCAGATTAGTACCGCAAGCGCGACAAAACTTTGCGCCATCAAGATTCTGTGTTGCACACCGAGGACAATACATGATTACAACTCTTATTGAAGACTTGTACGAGGCGACCTCATCCTGAGGTTTCAGAAAACCCGTCGCATTATCTTTACTAGAACGAACTGAAAGTAAGAAATCATAAGAACTGATAAATTAGCTACTGCTCAACCTCTTCTGCCGGACCGCGCGCGTCCCCGCGGGCTTCCGCGCCCATTAGTCCTTTTGACAAGAAAATGAGCCCGCGAGACGCGCGCGGTCCGGCAGAAGAGGCTGGCCTCGAGGGCCGTTACTTTGCCTTATGCAACTTTGGTCGGCCCATGATTTAATCATTTCGTTTCAGAAGGATTCGCACGGCACCCTACAATGGACTCATTTGGGGCGGCATCACTAGCCCAGTCGCGGCCGTCCAGAAGAACTTTCAAAACCCAATCGCTCGCCATTTCATGCCCGAAGGCGCAACGAGTCTCTGTTTAAGGAGGTCGGAGTTGAAGATCGTTTAGACTTCGCCTCAAGGCGATGACATCCTTTTAATCAACTTCGGGATGAGTTTTTCCAATGCGGAAAGGTGAATGCCGCAATGCAAAATGGGTTCAATTGTAGGTTGCTCTCATTCTTCTTTTTAGTCTTCGTGTGCTCACCGGTTTCACTAATCGCAAAGGAAACTCTTTTCAAAACCTGGAATACAGAGAATGGCCTCCCACAGAATTCCGTAATCAGCATTGCACAAACACCGGACGGGTACATCTGGCTCGCCACATTCGATGGACTCACCCCAACGCCGGACGAGCGTAGCAATACGATCGCGGAGTTCGGCACTGCGCCAACAGCGGCCGATGCCGGAGCGCGTGGCCGGGCACTGCTCGATGTAACGCAGAATCCGATCTTCCAACAGCGAGAGATGAATCCCAGCTTTGTCCAGATGGAATATTTCGGTTACTTGAGAAGAAACCCGAATGACGCGCCTGATGGCAACTTTGCGGGCTACGACTTCTGGTTGTCAAAGCTGAATCAGTTTGGCAACTTCCAGGACGCAGAGATGGTCAAGGCCTTCATCTCTTCCAGCGAGTACCGACAGCGCTTTGGACCATGATCGGGAATAAATGGCAAATGATTCCAGTAGACCTCAGTACCTGATCTTTACCTTGAACCCGCCACCGTTATCGCTGTAGTCGTCGTCGTTAATCGCGAGGTAAAGACGGCCATCAACGGGGACACTGAGTGTTAGTTGAGTTCCAACTAGAAAGGGCTGACTCGCCTGGCCGTTAGGCTGACGAATGTAGCCTATCAGCGCACCCGGTCCTGAGTTTGGGAGAGGACGGGTTCCGACTATTGCGCCGAAACCACTGACTTTTCCACCCTCCGGTCCAACTTCTCCGATACGACGACCGGCAATAACAGTTCCGGTTGTAGTGAAGGTGATTTGATCTCCTGCGCGCACGTCGATGTTTGTGTCCGTATTGCGGGATATGCCGGGGACATCAATAACCACTTCCGCTGGCGTGCGTGTGGCTGCAGATTCCCTCGTTCGCGTACGATTGCGGGGCCGTGGATCGCCATAAGGATTGTCGGTACGGTTATCTTCACCCATCGCGGTCTGAGCGCGTTCACGCTTTACCTGTACGGTGAATGAGCCGCGAGCATCGGAGTAGGTGCCGCGGTTCACCGTCAAGAATAAGCGCCCATCACGATCGGCGACGAACTCCCGAGACACGCCCAACTCCAACACAGGTGCATTTTGATCGTTCCCAATGGCGCCGATTAGCATACCCTCGGCGGCGCTAGGAAGCGGTGAAGAAGGATCGCTGGTTCGCAACCCATCGGGCGTAATTCTCGAACGACCTGCAAGAATGATTCCTGAGGCCGTTGTTTGGACACGTTCGTTGCGGCGAAGGTCAATTCCTGAGTCGATCCAGTTCGAACCGAGAGGCACGTCAACCGTGCGAGTTTCAAACTTCAGTTCATCGAGTGAGCGACCATCGATCTCCACGCGGTCCACTTCACTCGGGCGGAAAAACCGAATTTCTCCTTCGTCTTTCGCTATAGTATCCCTCTGAATTGTAGTTCGAGTTGTGTCAATAACTTTGAACGCAAACCGACCGTTGATGTAGCCTATTAAAGTACCGCGAAATGACCGGCCATCACGGAGGTACAGTGTGTCACCCAGCGCGACACCCGACAGCAGGAATATCGCCAAGAGCGTCAACAAAGCCAGGAATAGTTTCTTCATGAGTTCCCCCTTTTCGTATCCGCAGTATCCGCGGAACGTTCATCGGCCAGGTTGGCTGAGTGAAAATGCTGTAGTGCTTGGAGAGTTGGTCGGGATTAACGAGAATGCAAGCTTCCGGATCCTAAGAACTATCACTGAGTAAGCTTATACCCGTTGGAAACAGCTGGGCAAGAGTTACTTTGAGGGCAATCGTTTAAAGTGAGTCACTAATCTTGTATGTGAAATGTCGCGTTGTCACAAGTGGAGTGCGCTTCTTGTTTGACCCGCGGTAAGCACCGTATCCCGAGTTGATCCTCGGCTCGTGTGTTTGAGAATCCAATTTGACACTGTATCCAGGGCCAGGCTGGATATTGTTTCTTCAATCTCCTCGTATTCGGAGATGGCTCCGGTCTCGGCGGTCTGAAACATGTGATTGAGATTCGGCAACATTAGTACTGTGTAATCCTTATTTCCTCCCGATTCAAACGCCTGGCGGATTGCTTCCAGGTTCTCTTTAGCGGGAACTTGAATATCCTTTTCTCCGTTGACTGCGAGCACAGGACAATTCACATTCATCAAAGCGGTCCGCGGGTCATACAACAAGTAGAAGCGAAACCAGCGTGATAGAAACAGCTGTGTCTGACCTTCTATTGAGGCGGACACAGCTTCCGCTGTTTTCTTTATTGACTCAGGAGCTTCAGTCTTGATTCTGACGGCAAGGTCACTAAACACTTCAGCTTCTTTCCTGATTTTTGTCTCGGACACACCAGGATCCTTCTCGTGTTTAATGATGGCAAAGATTCGCTCCTGGGCGGCGCGATTTTCCGCGATCACTTCATCACTCATCCATCCGCCGTTGCGATCGGCTCCACCTGGTCCCAAAACAATCTGTTCTCCCTTGAGACCTGGACCAGCCATCATCACCACGAAGGCAACATCCCTCGACTGGGCTGCTACCATGGGTGCAATCAGTCCACCTTCAGAATGCCCCAGCAACCCTATTTTTCCGTGAGCAATCTCCTTACGAGTTTTCAGATATTCGATACCAGCAAGCGCATCAGCCGCAAAGTCTTGTGAGGTTGCTACGCTGAAGCTTCCTGTCGACTTGCCCACCCCACGGTCATCCACTCGTAGAACTGCAATTCCCAGCCTGGTTAAATGGTCAGATAGTACGAGAAAGGGCTTGTGCCCAAACATGTCGTCATTGCGGTCCTGGGGTCCTGATCCAGTGATTAGCAACACCGCAGGGAATGGCCCTTTGGCCAGAGGTAGACTAAGCGTTCCCGCAAGTCGTACGCGGTCTTTCTCATTCAGGAAAAAGACTTCTTGCTCGTAATAAGGGTATGGTGGCTTAGGCTCTTGCGGTCTCCGACCGTTTACCAACGTGGCATCGCCGATCGAAAGCTCGATGATTACCAACGCACATGCGACTAGTGTGAGTCTGAGGATAGACATACTGAACTCCTCTCAACCTCAGCGGCATTCATGTTTTATTCGAAGTGTTCTTCGTTTTCTAAACCCATCTATTTCGCATCTTGGAGTCTAAGAAGTAGGTCTAACCCTTGTCGTAACTCATTTCTGAAAATGATGATGAGAACTGAAATAAGCACGACTTGCAGTACGCCTAAAACTAGTCCTGCCTGGCCCCATTCTCGACGGTTCTTGAGTGCCGGAGGCGGCTCAGACTTTAGGGCCAACCTCGCAAAGATGATTGCCAAAATCGCCTTTTCCATTCCGAGGAGATTGACAAAGCTGGCGATCCCCAGCATTAGCGCGGCGGTTGCGTAAGCATACTTCTGACCTAGTACGACATTGGCGCGGTCCTCTTGTTCGTCGCTCATGAAGACAATTCTCCTCTAACGTGTAAGCTCGCAATTTATTTTGAATGGGTTTGTCTTGAGATAACTGAAGACAGCGATCACAAGAATTATCGGAACTAGCTTGGACCAGAGACTCGGAGCGGCGTGGACACTTAGCAATAAGGCTTTGTAACCAAAGAGTGGTATGCCGAAGAGGAGCAACAGGCGCCAGCTGAATGACGGCATGGTTCCTGCTGTAACCTCGAGACGCTCGCTAACCTGGCGCCAAAGGTTTGCCTCCGATCTCAGACGCTTTTGTGAACTCAACAACTCATTGATAGCGCGCAACTGTTCAATCTCTGCCCGACACCGGTCACAGTTGCGGAGATGGGTATCGATCTCCTCGCGGTCGAGCGGAGACTCTTCGCCATCGGCTAACGCCATGGCGGAAATCCTGATGCTTTCGCAATTAATGTCAGTCATCGATGGTCTATTAGCTCCTCCTAAATGACTGCAAAGCTAACTTTTCACGCAGTCGTTTGCGCGCGTAGAACAACCGGCTCATCACAGTACCCCTGGGTATTTGCAACCGTTCGGCTAATTCGTCGTATGACAGGCCGTCCAAATGTTTCAAAGTCAGGAGCTCACGCTCAGCAGGTGACAATACGAGCAGTGCATGTTCAAGGGCGAGTTGATCTTCCCAATAGGCCTCGCTCACTGGGGCGAGAATCGACGCGTCATCAAGACTAAGCCCAACATTCTTTCTGCGCCGGACAAGCAACTTGAAGCATCGATTCCGAAGAATCGTGTAGAACCATGGGTAAAACTGCCGCGACATGTCGAACTTGCCGAGCGCTTGATAGGCGTCGAGAAACGCCTCCTGGACCGCATCGAGGGCATCCTCACGATCGGCAAGGATAGCCAGGGCATGTCCCATCGCCTCGATTTGGTACCGCTCGACAAGGTAGCGAAACGCGTCCTTGTCACCTGCCTTGCACTTTTTAATGGCAACTGGGTCATCCATCTTCCTTCTAGTTAATGTATCCCGTTTGCAAGAGAAATATTCAGAACATTCTGCATCCAGATCTCTCCGAATTTTTTTGAATGCTTCTTGAGTCGCAAAGCTGTTGGAAGGATTGGCGGCCTAGGACAGAGCGAACCGCCGACGACCGCTTTCAGGGCCGCTTACCGATTCGCCGAAGTGGTTCGTCTTTGCTCCGGAGGAGCGAAATGTTTATAGCTCACGAGGTGTCAGGTGGACAGCGCTCCAGAGGAGCGCTGTGGACTCCTCGAAGCTCATTTAGAGGTGGCCCATGTGAGTCCGATGCTCGGGCGAAAGATAGACAGATCGCGGGCGCGACAGTGTGCAATTCGTCCCATGAACCCGGTTCACTTCACCAGTTCGATCTCTCCGGGCTTCCACGTTTTGTCGAACCACGGCTCGAGCGGGCCATACAGGCGGAAGAGCGCGAACCAGCCTTTCTTCGACACGGTCGCAATCCAGTTCGCTTCCATCCCGGCGGGCGCGGTGGGGCCGAAATAGAGATCGACCGAGCCGTCCGCGTTGGTGATGAGCTTGTCGCGCTTGTTGTTCCTGCTGGGAAACGGCTGCGAGGTCTGCAACTCGGAGCGCGTTTGCGGGTCATAAACAACAATGGACCAGAAGTCCTTGGCGGGGACGTTCGCCGGGATGTTGAGCCGGTAGGTTTTCGCACCATCCAGATGGCCGCCGTCCTTGTCGGCGGCGATGAACGCATACTGCGAGCCTTTACCGACCATCTTCAACGCCATCGCAGGGGTGTTCACAGTCGCGACGTAGAAGAAGCCAGTGCGTGCATCTAGATTGCGTCCGCCCATGCCGTCGCCGTCGAGCCAGCGGTAATCGCCGCCGATGAAGCCGGCCTTCCACTGACTGTTTGGGTAAAGCGAAGCACGCGGATCGCGGTTGCGGAAGGAGATGGCACGCGCTGTGGCGTTGCCCACAGCCACGGCATCGGTCAGGATCTTCTTCATGCGATCATCGGGCGCGAATTTTTGTCCCTTCTTGATCCCGATGGCGGCGGCGAGGCCGAGCATCTCGGGATCGAAGAGTTCGAGCGGCTCGCGGTGGATGACGTGATCGAGCTCCTCGAAGAACTCAAAGTTGTTCGCGTGGATCGTGTTGAACGGCACACCCGAGGCGTTGGCAAACTCCATCTTCGGCGGATTCGCCGCCTTGCTGAGCGAATAGACCTTGAGTCCTTCGCGGAACATCTTCGAGGAGGCGTCCGGTTTGCCGTCCACCAGGAAGCCACGCAGAACCAGGAGGTTCACCTTCGACGGTGAGCGGGAAACGAAATATTCGCCGCCGTCCTTTTTGTCTTTCGGCACTTCCCCCTTGAACCATTCCGGCACGATCAAATACTTGCCGCCCTCGCCCCGGTCCGGACCGGGCCCGCCGATGTCGGTGACGAAACGAAAGAAAGCGTCGTCCACCGTGCCGGGTCCACAGCCGGGCGGGATCTCGATCACAGTCGGCCCGTCCGCCTCCAAGTCCAGCAACGCGATGCAGTAGACGGTGTCTGTGTTGGCCGTCAGCAGCAGCGGATTGGAATCGCATAACTGATCGTAGATCGCGGCCTGGTTACTTTTGACCGCGCCCTGCTCGATGGCACCCAGCCGGAGCGCTTCGATGGAGCACGCCGGGACGAAGTTGAGAAACACCTCGGTCCCGCGCATGAAATCGAGATTGTCGTAGACCTTCTCCGTTGTCTCCGCAGTGGGCACGCCATCGACGAAGATGAGCGTCCCGAGGCGAGTCTCCACCTTGTCGGGCGTCATGATCTTTTCGGGGATTTTCTGGTTAAAGCCGGGCGTCTTGTCTTGCGCGGAGACTTGTTCGGGTGATTTTACTGGCTGCATTGTCCTCTCCTTTTGCTTAACTTATCGGCTGTGCTTCCGGGAATTTCCAGGCGCCATCAAGAATATCTTTGCGCGGGCGATAGAGTCGGACCCAATAGTTCCAGCCTTTGGTTATGGGAATGCAGTTAGGCGCCGTTCCGTCACACCCGCCGAACTGGATCGTTACCGAACCGTCGGCGTCTTTTTTTGCGGTGACATTGTTGATCGAGTAAGAGTCCTGATCGTTCTTGTGGAAATAACCGTCGGCACCGTAAACGCTGATGGACCAAAAGCCGTCTACGGGAACATTGCTCTTGACGGTCAGTCTGTAGACCGTTTCCCCATCATTCTTTGGGGGTACGACGGGAATATAGGTAGCGTCCTTCGGGGCATTGGCGCCCCAGCCAGTGGCGGTGCCGATCAGATGGCGCTCGGGATCGACTGTCCCTCTTGGTCCATACATTCGATTGGTATCCGGGATTTTCGAAGCACGTTCTAGCAACTCATCCCGTATGGTTTTTTGACTAGCTGCATCCCAGTTCGGAAAGTCGAATGCGCCAGGACCGCCGTGCTGTTCGACTTTGATGGCGTCCTGCAACGCGTGCGCGTTTTCGACATCTTTCGGATCGTTCGGGTCGACGAACGTTCGAATACCGACGAGAAAATAGCGCGTGCCGATCTTCTCTTTTGTGTAGGTAAAACTGCCCGGTGCATAAACCGTCTCCGCCGAGTACTGCTCTTCATCGAACACTTGCAGCGACATAAAACGTCCGCCCGGATCGGGCAGGGTGATCGTCACGGGCCCGGCATCGAGATCGAATAGTGCCGATGAATACAGCGTGTCGCGGTTGGCCCGGATGACAGTCTGATTGTCGATCGGCATAGCACCGCGGATATGATGAAACTTGCCCGCCCCACCTAGTTTTATCGAGTTTTGGAAATACAGGTCGCTCTCCGCTTGCCTGAAGTTCTCCTCCGTAACTTGGATCGGAGCTGTAGATGTTTTTGCTTGCGTTGCCATGTAGCCTCCTAATTGGTGCAATTTGCAATTTGCTCTAACTCATTCGAAATGGTTTATTCTCAGGTCTAATAGGCACGTGAAAACTCGTGATCGGGACCGTTTACCCCAAGCTGAAGCCTGAGGAGAATGAGACTCTGCATTGCCAGACTTTTGCTCTACCCGATCTTTTCGATATCGGGCAGCACCCATGTTTTCTCAAACAATGATTTTTCCGGGCCATAGAATCGGAATAATATTTCGAACTGTCGTTGCGCGTCGGTAGGCACAAGATTCGTTTCTTTGCCCTCCGGTGCCTTTGCGGCTAAGTAGACAGATACGGAACCGTCTTCGTTCTTTTGCAGACCTGGAACATTGGAAGCACGACTGTTGCGCGTCATCCCACGGATTAAGGCGTGTGTTTCGCGGTCATACGCCGTCGCAGACCAATACTGTTTCACCGGTGCGTTAACCGGAACCGTTAATCGATAAGTGTTCTTTCCATCGAGAGGGTTGCCGTCACGGTCGTGAATGGCCAGAAGATAAAATTGGCCCGCGCCCAGGTGTTTGGCGCTGAAGTAGGCCATGTGGTACATCGCCGCCCGGCCGTCGATATCGTAGCTGTTGGGGTCGGCGAACATGGTAGGCATTCCGTCCAACGTTTCCTTCGAGATTGGCACTGCCCAATGTGTGCCCGGAAAGAATGGTGAGTCATAGCCAGCTTCATACTTCAGTCCGATTTGTTCGTGTGCTTCTTGCGCCGCCACGGTGAAAATCTTCTTCGTTCGCTCGTCTGGATTGAACGGCACGCCCTTCTCGATGCCGAGCGTCCTAAGAAGGTCGATCATTACCTTGTCACGTGTGAGCCAGGGCTCGACTTGTACAAAACTGTGGAGCGACTCGAAGAAGCGCCAGTCGTAAGGAATCGTTGCATCGAAGTCTTTGTCGTAAACATCCACGTAAACCGTCGACTCCGCTGAAGCATTGAGCGGATAGATTTTGACTTTCTTCCCGTAGTTCACAGCGGCCGCGATGTCGGTGTCGCTGTCGCTTTTGAAGTTGGACCGGAGTATGACGAAACCCTGGTAAGTATCCGAGGAAAGTACAAAGTAACCGCCGGGTATCTTGCCGTTATATTCCGGCGGCGTGATCAGGTACTTGCCACCTTTCCCCTTGTCTAAGCCAGCGGGACCGACATCTTCAAGCGCGTTCTGCCAGGAGTCATCAATGCTTCCCACGATCACGTTATCAGGCTCTGCTGCGGGGATCTCGAGAACGACTGGGCCGTTCCGAGTGTCATAGAACGGGTTTAGGTAGATCGTGTCAGGGTTCGGTGTGAGTGTTTGGTTTTTTGAATTCACCGGCTGCGACCAGTAGATCATCTGATTCGCTTTCCCGCCGTTGTCGATTGCCGCCCTGAGCATGCGATCGAAATTAACCGCAGGCATCCCCCATATCACGGCTTCGACAGCTCGTCTGGCGACCGCCCGTTCTTTTAAGCCTGGTGTTTTAGCCGTTCCTGTCGTAGTGCTCATTGCTATTTCTCCTCAGATTTGGGGTCGGGGTACGGACCATATTTTCATGACGTACCCTGACCTCGGTTTCAAAAGATCATCTCGAGCCGTGCACCTGGAACTACGGATGTATCCACGAGTGGACGTACGCCGCGGATGATCTGCAAGTCACCAGTCAACCTCAACCACGGAGTAATGTGAACGTTGTAGAAACCTTCAAACTGATGCTCTGGTTGGAGACTCCGCCGGCCAAACGTAATCAAATTGATGTTGTCTCTGAGCACGCTGCTAAGATTCGTATATGCGTAAGAGACACCAAACTCATCATTGCGACGGCTCTTGATTAACCCGTTGCCGCCAAGACCAATGTTGAAGAATCGAGTGATCGGACTGGTGTCCTTATCCGCGAACGACAGTTGCGTAAAAAGCCCCCAGCCATCTCGATGTCCGCGTTCAACCAGGTATTGCCGGAAAGTGTAACTGGCAGACCATGAACCTCGCTTTGGCGGTACAGGATTAAGCGGTGGACCAGGAATGATGACCTGCCTGATGGCGTCGAAAGGCGTGTATTTTTTTGTGGTGATCGCGCCGGTGAAGCTGTGCTTCGCGGTCTTGCCGAAATACTTGGTGGGAATATTGTAGCCGGGAGAGAAGGTTACACCGTCGCTAAACAAATCATCGAGGCCGGGATCGAGCGACTGATCGTTAGGATCCATCACTGTAATACTGAAACGTGGCTCACCACCTTTCACTGTGGCAAATGTGAAGGCATTTGTTATCAGTGGAACCTGTCGCAGAACGGTCAATGGTCCAATTGGAGCAATGTTCATGAATCGGTCGACGCCACCACCCGCGAAGAAATCTTCATCCAGTTCATCCAATAAGTTGTAGCGGCCGAATGAGACCACGTAGAGATCTCCCTTTTTCAGATCTTTCGGGATGATGCGGGTGAAATTCACCGCAGTTACCGAAACGACGCTTCCGCTCGCCCCGGGAATGATTCCGGCAGTGTTGGTAAAGTTGATTCCTCCGGTCCCTGTTATCGCTGGGCCACCGAAACGCCATTCGGCCTTAATCTCGGAAGACCAATACTTCCACCCAGCAACCTTTCCGAGATCGAACTTCCACGTTGTCTCTAATTTGTTTGAGAGCGAGCTTTTGTCGCTCAAGCCGCCCGACGCGATCTTTTGAAAAATACCGACGTACTTGAATTCCAATTCAATGCCCTTCTCCTTCCAACGTGAACGAGTTCCGCCCCAGTCGCCCGTCATCGTATCTTGGTGCCAAA
>DATIBX010000858.1:0-10082 GCA_035457105.1 Pyrinomonadaceae bacterium
AGACTCTCTTTAATAATGAACGCGTGTCGCGCCTCTCCGCTGCCATGGTTTGCTTCTTTCCGTCACTGGTTTTGTGGAGTGCGCAAGCCCTGAAAGATGGATTAATCGTTCTTACCCTGTCACTCGCGATTCTGGCGACCTTGAAGCTTCTGGAAAAAGTAACAGTCGGTTACGTCTGCTTACTGACCGCTTGTCTCTTTGGTTTGCTGAGTCTGCGCTTCTATATTTTTTACATGATGGCAGCGGCTGTTATTGGAAGTTTCGTTATTGGAATGAAGTCAATGAACAGTCAGAGTTTCGTAGGCAGATTTGTGGCGATTGCGTTTATCGGTCTCGCCCTCACCTGGTTCGGAGTTTTGCGTTATGCGACCGCCCAGTTTGGTCAGTATGGAACTTTGAAGATGATTCAGACAGTCCGGCAGGACCAGTCAATGGCCGGTTCAGGATTTGGTCAGGATGTTGATGTGGGAACTGCCGGCGGCGCGATAACCGCGATTCCCCAGGGTCTAGTGTATCTACTTTTCGCGCCGTTTCCCTGGCAATTGGCATCGGTACGTCAGGGGTTAGCTTTGCCTGAGATGGCGGTCTGGTGGTTATGTTTCCCGTTGCTCATTCTCGGCATTTGGTATTCCATGAAACATCGACTGCGCAAGGTTGCACCAATCTTTCTCTTTACCACTATGTTGACTCTAGCGTACTCAGTGTTTCAGGGGAATGTTGGTACGGCGTATCGACAACGTTCACAGTTGCTGGTGTTCTACCTGATTTTTGTTGCTGTTGGCGCAATACTCATGAAGGAACGATCGGAAGACCGAAAACGGATGCAGTTGAGAGCAAAACAGGAGCTGGCGGATTTACAAGCCGCGCGTGTGCGGGCCAGGAGAAAGCCCTCTGAATTCGATCGGCCGGAATCGATCCCTCGACCTACCTAATCTTTTCGATACCGTTTTATCTAATCCAGCCGCGCGACAGTAGATAGTTGATGATCTGTCTGGCGTTTGCTTCTGCAGAGGTGCGGACCGTTTCCAATTCGATCTCCGGGTTGAGCGGAGGTTCGTAAGGATCCTGAATTCCTGTAAAGTTCGTGATTTCACCGTTTCTTGCCTTCTCGTACATTCCCTTCGCGTCTCGCTTTTCGCATTCGCTCAGCGGTGTGTTCACGAACACCTCGATGAAGCGCTCCGTTCCAATTCGATTTCGAACATCATTTCGAGTCGCACGGTAAGGGCTCACAGCCGCACAAATTACGGCGCCGTTATGCCTAACCACCTCAGACGCGACAAATCCGATTCTAAGAATGTTTGCGTCGCGATCTTCTTTGCTAAAGCCAAGGCCCTGCGAGAGGTTATTGCGAACTACATCTCCATCCAATACCGTAACGGATCTTCCGTATTCCTGGAGCAGCACCGTCAGAATCTCAGCGGTGGTTGACTTGCCTGAGGAACTCAAGCCAGTAAACCAAACACAGAAACCTTGTTTGTATTGTGGAGGATAAGTCTCGGCAATCGCCGCGCTAACTTCTGGTCTGGCAAACCAGGAAGGTAGATTCGCTCCACCTTCGCGATACCAGTTTCGGGCCTGTGTTCCTGATAACTGCTGAGTTACAGCACCATTCCGAAGTTGACCAACATCTTCGTAGCGGTCTTCATCTGGAAGGTAGACGAATTCGCCAAAACAGAACGCCTTCACACCAGTCTCCGATTCGTACCGTTGGACCAATTCCTGTGCGTCATAGGGGCAATAGAATGGCTCGCCGGCGGCATTTGTTCCCGGGCTCGCATGATCTCGCCCTACGATCAAATAGTTAGCGCCGTAGTTTCTTCTAATGATTGCATGCCATAAGGCTTCACGTGGTCCAGCCATACGCATCGCCAACGGAAGCAGCGACAAAACAATCTGTTCAGGATCGTAATACTTTTCTGCTAAAGCTTTGTAGGTTCTGACGCGGGTGAAGTAATCAATGTCTCCTGGTTTTGTCATGCCGACCACCGGATGCAACAAGAGAATTGCATCCAGTTGCTCGATAGCTCTCTTGGTCAACTCTTCATGAGCGCGATGAAGAGGGTTGCGAGTCTGAAAAGCTACAACGTCGGATCTGTTTGTAGCTGCAAGACGTGCTCGTGTTTCTTTGGGCGTCAGCCTCAGGTTACTGAAGTCGTAATGTCGTGGAAGTTGCAGTACCTCGAGCGAGCCTGAGATATTTCTCTTACCCCAGGAATGCATTTCAGCGACGAGTGGATGTCGCAGATCGGTGGTCCCAAAAACATTGGATGCAGTTTCTGCCAGGCTCCATTCGTAGATTTCGTCTACTTTCATTATTGCCACGATCTCGTTACGCGCATCTACTAATGAAACTTTGCTATCGAGCTCTACGATTATGTCATTCTCGATTGGCAACGAAATCGGAATTGGAAAGATCTGACCGTTAGCGAGCCTCATCTCGGAGCAGACTCGTTGGTAGTCAGCGGCACTCATGAAACGATCCAGCGGACTGAAACCACCGCCAGCCAACAACTCGAGATCACAAAGTGATCTTTCAGACAGCTTGATTCTTGGCAATTGCTTGGCGCGAGCTAACTTGTCTTCGAAATCTTCAACCGTTAGGTCGACAAGAACGCCCCCGTAAGGCGTTATCAATTCATGGCGCTCCGATGTAACTTTGTTCGACATTATTTGGCGACGAAGACAGGTGATGGGATGAAGCGGGAAATTTTAGCATACGCCAGGAAGTCTAGGGTGGCTCGATCTTGACAAATGATGTAGAAGTAAAGCCGAATCGATTGGGCCTACTAGTCTTTTTACAATAATGAGTACAAACGAACAGACCGTCTTAGTCGTTGCACATCCTGGACACGAATTGCGAGTCTTCGGTTGGATGGAAAGAACTCGCCCTTGTGTCTTCGTAATTACCGACGGTGCGGGCCGGCTTGGCAATCCTCGAGTTAACTCAACAGGCTCACTTCTGCGACAAACTGGTGCGACTCGAGGAACTTTCTTTGGAAATATTTCGGATACGAAGGCTTATCAATCGATCCTAAGTCGCGATTACGACGCATTCGCATCGATGGCGAATGATTTGACGTCTTACCTTCTTTCTCGACCAATCTCCTATGTGGTCGCCGATGCGTTTGAAGGTTACAACCCTTTGCACGATATGTGTCGATTGATCGTGAACGCCGCAGTTAAAGCTGCAAGCAAATACACTTACATAGCAAATTACGCCTTTACACTCCAGGGTAAACCTGAGCCCCGATCCAAAGAAAACCTACCAAATTCGATCCGGCTACATTTGGATGACGATGTATTCGCTCGAAAAATGCATGCAGCGAGAAACTATCCTGGTTTGATGAACGAAATTGAAAATGCTTTGGAGGTCACAGATCAAGAAAGCTTTCGAGTTGAGTATCTATGGCCTCAGGAGGATGATGATCTCGCGACATGGTTTAAAGATCAGAAGCCGTTCTACGAGAGATTCGGTGAGCAGCAAGTGTCGTCAGGCCACTATCAGGAAGTTATTCGCTTTCGACAACACCTCCTTCCATTTGCCGAACTGCTGAAGACTCACACACCACGAGTAACCCAGGAGACGTATTGAAAATCCTCATCACAAATAACTCTCTCTCCGATTACGCTGGTACAGAACTCTACGTCCGAGACATTGCAACAGCACTTAAGAGTCGCGGACACGATCCAGTCGTGTTCAGCACCATATTGGGACCTGTAGCTTCAGAGTTAACAGAGGCGAGGATACGGGTTGTCGATAATCTGAATGAGATTGATGAACCGCCCGACGTGATCCATGGACATCATAAGATGGAGACAATGATGGCCTTGCTCTCCTTCACCGGGGCACCATCGATCAATTTTTGTCATAGCTGGCATCATTGGCAAGAAGGCCCGGTATTTTTCCCCAGAGTTCTGCGATACGTTGCTGTTGATGAGGCTTGTCGAGAACGACTTGTAGAGAAGCATCGTGTCCCTGACGAACTCGTTCAGATCTTGCCTAACTTTGTAGATCTCAAACGTTTCCGACCTCGTGCAAATCCGCTTCCGGCTCGTCCGTCTCGCGCCCTTATTTTTAGCAACTACGCTTCGGAGGCCAATTATGTGCGAGTTGTCAGAGACGCTTGCGCCAACTCAAGCATCACTCTTGATGTCGTCGGCAGTGCGTCGGAAAGATCGATAACCAATCCCGAAAGTATCCTTGGTGATTACGATATTGTCTTCGCGAAAGCGCGCTGCGCACTTGAAGCGATGGCAGTTGGCGCCGCGGTGATTCTTTGTGACTCATCTGGACTTGGCCCAATGGTCAATGCCCAAAACTTCCATGACTTAAGGCCCCTTAACTTTGGATTTAAGACGCTCACAAATCCCATCGAACAAACCCGAGTAGTTGCGGAGATCAGTCGTTACGATGCGCGGCAGGCGGCAAACGTGACGGACATGGTTCGCACACTAGGTGACAGCGAAACTGTTATAGATCAACTTCTCGAACTTTATGCCGAAGTGATTGCCGAAAATAGGAATCGGACACCGGATTTGGAGAAGGAGAGTAAGGCGGTCGCGGCATATTTGAGGGAATTGAAAGTTGAACTATCTGCCCACGGCGCGGCGTCGATGCGGTTACGGGATAAACTGAATCGTATCCCGTTGTTTGGTGGACTCGGGACCAAAGTCGCAAGGATGTTGGTGGGGGACGCTGGGGGTAGGACTTAATTTGGTTGCCAATGAACATCAAATTTGGAAGGGGCAGTTCGCCGACTTTTGGACACCTTCTGGAAGGTTGGCTATTATACTTTTCAGCCGCAACCTGAATCAGATAACAAGCTATGACCTTGGTAATTTCAGCTTAATTCGATCGAAGTAGCACTATGTGTGGAATCGTAGGATTAGTTCGCAAAGATGGTAAGGCTATTGACGAGCAATTGTTGTCTCGGATGTGTGATGCGATTCGACATCGCGGTCCAGATGACGATGGTTTCTACGTTAGTGGTTGCGTTGGACTGGGCATGCGACGCCTGGCGATTATCGATCTAAAGAGTGGAAAGCAGCCCATCCACAATCAGCAACGGACTGCCTGGATTGTTTTCAACGGCGAGATTTATAACTACCTCGAGCTACGCGATAAGCTCGAAAAGTTGGGCCATACTTTCTATACCAACAGCGACACCGAAGCGATTGTGCATGCGTACGATCAGTACGGCGCTGATTGCCTCAAGCAGCTGCGAGGCATGTTCGCGTTCGCAATTTGGGACGAGGCAAAGCAAGAGCTGTTTCTCGCACGCGACCGCGTCGGAAAGAAACCGTTACTGTACGCCCAAATCGAAGGCGATCTCGTCTTTGGTTCTGAGTTTAGTGCCTTATTGCTACATCCGCAGATTAGCCGCGACGTCAATCTCGAGGCTCTCGATCACTATCTTTCTTTCATGTGCATTCCGGCGCCAATGACTGCGTACGAGTCCATTAAGAAGTTGGAACCGGGAAATTGGCTGCGCTGGCGAAAAGGGGAGATTACGGTCCAGCGCTACTGGCAACCTGACTTCTCAAAGAAAATAAAAATTAACGAGCAGGAAGCTGGCGAACAGACAGTCGAGATACTTCGTGACGCTGTTCGCTGTCGCTTGATGTCTGAGGTCCCACTTGGCGCGTTCCTGTCGGGCGGTATTGATTCGAGCGCGGTAGTTGCTCTTATGAGCCAGGAGTCGTCAGAAAGAATAAAGACTTTTTCTATCGGTTTTGACGAACAGGATTTTAGCGAGCTCCATCATGCGCGTCGGGTCGCAGAACATGTTGGCGCAGATCATCATGAGTTTATAGTGCGTCCTGATGCCGTCGAGGTTCTGCCATTGTTGGTGGAACATTACGGTGAACCTTACGCAGACTCTTCGGCGGTGCCGACCTATTACGTAGCGCGCGAGACTCGGAAACACGTCACGGTGGCGTTGAACGGAGACGGGGGAGACGAGTCGTTTGCGGGATACGAACGTTACGCGGCCATGCAGTTGGCCGAGCGTTATTGCAAGTTGCCGAATTTCTTGCGCGAGTCGGTCATTCAGGAGGTTGTAGCTCGCGTCCCTGCTTCGGAATTGGGTCGCGGTCGTGTAAAAGCTTTCAAACGGTTTCTGCAGGCCGCGTCCTTACCAAAGGTCGATCGGTACATGCGCTGGATGAGCACTTTCAATAACGATCTCAAAACTTCAGTCTATTCCGATGCGTTCAGACACGAGCTGAACGGAGCTCAGCCGGTCGATCTGTTGAGGCCATGGTTCGCACATGTCAATGGTTCGGGAATCGTCGACGCTGCACTTAACGCCGACATTATGACTTACCTTCCGAATGACCTTTTGGTGAAGGTCGACATTGCTACGATGGCCGTCTCGCTGGAAGCACGTTCGCCTTTTTTGGACCATCACGTGATTGAGTTCGCTGCCAGTTTGCCCGAGAGATTCAAATTGCGA
This sequence comes from Pyrinomonadaceae bacterium, assembly GCA_035457105.1. Classification (GTDB taxonomy): domain Bacteria; phylum Acidobacteriota; class Blastocatellia; order Pyrinomonadales; family Pyrinomonadaceae; genus PSRF01. The sequence continues at coordinate 6,459 of DATIBX010000858.1, forward strand.
GGGCTGACCACCAAGTATCTGCTTAAAAAGATCCTGCGTAAGTTATTGCCCAACGAGAATCTCAACCGGCGAAAAATGGGCTTTGGCGTGCCAATCGGGCACTGGTTCAGAGGCACAATGCAACCGTTTTTACGAGAAGTTCTGCTCTCAGAACGGGCTGCGCGCCGGGGTCTATTCAAGCCTGAAGTGGTTAGAAGTCTGATTGATCAGCATGTACGTGCCGAACGAGATCACTCACACCAGCTTTGGACGTTTTTAATGCTGGAACTCTGGTTTCAAAGATTCATTGATTAAAATTTTGAGAATCCGAATGTATATGGAGGTCCACCCGTGAAAGGCGTTGTCCTTGCCGGAGGTCTGGGTACGCGATTGCGTCCCTTAACAGCAGTAACTAACAAGCACTTGTTACCGGTTTACGATCAGCCGATGATCTATTATCCGATCCAAACACTCGTAAACGCGGGCATCACGGACATCATGGTGGTGACTGGCGGAAACTCAGCCGGAGATTTCCTGCGCCTGCTTGGTAACGGAAAAGCATTCGGACTAAAACATCTCAATTACGCCTATCAGGAAGGCGAGGGTGGTATCGCGGAAGCGCTGGCGCTCGTGGAGCACTTTGCAGCAGGTGAACCAGTTTGTGTAGTTCTTGGTGATAACATCATTGAAGGTAATATTCATGCCGCGGTTCGAGCCTATCGACATCAGGGAAGCGGAGCAAAAATTATTCTCAAGAAGGTCCATGATCCGCAACGCTTTGGGGTACCCCAGCTCGATGGGCGGAAAGTCGTCATGATCGAAGAGAAGCCGGAAAAACCAAAGTCTGATTATGCGGTAATCGGAATCTATATGTATGACGCAGAGGTGTACGACATCATTCGGACCCTGAAACCTTCTGGTCGGGGAGAGTTGGAAATAACCGACGTCAACAACGCTTACATACAACGAGATGAAATGACCTGGGAAGAACTTGACGGATGGTGGACCGACGCGGGCACCTTCGAGAGTCTGCTGCATGCCTCGAACCTTGTTGCGGAAACGGGCGCCAACAAAATGAACACTGCAACGGAAGAGGTGGCAACGAATGCCTGACAGATTCAAGCCAGGACGGATTGAAGGAGTAATTGTAAAGTCCCTAGCAGCACTAAAAGATCATCGAGGTTGGCTGTCAGAAGTTTTTCGTCATGACGAACTCGAGCCAGAGTTCTTCCCCGTCATGTCGTACATCTCTTCCACTGTTCCGGGTGTGACTCGCGGTCCCCACGAACATGTAGACCAGGCGGATCTATTTTGTTTTGTTGGCCCCTCGACTTTTAAATTGCGGATGTGGGACAACCGGCAAGAGTCGCAAACGTTCAATTGTGTCTCGACACTTTTCGTTGGAGAAGACAATCCGACTTCTGTCTTGATTCCTCGTGGTGTCGTACATGCCTACCAGAACGTTGGCGATACGGACGGACTGGTGATCAATTGCCCGAATCAACTGTATCGTGGTAAGTCCAAGAAAGAAGCGGTCGACGAGATTCGACACGAGGACGATCCGCAGACCATTTTTCGAATCGACGATTAATAGTACCGGGCCGCCCAGTTACGTCACTTGGTGATCAGAGGTGTAATGTCAGAGTCGCCCCGAATAAAAATTGTGCGTGTCATCGCGCGCCTCAATGTCGGTGGTCCAGCAAAGCACGTTGTCTGGCTGACCGCAGGGTTGAACGGGTCGAGGTATGAATCGCTGTTAGTTGCGGGTTCAATTCCAGACGGCGAAGAAGACATGAGTTATTTCGCCGAGCAGTCGGGAGTAGTGCCCTATTACATTCCCGACATGAGCCGGGAAATATCCTTTAAGGATGCGAAAACGCTGTGGAAGTTATACCGTCTCTTCTGGCGTGAAAGACCTGACATTATTCACACGCACACAGCCAAAGCGGGAACGTTAGGTCGCGCCGCAGGATTTCTCTACAAGTGGCTGACACCGGGTGCCTTATTAGGAAAGCCGCGCAATTGCAAGTTCGTTCACACGTATCACGGGCATATCTTTCACAGTTATTATGGTTCCGCTAAGACAAAAGCTTTTCTTGCGATCGAAAGATTGTTGGCGCGGCTGGTGACGGATCGATTGGTTGTCATCAGCGCGCAACAGGCTACCGAGATTGGCGAAACTTTCGGCGTTGGTAAAAAGTCTCAGATTACGATAATACCACTCGGGCTCGACCTGCAGACTTTTTCGCATCATGCAACGCGACGTGAACAGTTTCGACGGGAATTTCAGGTGGACGACGATACGGTCCTCGTTGGCATTGTCGGCCGCTTAACAGAGATAAAAAATCATGATCTGTTCCTGAGATCGGTAGCGGCTTTCAAGACTCTTGAGCGCGGCACGTCGCGAGCGAAGTTTGTGGTGATCGGTGACGGGTCATTGCGTGCCCAGTTAGAACAACAAGCTCAAGCGTTAGGATTACGTGACGATGTTCTTTTTGTGGGTGGCCGAAACGATCCGGAATTTTTTTACCCAGCACTAGATCTAGTTGCGCTCACCTCGCGAAATGAAGGAACGCCTTTAACTTTGATAGAAGCGATGGCCAATGCTCGTCCGGTTGTTGCCACCAGCGTTGGCGGCGTGGTCGACCTGCTGGGCGCCCCAGTTGAGGTAGCTGATTTTAAGGTTTGCGAGCGTGGACTCAGCGTGCCGCCCAATAATCCCCTGGCTTTTGCGAGGGCGCTGAGCAGACTTATCAATGACGCGCAACTGCAAAAACAACTTGGAGAGCGAGGCTTTCAGTTTGCCCGGTCAACCTATCAAAAGCAGCGGCTGCTTAATGACATTGAGAGCCTTTACGACGACTTGATGGATTATCGTCGTGTTGCGGTGGAGGCGCCTGTATCGCGAACGAGCATACGCTCAGGCGTCTAATGGAAAGACATTTATCGAAGACTGATCGAAGGAGTTAACGATTGCGCGTACTTATCACAGGCGGAGCCGGGTTTATTGGATCGCATCTCTCTGATGCCTATTTGCAACGCGGAGATGAGGTCTTTGTAATCGATGACCTATCGACGGGTCGAATCGAAAACATTCAGCATCTCAAAGGCAATCCTAATTTTCACTACACGATTGAAACTGTTCATAACCACCCGGTCACAGCTGAGTTAGTCGACCAGTCAGACGTGATCTTTCACCTCGCAGCAGCGGTGGGCGTCAAGCTCATCGTTGAGAGTCCCGTTCGCACTATCGAGACCAACGTTCGCGGAACTGAAGTTGTGTTGTCTCTGGCAAATAAGAAAAAGAAGAAAGTGCTGGTCGCCTCAACCTCTGAAGTTTATGGGCTGAGTTCAGATGTTCCGTTCCGGGAAGACGGCAATCTCGTCATGGGCGCTACAACAAAGGGACGTTGGAGTTACGCCTGCAGTAAGGCGATCGACGAGTTTCTCGCACTTGCCTATTGGCGCGAGAAGAAATTGCCGACCATTGTCGTAAGACTCTTTAATACTGTTGGACCAAGGCAAACCGGTCAGTACGGGATGGTAATTCCGACTTTCGTTAAGCAAGCGCTAGCTGGCAGACCGATCACCGTTTATGGTGATGGTCAGCAGAGTCGTTGCTTTGGGTACGTCGGCGATGTGGTC
>DATIBX010000859.1:0-39866 GCA_035457105.1 Pyrinomonadaceae bacterium
CTCGTCTGTTCAAGAAGATAACTGGCAGCACCCCTCATAATTATTTAGCTGGCATTCGGTCTACTCGAGCTCAGCAGTTGCTGGCTGACAGCAATCTCTCGATTACGGAGATCGCGGCTCGAGTGGGCTATTTGAGCGCAAGCCACTTTACTAAGGCATTCCGCCAAGCCACCGGCACCACCCCGCGCGAATTCCGAAAAGCTTTGATCAATCAGAGTTAGTTTTTAGTTTGAACTTTGAACTTTGAGCTTCGTCGTGCCACACAGAGACCACCGACTTCAGTCGCGTGGTGTTTCACTTTCTGCCTAGCCCATCCGGAAGAAGCTCCACGACACCACCGACTTCAGTCGCGTGGTCAGTCAACTTCAACCTCATTCGTTTGATTTAAGTCGATAACTGTTAATCGCAGGGGGAGAAATTCAAAGACCACCCGGCTTAAAGCCGGCGTGCGAACTTGCCTAAGCTCAACCATAGCAAATCGGCCAATACCTTCGGTGTAGCGGTTGAACCCTCCAAGTTTTCTCGTGTTCTCTCAGGCCGCTGTGCTAACGGTAGCAAGCTGTCGCCAATATTGAGCAAGATCCGTCGCCTCCCTTCTACTACCAAACGTTATCATTCCTCAAAATTTGGGGAGAAATATTTCATGGTAAACGCTAAAGAAACTACTATCGCGCCCGCTACCGGCAAACTCGGCGTGTTGCTCGTCGGACTCGGCGCTGTCAGTACAACGTTCATCGCGGGAGTCGAAGCAATCAAAAAGAACTTCGCTGAACCGATTGGCAGTTTGACTCAGATGGGCACCATCAGACTCGGGAAGCGCACTGAGAATCGCGTCCCGTTGATTCGCGATTTTTTACCTCTGGCAGATTTGAACGATCTGGTCTTTGGCGCCTGGGATATCTTTCCGGAATCAGCATACGACGCCGCACTCAATGCCGGAGTCCTCGATAAGGAACTGCTGGTTCGTTTAAAGCAACCGCTCAGCAAGATTCGACCGATGAAAGCAGTCTTCGACCAAACGTATGTGAAGCGGCTAAGCGGCACCAACGTTAAGACCGGTAAAAACAAGTTCGAACTTGCCCAGCAATTGATCGATGAGATTGCCGCGTGGAAGAAGAAGAACAAATGTTCGCGACTGGTTATGATTTGGGCTGCATCCACCGAAATCTTCCTCAAGCCACACGCGGTTCACAAAACTCTGGAATCATTCGAGAAAGCTATGCGCGAAAATCACAAGGCGATCGCTCCTTCGATGATCTACGCATACGCCGCTCTGAAATCAGGTATTCCTTTCGCAAACGGTGCTCCGAATCTAACCGTCGACATTCCCGCGCTGCGTTCGTTAGCCGACAAAAACAAACTTGCGATTTGCGGAAAAGACTTCAAGACAGGTCAGACTCTGATGAAAACGATCATTGCGCCTGGTTTGAAAGCAAGAATGCTTGGTCTGCATGGTTGGTATTCAACAAACATTCTGGGCAACCGCGACGGCGAAGTCCTGGACGATCCAGATTCCTTCAAAACAAAGGAAGAGTCGAAACTCTCGGTGCTCGAATACATTCTGCAGCCCGAAGTCTATCCCAGTCTCTATAAGGATTTCTCTCACGTCGTCCGCATCGATTACTATCCGCCACGAGGTGACAACAAAGAAGGCTGGGACAACATCGACATCTTCGGATGGCTTGGTTATCCGATGCAGATCAAGATCGATTTCCTTTGTCGAGATTCGATCCTGGCTGCACCAATCGTTTTGGACCTTGCGTTATTTTTAGATCTCGCCCAACGAGCTGGGATGAAAGGTGTGCAAGAGTGGCTCTCCTTCTATTTCAAGTCGCCACAAACTGCTCCTGGTCTTTATCCCGAACACGACGTCTTCATCCAGTTGATGAAATTGAAGAATACTTTGCGCCACTTGCGCGGAGAGGATCTTATTACTCACCTGGGACTGGAATATTACGATTAAAGACCTTTGTCGCTTTTCGTTTACAGCTGCGTGAAACGGTGCATTTAACCGCGTTGACAGGTATTTGTCTGCAAATATTTGTCAGCTGCATTTTGACAGTAAATGTCAGGCAACCAATTACATCTTTTACCGCGGAATTGCTGTAATCTGTTGATTGCTCAACATTTTGTGGTGACAATTGAGTCAGAGTTGGTTATATAGCACCTAGCACGGCGGGGTTGTCCGCTTTCGAGACCCCCGACGGGAAACCCGGCTCTTTGCAATTGCATCAATTTAATGAACGGATCGTTCCTTGCTTAGGGAATATTTGGGCCAAGCTTTCGGTCTGATGTTTAGGGATATGGCCCGGGTCGAATGGCAAGGAGAAAGCCGATGTTAGCTGAAACAGTGACAAGAACAAGTGACATGGAAAAAGTTGGAACGGTTTTCTTGGATCCTGATCAGAAGAGCCCTCGCGCACAGGATTTTGAGGAGCGACTTACAGCGCGCATAGTGGGCCAGGAACGAGCAGTCCGGCGGATGAGTGGTCTTTACCAGATCTTCTTAGCCGGAATGAATCCGCCAAATCGACCTATCGGAACGATGTTGTTTCTCGGACCTACAGGTTCAGGAAAAACACGTGTAATTGAGGCGGCCGCAGAAGTGCTTTATGGCGACACCAATGCCGTCGTGAAGATTGACTGCGCCGAGTTTCAGCACTCCCACGAAATTGCTAAGCTCATTGGCTCACCTCCAGGATATCTTGGCCATCGCGAAACGTCGCCGATGTTGACTCAGGAAAACCTGGACCGGATGCACACCGATGATCTCAAGGTCTCGCTGGTGTTATTCGACGAAATAGAAAAGGCCTCGGATAGCTTATGGCAATTGCTTCTCGGAATTCTCGACAAGGCCACCCTCACGTTGGGTGACAATCGACGTGTCGACTTTTCGAAGGCAATGGTGATCATGACTTCGAACCTCGGCGCACGCGAGATGTCGGAATTGATTTCCGGCGGTATCGGTTTCGCTCCGGGCAAAGGCACGAAGATGCCAAACGATAACGAAGTCGATCAAAAGATTTATCGTACCGCGGTTGAAGCTGCCAGGCGTAAATTTTCACCCGAGTTCATGAACCGAATCGACAAGGTTGTAGTGTTCCGATCGCTGAAAGAACATCACCTGCGTCTGATATTGGACCTCGAACTCCAGGCAGTGCAGGATCGCATCATGCAATCCGCCGGAACTAAGTTTGTCTTCCAGTGTTCTGACTCAGCCAAAGATATGCTGATGAAGGAAGGATTGGATTTCAAATATGGCGCGCGCCATTTGAAGAGGGCCGTTGAACGTTTCCTCGTTTATCCGCTCTCGAACCTCGTGGCGACTGGCCAAATCGGGTTAGGTGATCTGGTGCACGTAGATGTGGACGGCGTTAAGAACAAGTTCCTGTTCTCGAAGAGTTCTGGAGGCGCCTTGATACATGATCTACCGCCGGGAACCGATCAGGCTGAAGTGGCGGACGAAACATTGTCGGGTGGAGTGGGCTTACCAATTCCAGCTGCAACGAAAGTCGCTAAGAAGAGTCAGGGACGCGGCGAGAAATCAGAGAGTTAGACCATTCCCAACCGAGAATGACAGCGCCAGCCTTTTTGGCTGGCGCTTTTATTTACACCCTTACCTGTCTTTACGAAAGATAATCAATACAATCACAGATCACACGCAATTACACCGTTATTTGTTAATGCGTTTCAGAGCTTCTTACAAAAATCGGTGGAATCGGCGCAATCTGTGGATGTTCTAGTGCGAGATTTTTCGCAGTGACTCAGAAGCAGCTTTTGCAAGGTATGGATCTTCGGAGGAAGCAGCGGCTGTTAAGACGGAGACTGCAGTGGGATCGCCAATGTCTCCCAGAGACACTGCTGCTTCACGCCGAACATCAAATTCGTTCTTTTCATTACCGAGCGCTGCAGCGAGCGCTTGAGTGCCGGCGCGGCTTCTAATTTGACCTAATGATCTCGCGGCTGCTCGTAATACAAAAGCATTTTTTTCAGCTTTAACTTTATTCTTACCAGGTGTGATCAATTCGGGAGCCAGCACCGACGAAAGGACCACCACTGCAGCTTCGTCCCTGGTTTCTCCCAGCGCTACAGCCGCTGCGCCACGAACGCCAGCATCCTTATCGCTGAGCAACAGATTACCGAGTGCTTGAGTTGCGCTGCGACTCTGCGTTGAGCCTAAAGCGTAAGCCGTTTCCCGACGAACAAACTCATCCTTATCGTTAAGTAGTGGTATTAAAGCCGTGACACTTTGCTCTGGAGCTAAGGAGAGAATTGCGTGGGCGGCAACAGCGCGAACCATTGGTACCGGATCTGATAAAGCAGGCAAAGCCAGTCTTGAAGCGGCGGCTGTACGCATTGAGCCGAGTCGCATCAATGCGTCCCTTCGCTCCTCAGGTTCCGAGGATTGCAGTCGTTGTTGTTGGCGATCGAGATCCGACTGCGACTGGGTAATGTTGGACGGTATTGTCCGACCATGAACAAAACCCGTCGACATCATGACGATAGCCAGGATTAAGAATGTGATTGATGGGCGCTTTAACATTCAGAAATGACTGGTAGCCCTAACGGCCGCTCGTCTCTCGGCCTTTCGCCGAACTGACTCCCACTCAAACGCCTGCCGCGCGCGTCTATTCTCATGAGCATCGGCCAAAGCCATTAATAGTTCTTCCTCAATGACCGGAGTTGCGCCTTTTGGCCGTCTTAGCGATTCAATCATCGACACGTAGTCCAGGACTTCCTGCAGTTCAGTCTCCGATAACGAATCAAGTTTCGAGACCAGAGATTGACGCTGATTTATCGTGTTTCCCATGTCGTTGCTCCTTTCCGGCAAAACTTATCGCCAAACCAAAGGTTTCAAAGGACTGCACATTGCTGAGGTTTGACCGTTCGCTGGTAGAGTCAGGGGCGTAATCAGTTCGAGAGAGTCAGCCTCTCAAGACATATTGACAACTATCACTTCTAGAACGGCGTTGGGAAAGCAGCACTATACACGACAAAAATCGGCCCAGGCAAGATTTTGACGGCCATAAAACTGGGTGAATGTCCGATATCCTTTAGCTTCTCGAATGACTTAGTAAGGGAGCTTAATTGCTCAGCACCGACAAGCTAAATAAAGCATGTCGGACATTCGTTGGGGGACCAGAGGTCTCAGGGGCGCCTAATCAAATCTTGAGGCGAGTCCGTGAACTGTATCAACTATTAGAACGGCTATGGGAGGATAGACAATAAGGTCAGGGATCAATAGAGTCGACTGAACTACGGCCACGCGGTGCCTGAATAAGAGCGTCAAATCGTTAAAAAAGTCCTGCGTATGCCAGCCAATATAGAGACCTATACCAAGGCTCAAAGCATAACCGACCAGCAAGAACGTATAAGCTGAGAATCTGGTAAATGGCTGTTCGGGTAGTTCGTCTTCATGAATAATCGAACCCTGAATCGGTTTCGGCTGATAAGTGTAGTGTGCGAGATATTCACGAAGTCGAGTCGCCAGGTGCCAAACCCCAATTACGAAAAGGGTCAAAACAATCGCACGGCCCAGGTAATCAAAGACCTGCCACAGCTGTGGCCTAATCATTGCCAGAAAAAAGGTTGATAGAAAGAGTGAGACAGTTGTGAAAACTGCTCGCTGCCTCTCACGATTCTCACGTCGATCACGCTCCAGGACTTCATCGACCAACCTGTCCCATTTCGCTTGCACGGCCAAATTACGCGCCCGTTTAGCGTGGGGGTTATTTGAGTCCAGTATTGAATAGCTCCGATTCTTTTGCGCTTTCCACTGATCGTCGTAATAGGCCCGTTCCTGTGGATCGCTCAGAACATGGTAGGCCTTCGATAGAAGAGAAAACTCGCGTGCTGCTTGAGAGTCGGGATTAAGGTCGGGATGGCTTTTACGCGCAAGTTTGCGATAGGCCGATTTGATTTCAGCCTGAGAAGCATTGGCTTTCACGCCCAGTAGTTTGTAGTAATCAATCACTGTGCGTCCGTTAATCCTTTAGAGCCAGCGACGTAGGCCAGGGCTGCCTGAGGAGATAACCAGGCTGGCCGCGAAAATTATAGCACTCACTAAACGATTCAGTGCCAGCAAACTTTCAGACTTTTGTTATCGCCTTTATTTGAATGGAGGTGCCAAAGGGGCGGCCGGTAAAACCTCGAGCGGCAATCGAGGGGGCGAGGACGTTACGGGATAAGGGACTCGCTCCCTTTGGCTTATTGCCATCACTCTCTACAAGACTCATGCCAACGCGGAAAAATCGCAAAAGCCCAGCAAATTGCTACTCTTGGTCCCAGTCAAACCTAAAAGTGTCAACAATAGATGACACCGCCTGTCCACCGTGGACGACACTACCTTCATCAAGCAGTCATTTACTTGCCCGTTCAACGATCCGCAAAAGCGTTCGAACGCAAATTCCGGTTGGTCCTTTGGACCGGTACGGCTTTGCGTCATCGCCCCATGCTGTGCCCGCAATATCCAGATGGGCCCAGGCCAGTCCGTCAGCAAATTCCTTCAAAAATGCGGCGGCAGTGATGGTTCCAGCCTTTCGTCCACCCACGTTCTTGATGTCCGCGATATCCGACTTTATTTGTTTTGAATACTCTTTATCAAGCGGTAGCTGCCAGAATTTCTCACCAACTTCCTGACCGGCATTGATAATTTCGTCAATCAACTCCTGGTCAGTACCAAGGACTGCGGCGTTAACGTCTCCTAAGGCAATTGAGACGGCACCCGTCAAGGTCGCCATGTCGATAACTTTCGTAGCGCCCAATTTCTTCGCATAGGCAATAGCGTCGGCAAGGATTAATCGACCTTCGGCGTCCGTATTGATTATCTCTATTGTTTTGCCCGTCATGGCGCGAACCACATCACCTGGTTTTGTAGCTTTTCCGGAGGGAAGGTTTTCTGTGCAAGGAGCTACGCCGAGAATTGGAATCGATGGTTTTAGTTGAGCGATTGCTCTCATCACACCGATTACGGTTGCTCCTCCCGTCATGTCGTACTTCATCAACTCCATATTCTCGCCCGGCTTGAGTGAGATACCACCCGAATCGAAGGTGACGCCTTTACCGACAAAGGCGAGCAGTTCCTTGGTATTTTCATCAAAACTGGCGGGCGTATATTTCAGGATGATTAGTTTCGCCGGTTCTTCCGAGCCACGCGTGACACTCAGAAGGGATCCCATGCCTTCCTGTTCCATGCGGGCTTCATCGAGCACATCAATGTTCAATCCAAATTCATTGGCGACTTCTCGAGCGCGCTCAGCCATATCGGTTGGGGTCATGTAAGCGCCGGGCTCGTTCGCCATATCACGAGTAAAGTTGATTGACTCGCCGATTATTTTCCCTGTCTCCACACCACGCTGAAGTTTGTCGTCAGAGCCACCCTCGAACACGACCACAAGTCGGTCGACAGTCTTCTGTTCCTTTTCAACGGTTCGATACTTATCCGGATCAAACAAGGCAATGTAAGCACCTTCGACGGCAGCTGCGGCCATCTCTCCAGCAGCATTAACTGGTCTGGAAATCACGCCAATGGATTTAGCATTTTTGCTACGAAGCTCTCGTACTGCCGTTCCCGTCATGTTGGAGACCTGGCCGGCTTGGTAGTCCTTCTTTTCTCCCACCCCAACCAACATTAAGCGCTTAGCTTTTAGCTTGGTGTTATCCACCAAATGAAAGTACGCGGTTTCGCCTTCCTTACCCATAAACTCCTCAGAGTCGATCACGGATTTCACTAATCCGGCTGAAAGCTCATCCAGTTTTTTTAAGAAGCCATCGTCTGTTTTCTCACCTTTAAAGACAGCCACAGCCAAAGCCTGCACATCAAGGTCTTCGTATGGACGCTGCGTGGATTCAACTTGCATGTGACTAAATTCTCCTGCGATTAAGATATGAATTGTAAATCTCTCAACGATTACGTTCCTTCAGTTGAGCTCGAGTTTCGCGCTCCACTGTTCGCTTCATTTCCGTCTCTCTCTTGTCGTACAGTTTTTTACCGCGAGCTAAACCAACTTCCACTTTAATTCGGCCGTTCTTCAAGTAGAGTTGAGTCGGAACCAGGGTCATGCCCTGACGAGCAGAAGCCTCGTCAAGCCGTGATATTTCTCGTTTATGTAAGAGTAACTTGCGTGTTCGCGTTGGGTCATGGTTTTCGCGATTACCGTGAGAGTAAGGAGAAATATGAGCATTGAACAACCAGGCTTCACCATCCTTCACCCCAACGTAAGCATCCTTTAGTTGAACGCGACCGCCCATCGCGCTCTTAACTTCTGTACCAGTGAGTGCGACTCCTGCTTCGTACTTATCAGAGATGTGGTAATTGTGAAAGGCGGCTCGATTTGCAGCTAACACTTTTTCTTCTTTGGCCATAGCTGCAGGCTATTAAACAGATGCCTTCAATCTCAAATCCAAAACATCGTGTCGCGTAATAATCCCGATGATGCGTCCGTATTCCTCGACGAGTACCGCCGGACCTGTTTGAAGCTTTTTAGTCACCTCACTCGAACTTGCATCTACATCCAGAATCGGAAAACTGGATTCCATGACTTCGCTAACCGGAGAAGTCAACATCTCGCGGTTGCGAACCACTTTGGCGAGCACTCTATTCTCACGTAAAGAGCCGACGGAGCGACCCTCATCAAGGACCGGGATCTGAGTTAGACCAAGCTCGTCCATCTTTTCCAGAGCTTCTGCGACAGTAGCGTTTGGCTTCACATAAACAAGCGCTTTTGGTGCCTGTGGCTTCTTCGTGCTATTGATCAAACCTGCAGTCATGCGTTGCGGTTCCAGAAGCCGTTTTTCCTTCAACCATTCGTCTGAGTGATGCTTACTCAGATAGTGTTCACCAGTGTCGCAAACTATGAAGACAACCACCGCCTCTTCATCAAGATCCTTTGCGACGCGGAGGGCGGCCCCAAGATTTGTTCCGGTCGATCCGCCACAAAAGATCCCTTCCATACGACCCAACTGTCGCGACAGTTCGAACGACTCGCTGTCAGTAACATTCACGACTTCATCCACATATTTCATGTGAACATTCGGTGGAACGATTTCCTGACCGATGCCTTCAACCAGGTAAGGAGTTGCTTCAACCAACTTACCCGTCTCTTTGAAAGTTTTAAAAATTGAGCCGTAAGGGTCGGCACCGATGATCCTGATTGCCGGGCTCTTCTCTTTCAGGAATCTTCCCGTCCCGGAAATGGTTCCGCCAGTACCGATGCCCGCTACGAAGTGAGTAATCTTGCCTTCGGTTTGCTCCCACAGTTCTGGGCCGGTTGTACGATAGTGCGCGTCTGGATTTGACGGATTGGAATACTGGTCCGGATAAAATGAGTTTGGAGTTTCTGAAGCAATTCGTCGCGCGGTCGAAACATAGTGATCCGGCGTGCCAGGTTTAGCTGAAACTGGAGTAATGACGACATCGGCTCCGAGAGCCTTCAAATAACGCGACTTCTCAACGGACGCCTTATCGGTCATCACAAAAATGCATTTATAACCCTTGACCGCGGCAGCCAGTGCCAATCCGATGCCCGTATTGCCTGACGTTGCTTCAATAACCGTCCCACCTGGCTTTAAGAGTCCATCACGCTCAGCGGCTTCGATCATTGCTACACCGATGCGGTCTTTTACTGAGTACCCGGGGTTGAGACTCTCCATCTTGGCAAAGATCTGAGCCTTCACTCCTCGCGCTAGACGATTGAGCTTAACTAATGGAGTTTGCCCAATTAGTCCGAGGACATTCTCTTTGAATTCCATTCACCCTCTCCGGTGCGCAAATAAGTAACACTATCTATAACAGAAACGCGTCCCGGCTGCTATTTGAGCCAGCCCTCACCGCAGAGTTTCTGCGCCAAAAGATCACCGCCCAACTGATGCCCAGCCTCGTTCCAATGTCCCGAGCCGAGATCCTGGCCGAAGCCGTGGAGGATCACATTGTATTTCGAAGCGTAACTCTGCATCTCAGGCGCAAGCGTGAGGACTTCAAAATTGTCGCGTATCCCAAGCGCCTTGATGCGATTATCCGGATAGAAGAGATCTGTCACACCAAATCGCCGCATGAAATTAGTTCTGCTTTCAGACAAAGGGGCAACTTGTGGTCCATTTGAAAGTGTTACAACGAGAAATTTCGCACGCCGCGCCACAACTTCCCGGTGCATAGTCTCAACGAGTCCCTCAGTAACTTTCCAGGCTTCTGTCCATTCGGGTGCCTTTGGCTCGACGTAGATCAAGTTATCGAGACCGAGTTCGCTCGAAAGTTCAAGATCCTCTGGTTTAGCCGGCACTGCGGTCTTTTCTGGTTGGGCGGGCGAGTGTAGAGATCCCAACCCGAGCCTAATAGAACGAGACGCCTCTAATATAGCCTGAATCAGCCGAAAATGATCCCGAAACCAAGTTCCCAGAGAACCCAACAATGACTGTCGCAAACGAAAAGTCGAATTTTCTCTAAACGAGTCGTCCAGAACGAGTCGATCATTCTGATGAATGAAGTAAGGCACCTCATTCGTTTTCTTTAACACTTTGGAATTGTCGGTAATGTCGTTACTGGTGGTAAATGCAAGAATGATGATGTCTGGAGAATACTTCCACACGTTCTCTCGAAGTGTAATCAGCTCTTGAGCGGTCCCATAACCTGAAACTCCAAAGTTGAGAACTTCGAGTTTCTTTGCCGGGGAACCACACCCGGCAAGCTGTCTCTCCATGACGGACCAAAAGGTCAACTCGAGAGGAACTTGCAAAGCTTCAGCAAATGAATCGCCAATAATCGCAATCCGAAGAGTATTTGCAGGCTTCGTAATTAGGTGTTCCCGATCGCGTAAGCCGTCGCTGTTGATCGCGACGTAAGATTTGCCTTCTTTTCGGTACCAGCCGCGAACACCCGGTCGTAACGAATAACCACGGTGGAGATCGATTTGATAGAACTCGGGGTAGGAATACCCGACGATTCGAAGTGCAAACTCTCCGAGTATGAGGCCGGTAACGATACCAAGGAAGACGAAAAGAATCTTGAAGAGAAACCCGAGTATAAGCTGCCGCATTCGCCTTGTCCGAAAAGAAACCGTGCGACAGTCTAACCTAGCAAGGACGTGAGGCAAAAATGTTAGGGCCCGGATGTGCTCTCCCCTTCACATCCGAGCCCTTAACAAGGCCACTCATTTTGCAATGTGTGACCGAACTTGTTAGATGCGCGTTAGTAGCGATCCTGTTTGTCGCGAATACCGTAGGTGTACAACGCAGCACCTCCGCCGCCGGCGATTGCGCCTATGATCGCGCCCCTCTTACCACCAGCCATCGCACCGATGGCTGCGCCGGCTCCAGCTCCAATCGCTGTTGTGATCTTGTCTCGCGAACGATCCCAGGTGGACCTGTTGTCGTAGTAATAATCACCCGGGTAACGGTTGTAAGCGTCGTTTCGATATCCTGAATCGCTATAAATCTGATTGTTATATGTTCGCCCAACCCTTTGCTCGTAATAGCGCCTGCTTTGGTTGTTCAAGCGAGACCGCGTTTGGGCACTCGCGGGAATCGCCGCTACACTGACAACCAATAAACAAAACAGACTCAACAACCATTTCTTCATCTCAAATCCTCCGGTATCTCTTTTAGCAATGAGCGTGCCAACAGGTCGCGCTCGAAATTCAGCGTTTTTTTGAAGTTTTTTGCGCGTGACGACGCTGATTGGCGGCGCCCATTAACCATACCGTGCGCGTTAACTGCGTTGGTTCACCGTTTGGGGTATAAACTCGGTGAGCACCAAGCGATTTGCGATCTGCTGATTCGAGTCCCACGCTACCCGAGTTGCGATGTTGATTAATATTTCCAGGTATTACTCGCCACATGATTCGCCGGCGATTAAGGAGAATTTTTGCAGACACTTATTTTGAATCATCAACAAGTAGTCGAGCTCTTACCTATGTCAAAGTGTATTGAGCTGATGTCCGGTGCTTTTGTTTCTCTTGCTGAGGGCAAAATCTTTCAGCCATTGCGAACAATCATTCGACCACCCGCCGCGAAAGGCCTTCTTGGTCTGATGCCATCCTTTAAGGGTGGTGCAGAGCCCGTTTTCGGGATCAAAGTGATCACTGTCTTTCCCGACAACCCACAACAAGGGAAAGACGCGCATCAAGGCGGTGTACTTCTCTTTAGCCCGGAGACTGGAGAATTACTCGCGTTGATGAATGCCTCCGCAATAACAGCACAACGCACAGCCGCAGCCTCGGCTGTAGCGACTAATTTGCTGGCGCGAGAGGATGCGACAGAACTGGCTATTGTGGGAGCGGGAGTCCAGGCTCGTACTCATGTTCGCGCGTTAGCTTGCGTCCGTTCACTTAAACAGGTGCGCATAGCGAGCAAGAGCGTGGCTAATGCACATCGTATGGTTGCAGAGATGAAGGCGGAGTGTAATTTCGAACTCAAGGCAGTTGAAACGGCAAAAGAAGCTGTGGCCGGTGCCGACATCATCGTGACAGCTACAAATTCTCAGGTACCAGTGATCCAGCGCGACTGGATCTCAGCGGGCGCTCATATCAATGCTATCGGTACTCATTCACCTACGTCACGTGAAATTGATGGAGCGACGATGGCAGTTTCAAAAATATTTGTGGACCGTCGAGAATCTGCGATTAACGAATCAGGAGATTACATCCTGGCCGCACAGGAAGACCTAATTAATAGTGACAGTATCTTAGGAGAGATCGGCGATTTAATTACTGGTAAGCAAACTGGCCGGACAGACAGAAACGAAATAACCCTGTTCAAATCCCTCGGCCTCGCAATTGAAGATGTGATCTGTGCCGCCTATTTGTTTAAAGCGGCCCACCAGCAACGGGTTGGCACGTATGTAGAGTATTGACGCGGACACCATCCGACTTCAGTCGCGTGGTCCTTCAACTTCTACCTAGCCCGTCTGTCGTCGCCCCCGAGACACCACCGACTCTAGTCGCGTGGTATTTCAACTTCTACCTCATTCACTGATTTGAGTCGGTTGACCACTGGCAAAAGTTCATACCACGCGGCTGACGCCGATGTGGAGCACCAAAGCTACTATGGGTTAGGTAGACGGTGAATCACCACGCGACTGAAGTCGGTGGTGTCCAGGATCTTGTTCCGGATGGGCTAGGTTGAAATTGAATCACCACGCGACTAAAAGTCGGTGGCGTCATGACCCAAATTCTAAAGCGCGGATGCGGTTGAGTAGGCGTACCATAGACCAAAGACGATGCTAAAACACGCGGCCGCAGTCTGTAGGCGATGATGAACGCCGGTGAGCTTACTAGCACTGAAAGCGAATGGCAGACCAATCAAGCCCGACATTATTAACATTCCGAAAATCGATCCCACACCAAAAATCGCGAGATACATAAAACCAACCCACGCATTCTTGATTTGCGTGAGCACAAGCAGCGTCAACGCTCCCGACCCAGCGAGTCCGTGCATTGTACCTATCAGGACAGGTTTCAAACCTACACCGGTCACCGCATGCGAATGAACACGATCTGGTTTGTGTTGGGTTTGCTGATCGTGAAAGTGGACGTGAACGTGAGAAACCCCATCATGATTATGCTCGTGCCGGTGCACCTGACGACTATCTTTGAGCGCACATAAGAGCGCATTGGCGCCCAAACCAATAATCATCAAAGCCACCGCAAACTCGAGCCAGCTACTCACTCTTTCTGGAATGGCCACCTTGAGCGAGAGCACGAGCGCTCCGATAACCAGAAGAGCGGCGGTATGGCCAAGGCCCCACAATCCCCCAACTATAGCTGAGCGAAAAACGTTGCGATGTTGGCTGACAATCGTTGAAACTGCTACGACATGATCAACCTCGGTCGCGTGCTTCAGACCAAATATCAGACCGAGAGTGAGCACCGCAAAGGTGCTCATGGAGCCTATTGTTTCTAGCATATCCGTGGTAACTGTTCGCCCACGAGCATATCAACAATTCGCGTCCCGCCAAAACCCGTCCGCATTGTCACTATCCCGCCGGGTTCAGCCTTTAATTCACCAATGATGCAGGCATCTCCTCCGTATTTATTCTTTTTCATCCGAATAACCAGCGCGTCGGCGATGTCTGGGGAGACTATTGCGACAAGCTTTCCTTCGTTTGCCACATACAGCGGATCAAGACCGAGTATTTCGCAGGCGCCTTTAACCTCTTCTCGAATCGGAATCAAACTTTCCGAGAGTTCGATACAAACTTCAGCGCTTAGAGCAATTTCATTCAGTGTGGTCGCTAAGCCACCGCGAGTCGGATCACGAAAACACCGCAGCCCTTCCAACTTAGAGGCACCCTCGGCAAACAGAATCATGTCGGCGACAAGCGAATGGAGTGGCGCACAGTCGCTTTCAATCTCAGTTTCAAGCTCGAGTTCACCCCGGGCAATCATTATCGTTGTGCCGTGATCACCCAGCGAACCACTAAGAATAACTTTATCTCCAGGCTGAGCCCGGATCGCACCAAGCTCCACATCGGAATCGATGACCCCAATCCCCGCGGTATTGATGAAAATCTTGTCTGCGCCACCTTTCTGAACAACTTTGGTATCGCCTGTCACGATAGCGACATTCGCTTCCGCGACGGCGTCTCGCAACGAAGCGAGGATCATTCTCAATTCTTCAACGGGGAATCCCTCTTCCAAAATAAATCCGGCAGAAAGATGGACTGGTCGTGCGCCACTCATCGCCAAGTCGTTTACGGTTCCGTTGATTGCCAGCTTTCCGATGTCACCACCGGGAAAGAAAATTGGTGAGACGACGTAAGAGTCGGTAGTGAAGGCGAGTCGCTTCCTATCAGCGGGAGTCCCATTTGAGAAAGATTCTGGAGTCAGCACTGCTTGATCTTCGAGTTTCTCGAGCAGTGGATTGCGCAGATATTCCAAAAACAGACCTTCGATAAGCTCATGCATGGCTCGTCCACCACTTCCGTGGGCCAGCGTAATGTGCGTGTCCGTAAATTTGTGCTTACGGCGCCGCGCTCGTTCAACGCGCTCGAATAAAGGTGATGGAGTAAAGGTGGATGACATTGTTTTGGTTTTTGGTTTTTGGTTTTTGGTTTTTGGTTTTTGGTCTTTGATCTTTGGTCTTTGATCTTTTGAAACTTGAGATTTGATATTTGATATTTGATAGTTGGAAAATGGATCTGCTTGAGCTGAATTTCCAAAATATCAAATATCAAATCTCAAAGATCAAATCTCAAAGATCAAAGATCAAAGACCTAAGACCTAAGACCTAAAGCCTACAGCCTACAGCCAAGGGCCTACGTCCGGGCTGCCGACCGGGAAGCAATCTTCGATAATCGTCCAAAGTTGTAATAAGCGGCACACGCCCCTTCGGAAGAGACCATGCAAGACCCAATCGGTGTTTCTGGCGTGCAAGCGGTGCCAAAGACTTTACACTCCCATGGCTTCTTCACTCCCTTCAAGATCTCACCACACTGGCACGCCTTCGGATCGGCCACTCGCAACCCCGGCACGCTGAACTTTGCTTCTGCATCAAACTGCGCAAAAGCTTTACGTAACTTCATTCCACTATGCGCTATAGATCCTAATCCTCTCCACTCGAAATAATCGCGTGGCTCGAACACCTCAAAGAGTACTTCCAGCGCTCTCGCGTTACCTTCACGATTGACTACACGCCCGTATTGATTCTCGACTTCGGCACGTCCCTCCTCTACCTGTTTAATGATCAGGTAGACGGATTGAAGTACGTCGAGCGGTTCAAAACCGGTGACGACGATCGGTTTGCCATAATCGCGCGCCACAAAGTCGTAACAGCGCGTACCAATAACCGTACTCACGTGACCTGGACCAAGAAAGCCATCCAATTGCAGGTCCGGCGAATCGAGCATTGCCTTGAGCGCCGGTAGAATCGTTATGTGATTGCAGAAGACACTGAAGTTCTCAATATTCTCTTTGGCCGCCTGACGCACAGTCATAGCGGTCGAGGGTGCAGTCGTTTCGAAACCCAAACCCAGAAACACAACCTCTTTCTCTCTATTGTTCCTGGCAATCTTGAGAGCATCCAGCGGTGAATAAACCATCCTTACGTCCGCACCCAGCGCTTTTGCGTCAAGCAAACTTGTTTTTGATCCGGGTACCCGCATAGCGTCGCCGAAGGTTGTAAAAATCACATTTGGTTGCAGGGCAATCGAAATTGCATCGTCAACACGGCCAAGCGGTATCACGCAGACCGGGCAACCTGGTCCATGAATCATTTCAATATTGGGAGGCAACAAATCCTCGATGCCGTACTTGAAGATGGTGTGAGTGTGACCGCCGCATACCTCCATCAGTTTCAATGACCTGGAGGTTTGACTCGCGATTTTTCCGGCCAACGCGATAGCCAGATCACTTTGTCTATATTCATCAATAAACTTCATCGCTCACCCCCAAATAAGAGCAGTCATTTTTTCATCTCTCGTTTTCCATTTTTGCTTTCTGGTACCGATTAATTCTCAGACACCCCGGATTCAGAAATGACAAATGAAAAAGGGAAATGACCACTGAAAAATAATCACTCTTTCAAAATCGCCCCATTCTCCAACATCGTATGGACCATGTCCCACATGATGTGATACAGCGCGACATGAGTCTCCTGGATTCGATGAATACTAGCTGTTGGAACAATTAGACAATAATCCAAGAGTCCTGCTGCGCTCATCGCACTCATCTCTCCACCATCACTACCAGCAAACCCAATTGTCACCAGCTTGAGTTGTCTAGCCGTAGCGAAACCATGTAACAAGTTTTTCGAGTTGCCGCTGGTCGAGATCCCCAGAAAGACGTCGCCTTCGACTCCAAGTCCGATAATTTGTCGCGTAAAGATATCGTCAAATCCCACGTCGTTGGCCACCGCGGTGACCATCGCGATGTCATTAGTCAAACAGATCGCCGGCAACGCTTTGCGACCGACCGTGATCGGATGCATGAACTCAACAGCAATGTGTTGCGCATCAGTAGCAGAACCGCCATTCCCGCAAACCAGCAACTTACGGCCGCGACTAAACGACCGGGCTAGAGCGAGGGACGCCGCAAGAATCGTGTCCTTATTCTCAGCAAAAAACTGCGTCTTGACTTCGACGCTTTCACGCGCCTTCTCTAAGACAGAAAAACCCAGATCATTCAGTAAGGACTCTGACTCCCTCTTCTCCTCGTGCAGGAATGGGTAGAAGGACCGCGAAAAGTTGTCGAGAGTTGGCTTCGTCATCGTTGTGCTCAATCGGCCGTAGTCCTGAATTGCTCGAACTCGAGATCAAATTCTCCCAGCTCTTTTAACAGTCGCAGAGTCTCTTGCGCTTCGTACTCGTCAACTTTACTCATGGCAAAGCCAACGTGAATAAGGACGTAATCACCGACATTAGTGTCGTCCTCCGAGAGCATGCCGATATTGACATTTCGCTTAACGCCACCGACTTCGACTTTGGCGATGCGATTCTCATGGTCCACGATCTCAACTATTTTTCCTGGTATGGCCAAACACATTCAATGCCACCTCCCTGATTTTGCGCGAGCATTTGCTATCGCTACCTGGCCCAACGAGATTCCGCCATCGTTGGTCGGAACTCGACTATGCGTGAACACTTCGAACCCAGCCGTTCGCAAAAGTCCACAAACATGTTCGAGAAGGAGCATGTTCTGGAAGACACCTCCCGACAACGCAACTCTCTTCAGCCCGTGCTCAGCCTTGATACTTTGAGCCATCGTTAAAATCAGGTTGGCCACACCCAGGTGAAATTTCCCTGAAATTTCTGCGTGTGACACCCCGTCTAACAGGTCACGGACGGCGGCTTTAATGACCTGCAACGCTGATATCTGAGACCCATCGATCAGAAATTCATAAAACCCGTTGACGTGGTGGTCCGCTATCGACTCTAACTCAATTGCCGCTTGGCCTTCGTAATTTACAGAATCTCTGAGACACAACAGACCCGCCATTGCATCAAAAAGCCTTCCCATACTCGAAGTCTCGGGGCTGTTCACGCCGGCAGCCACCATGCTTCTCAGGCTGGCCCATTTCCTTGGAGTCAAACGGTCGTTGAAATCGAGCTTGAGCGAAGTGCAATCGTTACCAAATGCTTGATGTAAGTAAACAGCAGCGAGACGCCAGGGCTCTCGAACCGCTTTTGCGCCGCCGGCCAACGGTACATATGACAAATGGGCCACACGTTCGGCATTCATAAAGTCGGTCAACAGAAACTCACCACCCCAGAGCTTGCCGTCTAGTCCAAACCCGAGACCATCCATTGCCACGCCAATTACTTCACCGTCAATTCCGTTATCGGCCATGCAGCTCGCGATGTGGGCATGGTGATGCTGCACACCTATCTTCTCTGGTCCATCTAAAGACTGAGCGTACCTGGTTGAAAGGTAATCTGGATGAAGATCGTAAGCGACCAGCTCGGGTTTAATTCCATAAAGCTGCTGAAAATGGCTGATACCCTCTTTGAAAGACATGAGCGTTTCGAAATTTTCCAAGTCGCCGATGTGATGGCTGAGATATGCATCATGGTCACGAGCTAAACAGAAAGTACTCTTCAACTCGGCGCCACAGGCAAGAATCGGTTTGCTAACACTAAAACTAGTTCTTACTGGAGCGGGAGCGTAGCCACGAGACCTGCGGACCATGATCTCCCTCTCATTGAAGACGCGCACCACCGAATCATCGGTGCGGATGTTGATCTCCCGGTCGTGAAGTAGGAAATAGTCGGCGATGTTACCGAGCCTGAGACGGGCGTCATCGTCTGAGTAGCAAATTGGTTCGTCAGACACGTTAGCGCTGGTCATCACCAGTGGTCCACCCATCTTCTCCATCAACAGATAATGAAGTGGTGTGTAAGGCAACATGAATCCAAGTGTCTGCACGTTCGGAGCAATTGACTCAGGAAGCCTGCAACCCGGCTTGCGTCTGAGGAGTACAATCGGACGATTGCTCGACAATAAAACTCTTTCTTCAGCCCCGGAAACGCTGCAATGATGAAGCACGCCCTCAAGTGTTCGGGCCATCAGGGCGAATGGTTTATCTTCCCGGTACTTACGTTGGCGTAAGCGGTTGACCGCTTCATCTGAATGGGCGTCACAAGCGAGGTGATAACCACCAAGTCCCTTTACAGCCAGGATTCTACCGGCGCGTAGTAATTCTTGAGCGTGCGTAATGACATCGGAATGTCGCAATTCTTGACAACGATCACGCAGGTACATCCTTGGGCCACAAGTGGTGCAGGCGATCGGTTCAGCATGGAAACGACGATCAAGCGGATCTTCATACTCGGTGCGACACTCGTGGCACATTTTAAAGTGCCGCATCGTAGTTCTGGCTCGGTCGTAAGGAACATCCTCCACGATGGTGAAGCGTGGACCGCAATTGGTACAGTTAATAAAGGGATAACGGTAGCGACGATTGCGCCGATCGAACAGCTCTCGGACACATTCATTACAGGTTCCAAAGTCCGCTGAGACCGGCAGCGCTCGATCACCCGCCGAATTACTCTCCAGGATCAGAAAGTCTGAATAACCTGCCGGCGGCAAGTTCTCTTTACACTCGATTGAATCGATCTGCGAAAGGGGCGGCGGATTATTGCCAATTTCGTGTACGAAACGCTGGATGGCGAGCGCGCTTCCCTCGACGTCAATCAACACTCCACTGACATTGTTGCGGACTCGGCCGGTGAGCGACATGCGGCTGGCGTGCGAGTAGACGAAGGGTCGAAAGCCAACGCCTTGAACAATCCCGCGCACAAGTATTTGCGCTCTTATAGTCACGTTGTCAGATTGAAACTTTCTGCTTTACATGGGAGACAATTAAGTCCAGGTAATCGGGTATTCCGGTGCCAGTCTTTACCGATACTTCCAACGTCCTCATTCCGGGTCTGACATGCTGAATGTTTGTTCTCGCAGCTTCTAATTCAAAATCGACAACCGGAGCCAGGTCCATCTTGGTAATTATTGCGACGTCAGAAGTATTGAAGATGGTTGGATACTTTAATGGTTTGTCTTCGCCTTCTGTGGTCGAGAGCAAGACGATTCGCAAGTTTTCGCCAAGGTCATAACTGGAGGGACAGACCATGTTACCGACGTTTTCAATGAATAAAATATCGAGCGTCTCGAGACTCCAATCCCGCAGCGCGTTCTCAACCATCGTGGCATCAAGATGGCAAACGGTACCCGTCGTGATCTGACGGACCGGAGCCTTGCTACGAGCCAACCGGTCGGCATCATTATCAGTTGCTAAATCGCCAACAAGTGCGGCCACTTGCAAGCCTTTTTCACGCAGACTGCTGAGAGTGTGTTCAAGCAGGGCAGTTTTACCCGCCCCGGGTGTCGAAACAAAACTAACTACCAACACGCCCGCGTCGGAGAATCGCTTTCTAAGCGAGCGCGCCAGTAGATCATTCTGCTTAAGAACATTCTGCCTGACTTCAACTAATCGGGGTGTACTCATACAACAGCCTCGGCAACCTGCTGCCTTTCTTCAATCTCCATCGCAACCACCAACAGTTCCCTGCCCTCAATCACTTCCGGAGTTAACTTTCCACAACCGGGACAAGCAAATAGTTGAATTGAGTCGAGCGTCTTTTCACTATTACAGCTCGGACAAAAGACCTTTACTGGTACGTCTTCAATCAAAAGTCTTGAACCCTGCAAAGGAGTGCCGTCGCAAGCAATTTCGTAAGAGAAGAGCAAGGCGTCTTTGACTACTCCGGAAAGCAATCCAAGCCTTAAATGAAGAGCATTCACACGTTCAGCACCAAGGCGACGGCACTCTTCAGTGGCCATCTCGACCATACTCATTGCTATGGAGAGTTCGTGCATGACTAAGACGGTCTGGCGCAAATATCAAATGTGCACTTCAACTCGTTTTTGATCTTCAAGGTGCCGCCAGCGACCGAAACGGGTTTGATCTTGAAATCTGTCTGGCGCAACTGATAGCCGCCTTTTGCCCGCAACATCCCATCGGCGACGGTCACTTCAGCGGTTATCCAAACGTTTTTCTGGGTTACTCCATGTAGAGTCAAATCTCCAATTAAGCGTGCTCGGTAACGGCCCTGACCCAACCGGCTCAGAGTGACGTTGTTAGTATCAAACTTAATCTCTGGATAGTTTTGCACGTCGAGCACTTCACGATGCATTGTGTTTTCGATCTCTAATCTGTCCTTCTCTTTAACTTCATTTGCGACTCGCAGTGATGAGGCTTCGATCGACAGGTGCAGCGAGGCTCTTTCAAATGTCTCGGGCGTAAACTCGGCGCTGCCATTGAAACTCCGAACGGCAATGACAGGGTCGTGGCCAAAAGCAGACAATAAACCTTCCGCAAAAGCCTGGACTGTAAAAGTACTCTCTTCAGGAACCAGCCGATAGTGCGCCAACGCGCTCTCAATTTCAGTTGCCATAAACGTGCTACAACGCTTTGCGAACCGCCTTGCGTACCAGCTCAGTTGTCAAGCCATAGACCAGATGAGAAGCCAAGGCGTACGCATGTGTTGACAGTGGATAATC
This sequence comes from Pyrinomonadaceae bacterium, assembly GCA_035457105.1. Lineage (GTDB taxonomy): Bacteria > Acidobacteriota > Blastocatellia > Pyrinomonadales > Pyrinomonadaceae > PSRF01. Next base: position 21,483 of record DATIBX010000859.1, read on the forward strand.
CTTGGCTGACCGCGATAAACCAATCGCCGGAACAATGGCCTCGTCAGCAATGAGCCACACGGCCGCACCGAAAGGAACACCTTCACCAATCGAGACGCCGGGCGCCAATTCAGTAAAGGCGCCATAAATTGCGCCTGACGCTGCTCCCATCGCGTAATGAGCAACGGTTCCAGCTGTCTCTTTTTCTGATTTAGTCAGTTTCTGATCGAATACCAGTTCACTGATCGCGTTACCGGCTCGCACCGCGGCATTGTCGTCCGGATCGTCGCTGCCTCTTTCCTCAAGAGCCTTTCCGATGCCGTGGTCGGGTGAACCAGGTTGTTGTGATTGAGCTCCATGCGAGCGCTCCTCACCATTCATCAACTTACTAAGAGCGTTTTGAAACTGGTTCATTACTATTGAAGCGACCAAACCTCCGGCCACACCTGCAGCTACACCTTTGACTATACTTTCTTCATTTTTCATTGGTTCACATCGATCTAATCTTCAAATAACGTTGCACGTCGGGGACTACCGTCGACAAACTATTACTGAAATTACCGGGTAAACCGGGCATCACTCTATCCAGCCCGGCCCGCACCTGTTTGCGAATCTCCGGATGAGCCATAATTAGACCCGCTCCTGCCACCAAAAGGGCAAAACCACCTACCAGGTACAACATGTCCTTCGACTCCGAACCATTGTTAGCCATGACACTTCTCCTTATGACTCAGGGGTTAAATTCATTTTAAGCAAGCATCGCTATTGCCGCCGATGGTTCGACGAAGTCAGGTGCTTACATGCGTGTGATCCGGATATAACGTTTTATGTCTGGAAGCGCAGCGACGACACCCGCCGCAACTAAAGCCAAAGCCAATCCTCCGACTATTTTCCAAACACCATGTCCAAAATGCTTACACTCTTTCTGAGACCCATTGTTCCTGCCCATTATTGTTCGCCTCCCAAATTTGTCCGCTATTTCTAAGAAACTCCGCTATCAGTTCTTTAATTACTTGCACGGCACGATCCACTGAACCGGCGACCGCCGGACTAAGACCCATTTGTCCTTCTTCTGGCCCAAACGTCTCCGGCTCGCAACCAACCAAAAGGATCTTGTTGAACTTACCTCCCATTGACTTTACCAGCTGCAAAACCTTCACGGGATTCATTCCATGGGTTTCGACAGCCAGATTAGCCTGATCGAGTTGGTCCAACTGGTCCAGATCCGGTTCAATGGTATAAACCGTTCCCGGGGCTTCGCCGCGCGGCACCGCGTCAACCAGAATTGTAAGTTCGCGACCGTCCATCAAAGCGTAAGCCAGATCAAACCCACGTATCCCAAAGTCGAAGATTCTTACGCTTTCAGGAAACTGAAAAACTGCCAGCCTGCGAATCACTTCACAGCCAAAACCGTCGTCCCCCAAAAAGATGTTACCGATACCGGCTACAAGCACCTGCGACGTCATATGTTTTCCATCGGCAGCGATTCTCCCAACGGCTCCACTTCAGCGGTTGAAAAGAAAAAGCGATGTCCTGGTTGTCGCATCATTCCGAAATCTCTCCCCGGATCATCCTCAACCACCACGGCGACGTGAGCCTGACCTTCATAGTCCTGTTCGATGGCTTCGATCACGGCGATCTTTCCGGCGAGAGCCAGATCCATAATGTCACTTCTGCCACGTGGTCTGAGTACGACCCGGTCGCCACATTTCAGCGAGACCCCATCGACTAGAATTTGATCGAGCAGTTGCTTTTCTTCGAGCAACTGCCACTCCCATTCGTTCATGGCTCTTTACGATTGACGCCTTTCATCGCTCCGTGCAGTTTCATGAATTGCTGGAGGGGAAGCATTTCCGTCCTTTCAAGCACCCTTCTGGTGCGTTCGTCGCTGGCACGAATCTCGCGCTTTTCTTCGTCCGTAAGCGTGAGAATTCGGAGTGTTAGGATTTCATCAATCTCAGTACCATCGAACAGATCGCCAGGACTCTCAGGGGCAATCTGTGGATAGTCGTAAAGAATTATCGGCGACGAGAGCATGCAGTCCTTTTCTCCGCCTACTCCAATCAGCACCGGATAGGTCCCCACATTTTTGCATTCGCTTGCCGCTTCACTAAATTCGCGGGGTGGATCCAAAAGAGATACAAACTCGCCGTTCTCCAGTTTAAGAATCGTGTGAGTAGAAACGAAGGAACTAAGGAGTGCTTCGTCGCGGCTTTTCTGATCAGCATCAGCGAATGGTGTCGTATTACGAACTTGAATGGTCAGCTTTAAAGCACTGCTCGAGTTTGAACAAGCGCTCAACTCGATATTCACCGAGCCGATCAATTCACTCTGCCGGCGTGCAACCTTTCCAACCACTTCACTACCATCAGAACCGTGCAACTCTTCGACTGAAGTCTCACCTGGAAAAACAAATTCCAGCGTTTCTGTTTTTTGCTTGCGATCGGGCAAGTCGATCGCGATCGGTCCAACTTCGCGTTCAACCGCTTCCTGCCAGGTGTTATAGAGACGGCCGTCGTATTCGAGTGAGTTAACTGGTTGAAAGTTACTCTGTTTAGTCGAGTCCGAAGGCGCAATAGACGCAGCAACTTCTCGAGAAATCAACTGAAGAAATTTCACGCTGACGCTGAGGCGAGTTGTCTCGTTTGCTACTAACAGACACTGCGTTTGCATCGAGGCTGCTTCGGTGCCTTTTTGCGCAACGCTATAAGACTCAGGGCAAACAACACCGAAATTCCAGCGCTGTTGATTCTTAACCGATGAAGGTCGATACGGATAGAGGACGTAGCCCTCGTAGAGCACCGCCGCGGCCACACGCTCGACCAACGGCCTTTCTTGTTTTGATTCAGCTGCTCCGCTCACGAAGGTAGGCTTTCTTCGACAACGACAATATCCTCAGGATTCTCAGTGCTGCGTGGTAACAGCAACTCGAGCGTTTGTTCCCAGGTGGGAATTCCTTGTTGCATCTTGAAACGTGATAGTCGATCAAACACGTCGCGCCGCAAACAAAGCCAGGCACTATTCGGGTAATACAGATCGATCATCTCTTTCCAGACCCAGACTGGCAGCCGAAATCGTGCTTCTTTATCCCAGGGAATCTGTTCAGCTTGCAAGGTGCCATCCGCCGCTTCATAAAAGACCGTCCCACTAAACATCAAATTTAGAGGAACTTCCCCTTCACTTAGGGCTGCGAAATACTTAGTCGCCGCAACATTAAAATCAAAAGTACAGGGCACTGGCAGAGCCAGCGTCGTTTGATCGTGAAATGGAGGTACGACCGTGTTTGTATGAGTCCACAACATTGGCCGAAGAGTTTGAGCCCAGCGGTCCGGCACGCCGAACAGATCTGAGAGTTGGTCCTGTTCAGCAGCATCATACTTTCGCCGCGTAGTTTCGATTTGGATCTGGCACCTAAGCATGATCGACTGGATCAATTCGCCGGGATTCGAATTGCTTATTGTTAGCTGAAAGGCTAGTAATGGTGCCGCAGCAAAAGTTACCGCTTCGGCAGATTCGATTTTGAACTGAAGATCAGGCATCCGTTTTTCCTACCAGGTTCGATCTTTCCCTTAGCTGATTAAAGAACGTCACAATCGCTTCCCAGACTTCGGCGCCTCCCGAAAGCCCACGCCACTTCGTGCGAATTAACCCTACCAACCTAAAGCATTCATCAATGGGAACGAGATAATAATCGTTAGCTCCGTTCACTCTGTTGACTAGCAGGGCTTCCGTATCAATCTCCATCTCGTTAAGTGTTTGGTTACTGGCAACGATGTCGTCCCATGCCTGTAAATCGAGCAGAGATTCTGTTGCACCAGCTGGACTGGGGTACAAAGCAATTATCTTTTGGTCCACGCTGCTGCGAAAGAAGAAAGCCATTCCGATCGGAATCAGCAGGCCGTCCCACTGTCCATCCGTCAAAGAAAAGTCTCGCAGAAACTCTATTCGTCTCGGGATGCGTCTATAACGCTGGTCCGAGCTACCGCTAAAGAGAATTGAGCAAGGCTGACAGGCACAAACAATTCGCCTGGTGGCAGGCTCGATCAAATGCGAATGCTCAACTCCCAACTCGGCGCTGCACATGTCGCACCGTTCAGCGGTATCGCGCCTTTTGACAAAACGGCGCAGCAAATTGAAGGCATCTGATTTGACAGTAGGTTGCCGCACTTTCTCCGGAGTTTCATTATTAGGAATTTGAGTATCTGACATTCGTTTCTAGGAACAGCCCCTTGTTGCTGAAATCTTTCGCCGCAAACCGGCTCCAAGCCTTTCCACCTCCCGGTGGGTTAAGCGGGCGCCCAGGGCTCGTGACCAATTGCTAACGGTGGCAAAGCGATTCGCGCGCGTCCGTTCTCCTGTAGTAGCGGCAAAGGCTTGAGATGAAGCTTCGGCTGGTCCAAACCTCGTCCAGCCCGGATCACGTCAAATCGTTGCTTACAGCTGTTACAGATCAAGGTTGTTAACTTCAGCGATGCATCACTCAACTTATTGCCACAGCCTGGACATGTGTTTCCGTAGGCATAAAGGGAATCGCCCAGCCGGCAGAACAACACCGAATGCCCTTCTACATCAGCAAATTCGATCGAGTTATCGTTGAGCCCTATCAAACTGGTTACATCGCGCCACGAGTCCTTTACCTCTTTCGAACTTCCAGCGGGTTTTCCGATTTGCACAAATCCAGTTTGTGCATCAATAGTTGTAATACCTTCGGCATGGACGGCCAGCACATCTGGAGCAGCTGCATAAATTGCGTCTTCGATCGCCAGTTTTAAGGTCATTGAGGACGAGGGACAGGTCTTACAACTTCCCTCGAGTTTGACCCAGACGTTGCCTTCGACAATCTCGAGTAACTCAACACTGCCGCCGTGAGAATTTATATATGGCCGGACTTTCTCGAGCGCTCCCATCACTCGGGTCTCAAGCGAACGAGGATGCAGACCATAAAGAAGCAACAAACTCCCAACTAATTCGTCAGCCGCAAAAGACTCAAAAATTGAATATCCGGATTCACCCTTGTCGGCTATGATTTCCATTAAACGCTCCAATGCCGTGCCATGGAATTCCATTAACGCCTGGACCAGGGCGATAGCGTTTTCACGAGCTTCGGAATCCTTTAAATGCTCAATGTTGTTAATAAGTTCTTCAATCTCTGAGGGGCCTGACGTCAAATTGGAACCTCCATAACTTTCTGCCTCAAGCGTTGCACTTTGTGCTTTGTCTTCTGGTCCTTTGTACTTGTCAGAAAAACAGACACCAGATACCAAGCACAAAACACTAAGACCAAAGCACAAAGTGCAGAGCAGCTAAGAAGCAAAATCCAGCTTCAGTTATTTCACCATTCCAAACATCGGCGAATGATGCGTCTCTAAAACCTTCCCGTTACCAAGATACATATGGACACCACAAGGCAAGCACGGATCAAAACTTCGAACGGCCCTCATGATGTCTATGCCTTTAAAATTGTCTGGCCCATTCTCTTCAAAGATTGGGGTGTTTTGTACGGCATCTTCGTATGGACCCGGAGTGCCATAGATGTCTCGCGGGTTCGCATTCCATGGCGTTGGAGGATAGGGATGGTAGTTTGCAATCTTGCCGTCCCTGATAACCACGTGATGCGACAGCACTCCACGAACCGCTTCATGGAAACCACAGCCGATTGCTTCGTCGGGCACTTTGAACTCGGACCAGGTCTTGGTACGACCAGCGTGCAATTCCGCCATGGCCTGCTCCGTAAAATAGAGTGCAGCTGCAGCGGCGTAAGCCTGGAAGTATGTACGGGCCCGATCGCGCTCGATGGCGTTGCTCCACTTCGGTATCTTCCATTCAAATTCCACTTCTGGCTTCATTGAAGTCTTTGGAAGATAGATCTTCACGCTATGCCCGGTTGCCTTGACATAACCAATATCAACTTTGCCGGCCAGAGCCGTGGCCCAGAAACGGGCAATTGGACCACCACCCGTATCGAGCGCAAGATATTTCTTATCGCCTGGTTCACCTTCGTGATACCAGCGCGGTGACATTACCCAGGTGTAATTGTTATCGAAGTCTCGTTTTTGAGGCCGCGGAATCGTGGTCTGATTCCAGGGATGGCGCCGATCGATTGGATTGCCAAGCGGATCAGCTTTGACGAAGGTTTCAGAGTTTTCCCAATCGTCGTAATAAGAACTTCCGAGCAGGATGCGAATACCCAGGTTTATGTCCACCAGGTCAGTAGTGACTAGCTTTCCATCAACTACAACACCCGGGGTCACATACATCGCGTTGCCCCACTCGTTCATGTTTTTGTAGGTGTAGTCGCAGACCGCCGGATCCTGGAAGGAGCCCCAACAACCAAGCAGAATGCGACGTTGACCCACCTTCTCATAGCCCGGCATAGCTTCGTAAATGAAATCGAAGAGGTCATCGTGCAATGGCACAACTTTCTTCATGAATTCGCAGTAACGCATCAAGCGAACGAGATAATCTGTAAAGAGTTGGACGGTAGGCACCGTTCCAACACCACCCGGATAAAGCGTAGATGGATGAACGTGCCGTCCTTCCATCAAACAGAACATCTCGCGTGTATACCGACTGACCTGCAGAGTCTCGCGATAGAACTCTCCGCTGAAAGGATTGAGGGCGGTCATAATGTCGGCGATGGTTCTATAACCATGGTCGGCGGCATGCGCTGCTTCCTTTGTTTTGGCCTTCTCCCAAACACTCGGGTTGGTTTCGCGGACCATTTGCTCGCAGAAATCGACACCCACCAGATTGTCTTGAAAGATGTTGTGGTCAAACATATACTCGGCGGCTTCACCAAGATTCACAATCCATTCAGCCATCGCCGGCGGCCGCACGTTGAAGGCCATATTCTGAGCGTAAGTAGCGCAAGTTGCGTGATTGTCACCGCATATTCCACAGATGCGACTGGTGATGAAGTGGGCGTCGCGTGGATCCTTTCCTTTCATGAAAATACTGTAGCCGCGAAATATTGAAGACGTGCTGTAGCACTCTGCGACTTCGCGATTAGCAAAGTCGATCTTCGTATAGATACCCAGACTACCGACAATTCTCGTAATCGGATCCCAATTCATATCGACAAGAGTGCGAGGTTGAGACGGGGTTTTGGTGATAGTTGAAGTACTCATGACGCTCGCTCCTTTGTCTGCAGGGATGGTTGGGCATGGTAACCTGTCGTTAGTTCCGGACGGTTGTGTCGCCACTTGGGTTCTTTGTTCACCGTTGCGTTGGTCATACTTCGTAGCGCTCGAACTGCTGCTCCGTAAACACCGACCAGCCCGGATGAGACTTTTGATCCCGGCGGCTCGTCCATAAAGGGCATAAACTTGTCGGGGAACCCGGGCATCGTGCATCCGATACAAATTCCGCCAACGTTCGGACAGCCACCAATTCCAGCCATCCACCCGCGCTTGGGGACGTTGCAGTTAACGACCGGTCCCCAACAGCCAAGTTTCACGATACATTTTGGTGAGCCATACTCGTCGGCAAATTCACCTTGTTCGTAATAGGAGCCACGATCGCAACCTTCATGAACCGTCTTTCCAAATAACCAGGTTGGGCGGCCAGCCTCGTCAAGCGGGATCATCGGAGACAGTCCCGCGGCCACGTACAGAAGATAAAGGACTGTTTCCATGAAGTTATCTGGCTGGACCGGACACCCAGGGACGTTAACTATCGGAATACCTGCACCCGATTTCCAATCCCAGCCCAGATAGTCCGCAACCCCCATACATCCAGTGGGATTTCCCGCCATCGCATGAATACCGCCATAGGTTGCGCACGTACCAATGGCAACGACCGCCAAAGCTTTTGGAGCAAGGCGGTCGATCCATTCCGTAGTCTTAATGGGCTGGCCGGTCATGGCATCGGTGCCCATCGCCGCCCAGTAGCCCTCGCCACTCAGGTTTTCATTCGGAATTGAGCCTTCAACCACCAATACAAAAGGATCTATCAAGCCTTGTTCAGCCTGGTAAAAGTACTTCATGAAGTCGTCACCCACTTCATATGCCAATACTGGATTGTGCAAATGAACCTTGGGCAGACCAGGTATCGCACCGAGGACAACATCTTCGACGCTGGGCTGCGTTGCCGCAGTAATCGAGACCGAGTCGCCATCACATCCCAGCCCCGCCGTTATCCATACGATGTGAATATCCTTTACCGCCGGAGGCCTTTGGGTAACGCGGCCATATGGCGCCAATTCCGCAGCCATAAACTCTCTCCTTTCTAAAAGAGGCATTTGGGATTCTGGCAAGAATCATCTTCAAGGAGCAGTCGCTGGTGCGCGTTGCTATCAAGTTGCAATCAATTTCAACTAGTACCTTTTAAAAACGCTAACCTGATTCCGTGTCCGAGCGGCGGCGTTCCTCAGCGTCGGCTTTTTCAAGCACACAAAACCCCTGAACTTTGAAACCCGGCGAGTTTTGGTGCACAAGCCAAAGTAAAAACTCCAACCAAATTGTAGGGAGCAAGGGGATTATTGTGCGGGAACGGGGAATAGTCTATTCGTAGACCTACGTAGTTGGGCTACGAAAGCTCCGTATTTTTATGGAGAATCAGTGTCTTAACGATGGCGGCTTCAACCTTCCATTGGAATGATGCCCCGGCGAAGCGCAAAGCGGATCAATTCTGCTTGCGAATGCATATCCAATTTGTGCATGAGGTTGGCTCGGTGAGTTTCTGCGGTACGTGAACTTATCCCCAATCTAACAGCAATCTCACTATTGGTCATTCCTTCGGCCGCAAGATGTAAGACTTCTCGTTCTCGTGCCGTCAAGGTGTCATATCGATCTAGACTGGTAGCCTGGGCTCGTTCCTGATAGACCTCAATAGCTCTCGCAGTAAGTGGTGGACTTAAGTAGCGTCGGCCGGCAGCAGCTTCGCGAACAGCCTGGACGAGGTCAGCAGATTTTGAATCTTTCAAAACATATGCTGACGCACCGTTGCTCAAAGCTTCGAGGACGTAAGCTTCATTCGCGTACATCGACAGAATCACAATTTGCGTGTTAGGGGAACGTTTCTTAATCTGTTTCAGAACGTCAAGCCCGTTTAAACCGGGCATCATCAGGTCCAGCACCAGAACTTTTGGACCGAGCGACTCAACTGTTTGCACCGCTTCCAAACCATCGCCTGCCTCACCAACCACTTGTAGATCCTTCTCGACCTCAAGCAGTGCGCGTAGACCTTGACGGACGATGTGATGATCATCCGCAAGAACGATGGTAGTGCTCGTCGAATGGTCCATTCACACTTGTCTCCATCACAAAGAATTCGTCCGCGGCAGAGTACCTGACATATCTTCCCCGACATTTAGTTCAGCGATCAACCGAGTTCCGATACCAGAGCGAGATTCAATCTTCAGTTGACCTCCTAACAAAGTTGCCCTTTCGCGCATGCCGGCGAGACCGCTCGTGTCTCGTTTTGTCACTCCATCGGGGTCGAATCCCTTGCCTAGATCCTCAACCTGAATCGATAGCTTATCCGAATCAGTCCACAATCTCACGGTCGCTTCTTGAATCTCGGCGTGCCTCGCAACATTGGTCAGTGCTTCTTGTACTACTCGGTAAGCTGCGGTTTCGACCTGGGGAGTAAACCGTCTTTTCTCGAGTCCGTGATGTTTAAAATTCACTCTTACCTTCGTTTGTGCTGTGTAATTTTCAATGTGCCAAAGAAGCGTCGGTAATAAACCCAGGTCATCTAACATAGCAGGGCGAAGCGCAAGGGATAGATTTCTCACTCGAGCCATCAACTCGTTAACCAGGTCTCTCGCTTGATTGATGCTGGAACCGACCTCTTCTAAGGGTAGTCTAGTGCTGACTTCGAGCGTCAATTTAAGACCCGTCAGCACCTGACCTATTTCATCGTGTAGTTCCAGCGCAATATTCCGGCGCTCGAGCTCCTGCACTTCCATTAAACGGCTGGAAAGGAATTTCAACCGTTGAGCGTAACTCCTTAAAGATTCTTCAGCTGTTTTGCGCGTAGTGATATCTCGAATCATGCAAATGATCATGCTTGATTCGGCCACCATCGGATTAAGCATGATGTCGATCGGAAACTCGGTTCGGTCTTTGCGAATTCCGTAGAACTCATGAGGCGAAGTTACCAGAGGAGCATCAAGTGTGAGCGACCTTTTACGCAGGTGTTCAACTATCAATGGTTCCGAGATGAGTGTGGTGATTGATTTACCAATCATCTCGTTTGGCGAATAGCCGAACATCCGAACAACTTGTGCGTTAACGCTGATAATCTCACCGGAGTCTCGTACAACAACGACGGTATCTGGTGCGGATTCAAATAGACCGCGCCACATTGCCTCGCTCTTTTTGAGAGCTTCTTCAGCGGTCTTGAGCTCAGAGATATCGAATGCCACTCCATGTATAAACCACGGACGACCATCGCTGTTACGGACCATCTTTACTTCGCAATGGAACCAAACCGTGCGTCCATCGCGTGCGAGCACGCGGTACAACGACTTGAGTGGCTTACCGTGCAAAAACAGATCGGCGGCCTCAGTGCTCCAACGCGCTTTATCGTCAGCATGAATCTGTTGATACCATCGAACTGGATCCTGTAACCACTCTTCCTGTGAGAAGCCAAGGATCGACTCTATCTGTGGGCTGACATAGGCTTCACCAATACCCTGCTCAAGAAATGCCAGAAAAACAACTGCGGGAATTTGTTCAACCAGGGTTTGATAACGAGCATCGACTTCGGGTAGCGGCGCTAGTTCCCATTTTTCGTCTACGTGGTCGGTTTGGGGGCGGCTGGCAATAGGAAAGGCTCCGGCCAGCTGTCGCAGAACATCCTCAGCTTCAACCAGGTTGACGCTCTGTAGGAGATCGTCGAGTGCGCCCTCCAGGTTGGATTCGTCGGAAACTTGAGTGTCAGAACCGCGGGAACTCATTTCATCAATTTACGATGCATCGTTGCCGGTTTGTTTAATTAAGGGCGCCGCCAGGTTGGTTCCTTATTAAGAGAAGCCTGAGTAAACCTGCGCAGGGCATGAATCGCCTTTCCATAAGTCATCACCGCGTGAGATGAAAGCAATGAACCGGGAGGCTGATTCATAAAGGGCATGAATTTGTCGGGAAATCCTGGCATCGTACAACCAATACAGATACCCCCAACATTAGGACAGCCGCCAATTCCGGCCATCCATCCGCGCTTGCCAACATTACATTGAACCACCGGTCCCCAGCAGCCTAACTTTACGATGCATTCGCGGGAACCGTAGTATTCACCAAATTGGCCTTGTTCGTAGTAACCACCGCGATCGCAACCCTCGTGAACAGTTTGACCGAATAGCCACGTTGGCCGTAAAGCTTCGTCAAGCGGGATCATAGGAGCACGCCCGACTGATTGATAGAGCAAGTACAACAAAGTCTCGGTCATGTTGTCGGGGACTACGGGACATCCAGGCACACACACAATTGGAATTCCAGCAGTCGACCGCCAATCCCAGCCGAGATAGTCTGCGAGCCCCATGCAGCCAGTAGGATTACCTTCCATTGCGTGAATTCCGCCGTAAGTCGCGCAAGTGCCCGCCGCAACCACAGCCCAGGCCTTTGGCGCTAAACGATCGATCCATTCACAAGTTGTAATTGGCTGTCCGGTTTCTCGGTTAATGCCAAACGAAGCCCAGTAGCCTTCAGCTTTATTGTTTTCGTTTGGGATTGAGCCTTCAATGACGAGTAAGAATGGGTCAAGCTTTCCCTCCGCTGCCTTATGGAACACCTGCATGAACTCGTCGCCGTTTTCATATGACAGAAATGGATTGTGCAACTTAACGCCGGGAATCCCTGGTAACCCGCCCAACAAAATGTCTTCCAGGCTTGGCTGAGTTGCTGCGGTCATGGCGATAGTATCCCCATCGCAACCCAGGCCGGCGGTGATCCAAAGTATCTCTATTTCTTTTGTTACTCCGCCCGCAGACGAAGCATGCTTTTCAATCATGATTAGGCAGAGGGTGCGACGGTCGAAGGTAAAGCAACATTAGGCCCGAACCACCAAATCGTCAAGAAACCCTCGGAGTGCGCCGGTCCGGCGGCGCTCTGTTATCGGTTTGCGCTTTCGCCTTTGATCTTTGAACTTTGAGCTTTGAATTTCGTTAGGTGCAAGAGACGAGATCGCGTTCAAAGAGCTAAGACCAAAGGCCAAGGCAAAGCCAAATATGACAAAGCGCCGGCGGGCCGGCGCACTCCATACGCACCAATCAAAGTGGTATCCTTTCCCAAATGAACGATTCCCAGCAGACCCAAATCCTTCCAGACGAGGTGCGTAACAGCCTTCTCGGCGTGGGAAGTCTCTTGCGGGACAGGTATCGCCTCGATAGCGAGCTTGGCCGCGGCGGAATGGGAGTCGTCTACCGGGCCACTGATCTCGAACTTCAAAGACAAGTGGCAGTCAAAGTTTTGTCCTCAACCAGTACACACTCCGACGCTCGTGAGCGCCTCTTGCGCGAAGCACGCGCATCGGCAGCGTTAAATCATCCTCATATCGTCGCTGTACATGATGTTGGCGAGACTTCGGGTCAGCCTTTTCTGGTGATGGAGTTCGTTTCCGGTCCACGTCTATCAGAGGCGCGACCGACTGAGCTGCGACGAATCGTCGAGATTGCGTTGCAAATCTGCGACGCTCTGGATCACGCACATGCGAATGCAATCGTCCATCGCGATCTGAAACCTGACAATGTCTTAATGTCGGGTTCTACTGAGTCAAGCATTGTGAAGCTCGCCGACCTTGGCCTTGCCTTACCCGCCGATGCTGCGAGAATCTCGCGGGCAGGCTTGATTGTCGGGACGGCATCTTACATGGCGCCAGAGCAGGCATTGGGCCAACCCGTTGATGCTCGAACCGATTTGTATGCCTTAGGCGTACTGCTTTATGAATTGACTACCGGGCGGCTTCCGTTTACCGGTGACGATCCGCTGACAATTGTCTCTCAGCATGTTCATGCTCCAGTCGTCCCGCCGCGAGTATTGTGTCCCGAATTACCGCGCCGGCTCGAAAGTTTGATCCTGAAACTGCTGGCAAAGGATCCGGCACAGCGCTTTGCATCAGCAGCTGAAGTACGTGCTGCATTGATCGACGCTCTATCAGAGACGGACGAGGTGGATTCTGAGTCAGCGCCGAGCGTAGCTATTCTCGATGCGCTTTCGCGCGGTCGACTCGTAGGACGCTCAGTCGAGCTGGCTGAGGCGAGCGAGATCTGGCAAAGAGCACGAGAAGGTAAAGGGCATGCTGTTCTATTAAGTGGTGAACCGGGAGCCGGCAAGACACGACTCGCGCGAGAAGTCACTATCCAGGCTGCAGTTGATGGCGCACTCGTTCTGAGTGGCGGTTGCTACGAATACGAGGCAACGACACCGTACCTGCCCTTTGTCGAGGCTTTTCGCCGCTGGGTACGCGATGAGAAAGATGATCAAAAATTGCGCGACCTGCTTTGCGACGAAGCTCCGCAGATCGCCAAGCTCGCTCCCGAAATCGAAACCCGGCTAGGACCATTCGCTGCCCGCCAGGAGCTGGCGCCACACGAAGAACGCCTGCTCTTTTTCGACGCCGTCTCCCAGGTATTTTCCAACATCGCGAAACGACAGGCGCTGCTCTTCTATGCTGACGATCTTCATTGGGCCGACCGCGGCACTCTCTGGCTGCTGGGCCACCTTTTACGACAACTCAAGAATGAAAGAGTGCTGATCGTTGGAGCCTATCGCGAAACTGAACTCGATCGCGCACACCCGCTGGCAAAATCACTCGTCGACTGGAATCGGGAACGCCTGATCACGCGCATCGCTCTCAAAAGGTTCAACTCGAATGAGACTGGAGCACAAATCGACGCACTCCTGGGCGAGCACGTCAGCGGTGAATTTGTAACCGCGGTCCATCGCGAAACCGAAGGCAATCCATTTTTTGTGGAAGAAGTTTTGAAAGCGTTAATCGAAAGCGGTTCAGTACGACGTGAACATGGTCGTTGGCAACGTTGCGACCTGGACCAACTGTTGATCCCCCAGAGTGTCAAAGAAGCAATCGGACACCGGCTCGACCGCGTCAGTCAGGAGTGCAATGAAGTACTCAGGGTTAGCGCGATTCTTGGCAAAGTCTTTAGCTTCGACGAACTGGTGGCTGCTGCGAATCAACCCGAAGATCAATTGCTGGATGCATTGGATGAAGCAGTCGGAGCTCAGCTTATCTCGTCGAACAGTGACGAATCGTTCATCTTCACGCACGATAAAATTCGCGAGGTGTTGTACGAAGAGCTGAATCCCATTCGGCGCCGTCGCCTGCATCGCTTAGCAGCAGAAGGTCTTGAGCAGCGATGTAACAAGACAGTCTGTGCGGTGGAGAAGTTGGCCCATCATTACATCCAGGCGGGAGATCACGAACGTGGCCTTTTCTATGCAAAGAAGGCCGCCCACGAAGCCGAACGGGTGTTCGCTTTTGATGAAGCAGTGGCCGCATACGCCAGAGCTCGCGATTGCGCGGAGGCCCTCGGCCTCGTCGCAGAACAAGTGGCCCAGGAAGAAGCAATTGGGAAAGCCTATATGCTTCACGGTGAGACTGTATTTGCTGGTGAGCACTTTGAACGCGCCCTGGCGATCGCTACTGAGCCCGCAGTCCGTGCCAGGTTGCAAACAGAAGCGGCGGCCTCTTTAGTGACGAACGGAGATCAACGAGGTCTGGAATACATCGAGCAGGCATTGCAGTCGTTGGATCCAGTCGCAAATCCACTCGAGACGGCCAATGCTTTATCGACCCAAGCACGCTTTCACCACCTGGCCGGTCGGCACAAAAAAGCGATTGCGATCCTCATGCGGGCAAATGAATTGATAGGACCTACTGCTGAAGGCGAGCGAGTGAGTTCGTTTGCAGCGCCGATGATTGCACAACTTTACGCATACCTGGCCGGCGCATATCAGCATTACGGTCTCTACGACAACTCCAATGAGTGGGCCAACCGCGCTGTTCAGTTCGGCACGCGCCACAACATCTACTTTGCAGAGGCAACTGGTTACGAATTCCTCGGTGAGAACACGGTCCATACCGGCGCGTACGAATTAGGCCTGGAATACGCCGAAAAAGAGTTCGCGTTAGCCGCAAAACTACAATCTCGCGAGCGCAAGGCCTGGACCCATTTTTTTGCAGCGCACTGTCACACGGAACTGGACCACTTGATGGAAGCTGAAAAAAACTTTGAGGATGGATTGGCTCTTGCCGAATCGATTGGAGAGAATCGCTTAAAGTGGTTGCATCGACCAAATCTCGCAGTGCTTTTAACAAGACTGGGCCGCTTTGATGAAGCGTTAAAGCTCGTAACCGAGAACTTGAAGGAAGTACCCCCGAGTTTGATTTATTCCAGATTCGAAGCGCTGCGGTGTTACGCAACCGTTCGTTATCGGCGGGCCTTGGCCGGAGCATTTGGCAGTAATGAATTGGAAGAAGCAGAGCGGGTTTGTCGTGAAGCCTCCGCATTTCTTGAACCAACCGAATCAAAGGTGAGTCAGTTGTGGCTCGGTCCGCTATTTGTCGACGTTTTAGTGGCGGGTGCTACGTTTGGTCGAACGGCCGGCAATTCAGAGCTTGCTGAGGAAAAGCTAACTGCGGCAAGAAAACACCTGGAGTTTTATCAAGGCGTAGTCAAAGAGTGTCAATCACCTCGTTTCACCCGCGAAGCCCAGCGTCTCAGAGTACTGATTGACGCGTTCTAAGAATGTGCTGATAAGAGAAGTCAGTCAGTCTGATAACTAAAAGTGTGCTTTAAAGAATGGCTGGTGGACCTGAAAGCGAAGGAAGTGCGGCGGTGTCCGACATGTTTTATTAGCTTGTCGGTGCGAAGCATCGGTGGCAGCGACGAGCTAAAGAGCCTCTTGCAAAAATCCATCTCATTCTCCCCGACCTTCAGCTCGTGGGTTCACGGCGACTCCGAGTCGAAGAACCGTTTCAACGGTTTATTAGGCGCAAGCAACAGATCGGCAGAAATTTAGGCGGCTGAATCGTCGTGCTCCGGTGTTAATCACTAAGCTTTGGAGCTCGAATCGATGGGCGGTGGAGGTGAATAAACTGTGCGTCACCTGAAACCGTTAAAACGGTTCCGGCAAACTGATTCACTCACTTACCCCTAGCTCAAGCTCGGGGTGAATGAGAGGGATTTGAGCAAGAGCCTCTAAAGCATGTCGCACAAGAAATCTTGGCACGTGCTGCTGCAAAATGGAAAATGAGAAATGGAAACTGACCAATGGAAAATAAACTCGTTCAGCTAACGTTCCCCCACTCTCTCAAATAAGCCGATCCCCCTCAACCGACACTCCATCTTGACGATAATGACAGCCACGACTTTGTCGATTGTGCTGTGCCGCCTGGGCTACTATCAACGCTACTTCAATCGCGTTCCGTAAACCTATCAGACCATCCGAAAGTTTTGTGGTCCTGTAAAACGTCTCAATTTCATTCCACAGATGCCGCAGTTCCCGTATGGCTCGCGAGAGGCGATCAGCATTTCGCACCAGGCCCACGTAATGCCACATGATGTTCTGGATTGTCTGCATGTCTCCTTGAATCAGCGCCGGATCAGGTTCTGCACTTAGACCGCTCTCGTCCCAACGCGGAATGCTGTCGAATGGAGGCGTCTTACTTGTCGACGAGTCTAAAGACTCTTCGATGCGAATCGCAGCCCGATTACCCCAAACCAGTCCTTCCAGCAACGAAGTTGACGCCAAACGATTCGCCCCATGAACTCCAGTGCAACTAATCTCGCCAATCGCGTACAGGTTCTCAATATCCGTGCGACCCCACTCATCGACGAGTACTCCCCCACAAAAATAGTGCGCTGCAGGAACAACCGGCACCGGTTCACGAGAGATATCAAGCCCGACTTTCAAACATTCGTTATAGATAAAGGGAAAGCGCTCACGAATCGCCTTGGCCGGCATGTGGGAAGCAATGTCGAGCAAAACGTACGAGTACCCCTTGGTCTCCATCTCATGATGAATGGCCCGGGCCACTACATCGCGCGGCGCGAGATCCTTCCACTCGGGCGAATATTTTGCCATAAACGGTTCCAGGTCAGGCGTAAGCAACACGCCGCCTTCACCTCGCACAGCTTCACTGATGAGTAGACCTTCCCGTCCTGGGGCTGCCAGCGCGGTCGGATGAAATTGCACGTATTCCGCATTTGCAATGCGAGCGCCAGCGCGATGGGCCATTGCCAGGCCGTCACCTCGGGCGCCTATTGGGTTAGTAGTGTTTCGATAGATCCGGCCCAGACCGCCGGTCGCCAGGATCGTCGTATTTGCCAGGTAGCGATGTACAGTCTTTTCATTTCGACTGAAGACATAGCTGCCGTGACAAGAGATCGCGCGATAGTTATCGAGTGGATCGCGGGAGTGATGAGGGAATGTGATCAGGTCAACCGCCGTAACATCAGTTTCGATTTTTATGTTTTTACACTCTTTGACGGCGTCTATTAAGCCAGTGATGATGGCCTGCCCTGTCGCATCACCAACGTGAAGAATCCGTCTACGCGAGTGCGCTGCTTCTTGTCCCCAGACGGGATCGCCTTCCTTATTGTGATCGAAGACAACGTGAGCCGTTCCTTCAAGTATCTCGTTGAGTAATGGCGGGCCTTCGTCTGCAAGTATCCTGGCCGCGAGTGGTGAGGTTACGCCGGCACCGGCGGCAATGATGTCTTCATAGAGTAGTTCAGGGGTATCATCCGGACCACGTCCAATGATTCCACCTTGCGCGTAGCGAGTGTTTGATTCTCGGCTTTCATGAGCTCGAGTGATCATGGTGATCTGGCGACGTGGATTTCGCGCCAGTCTTAGAGCGGCGGTTGCTCCAGCAATACCGCATCCGATGATAAGTACCTCTGTCTCAGCCAATCTGGTTGTTCCTTGCTATTGATGTCGGTCTTTGGACTTCGGGGTTCAAGTCACGACTGCCGTATGGGATAACAAAGGACCAAAGACAAAAGTTCTAAGACCTAAGACCTAAGTCCAAAGACCAAAATCCCAGTCTTCAGTCTTTATTTCCTATCTCAAGCATCCGCTCGACTGATCGTAGGGCTCGCTGGCGCACTTCTTCGTCGATAACAATCTCGTACTGCTCGTTCGTTAGCGACTCGAGCGTGTCTTCAAGCGTGATTTGATTCATGTGGGGGCAGCGTACACTGCACAGTCGCAACATTTCTTTGTCTGGATTAGCCGCCGCCACGTTGTCGCCCATTGAGCATTCAGTCAGCAATAAATATCTTGGTGCTCCGGTTTTTTCTACGTGTTTGATCATCGCCGTCGTACTGCCGGAAAAATCTGACGCGGCTACGACTTCCGGGCTACACTCGGGATGGGCCAGGATCAACACATCCGGAAATTGCTTTCGTACATTTTGAATGTCTTCGACCGTAAACTTCTC
>DATIBX010000860.1:0-14095 GCA_035457105.1 Pyrinomonadaceae bacterium
GCGCCGGAGCAACTCGAAGGGAAGAATGTCACTATTCGCAGCGACATCTACTCTCTCGGTCTGGTCCTTTATGAAGTGTTCACGGGCAAGAAAGCTTTTGATGCGCCAACGATTGGTCAACTGCTGGATTTGCGCCGGAGTGACACGACGCCTACGACTCCATCATCTCTGGTGCAGAACATCGATCCGCTCGTCGAACGTGTGATCCTCCGTTGTCTTGAAAAGGATCCCGACAGGCGGCCTGCTTCCGCGCTCCAGGTCGCGGCCTCATTGCCAGGGGGCGATCCACTTGCTGCAGCGTTAGCCGCGGGCGAAACACCTTCGCCCGAGATGGTGGCGGCAACGCCCAAAGAAGGCGTGCTACGCCCCAGTGTTGCTCTTGCTTTGTTGGCTTCCATCATTATCGGCTTCGTATTGATCATCTGGTTGTCCGGGAAAGTTGATCTACATCGCCGGGTTCCGTTTGAGAAGTCGTCTGAGGCGCTCAGAGAGCGAGCCAGTGCAATTGTCAACAGACTCGGCTACACCGATCCACCGGCCGATCGCGCCTATGGCTTCAATACCAGCAACGATTATTTTAGATACGTCTTAGACCACGATTCCTCTCCTACCCGCTGGAATCAGCTCTCAACGGGGCGACCGGCAGCGCTCTATTTCTGGTATCGCCAGAGTCCCAGGTATTTGGCGCCTGTAAATCCAAATTATGTGCGCGCTACTCCTGACGATCCCCCACTCATCGTATCGGGCATGGTAAATGTATCCCTGGACACGTTGGGCCGGTTGATTAAGTTCGAAGCCGTTCCGCCGCAGGTTGACCAAGCCGAAGTCCCAAGTCCAACGTCCAATGTCCAAAGTCCTGTCAGTACGCCGAGCGGTAGCGAGGGGGTGACTCAAGTACCGACCCAAGTTCCAAGTCCAACTTCCACCTTGCAAGGAAAAAAATTCGCAATTCCCCCCAACTGGGCACTGCTTTTCGAGGAAGCCGGCCTCGACCTGGCTAGTTTTACTCAGACCGAACCCAAATGGCTTCCGCTGACTAACAGCGACAACCGCGCTGCATGGGAGGGAAACCTTCCGAGCCAGACTCAGATACCGATCCGCGTCGAGGCCGCCTCTTACCACGGCAAACCGGTCTACTTCCACATTGTCGGAGCATGGACCAGGCCGGAGCGAATGCAGGAATTTCAGTTAAGACCAGGGCAAAAGGTCATTGGAGTTTTCGTCATTGTCCTGATTCTCTCTTTCATGATTGTTGGAGTGTTGCTGGCCAGAAAGAACCTGCGTGACGGGCGCGGCGATCGGAAAGGTGCAATGAGGTTGGCGATTTTTAGTTTTTCGGCACTAATGATTAATTGGGTTTTCCTGGCCCATCACTTTCCTGGGTTCGACGAGTTCTCTTTGTTAATCCCTGCAGTGATGAGCGCACTCTTTGTTGCGACTCTGCTCTGGTTCATTTACATGTCCCTGGAGCCTTATATTCGTCGCTGGTGGCCGCACCGAATCGTGGCGTGGAGCCGGCTGCTGGCTGGTGACTTCAGGGATCCATTGGTTGGCAGAGATATTCTGATCGGCTCCGTGTTTGGTGTCGCTATCCAAGTCGTACTCTACCTTGCCTACCTCGCGCCGGGAGGGTGGGGCATTAGCCCCACTGGTGACCCGACCCTTAGCACGCTGCTTGGATTGCGTGAATCAGTTGGCTGGTTTTTTGATCCTGGTACGATTTTTCTCGGGTTGTCCTACCTGTTCCTGCTCCTGTTGCTTTACCTCCTCTGCCGCCGCAAGGAATGGCTTTCATCGCTTGCGGCTTGGCTCTTACCCACAGTCGTCTTCGGGCTGGGTGCTCGCAATCATGTGATCGGTACGCTGGTCGCCGGACTAATCTTCGCCTTGACTCTTGTAGTGACAATGCGGTTCGGGTTGCTGGCTATGGTTGCCTGTCTGTTTTTCAGCTTTCTCTTTAATTTTTACCCCATGACGGCGGACTTTTCGGTGTGGTATGCAGGCTCAACAATCTTTGGCTTGTGTGCCGGCCTTGCTGTGGTCGTCTACAGTTTCTATATCTCTCTCGGCGGCCAGCCGGTTTTCAAAGGAGGTCTGCTGCGCGAATGATTTCCTTTTTGGTTGGCGGTGCCAGGATCTACGCACCACTGATATGGGTCGGAATACCACTGGCCTGTTACGCACTATTCTTACTGATTCAAGGGATGAGACAACTACATCTCACCCCTGAATCCAAAGTCGCTAACTATACTCGATCGACCTAAACTAACTTTCAACGCTTCGGTCACGATTGCGTTACCGCCAGCCCCTGTAAACGCATCTGTGACTGAAGGAACAACCGAGTTGCTCTTATCCAAAAACAGTTCGCGCGTTCTTGAGACCGTAGGCCGCCAAGCTAAAACCACGGGAGAACTCGACAGCGACCGCCTGATGTGACTGGATTGAATTGAGATCCCACATCGTAAAGCTCGCCGGTTCACGTGTACCGGTAACCGGCGAGTTAAACGAGTACCGTAAATTATTGAAGTGATTGGTGGAGCCGAGGGGGATCGAACCCCTGACCTCATGACTGCCAGTCATGCGCTCTCCCAGCTGAGCTACGGCCCCAAAGATTGAAATTGTGCGGTCGTAAACCGTTGGCAGAGAATAGCCCGCGTGTATAGGACAGTCAAGTTGCGACTTCTGCGAAACTTGTGATGATGCTGAGCCTGTCTGTGACCACGCTACCAACTACCGGAAAGCCTGGACATCTGTGCTTTAAAACCCCTAAGTCAGACCCACTGTTGACTGAATGAAGCCTGCTAGCCTAGCGAAGGTCTGAACTCCTCAATGCGGGGACCCGCTTTTACAGTACCGAAAGCGCAGCGACCGGATGCAATACTCAATTTTCCAACGATGAATCTGAACGATTATTCCGTTGACTGTAGACATCCGGTCGCTGCGCTCTCGGTACTGTAAAGTTGACGGCGACCCCCACGTCTCCGGGCCGATGCCGCCTCACTTCAGGCAACTAACCCAGACGGGGTGTGCAACAAAACAACGCCCACCCTTCACGAGTTCCTTATTACCAGACCGGAGTAGGCAATTTGTTATGAAATCCAGCCGCTCAAAGCCATGGGCACGCAGACAGGATCGACCCTTCCTAGTCCTTTCAATCTTCGTAATCGTAATTTTGCTGGCTGGCGTTGCAGCCGACTCGACCTCAGGCTTGGATCAGGTGAAGCTTCAATCAGAATCTAACTCAAAATTGAAGTGCAGACAGCATTTAGGCTTTGCCGTCTACGAGAAGTGGGAAAAGCCGGTTGGACTGTTCCCGTTCTACCAGAATTGCAAGCTTGGTTATATCGACGCTCGCGGAAAGGTGGTCATACCGGCGCAGTTTGATTGGGGAGATTCATTTTATGATCAACTCGCCGTCGTGCGTGTAACCATTAACGAAAAAATTAAGTACGGCTTCATCAATCAGGCAGGACGGTTTGTGATAGACCCCGAGTTCGATACAGCTCAGCATTTCTCTGACGGATTAGCCGGTGTGCGGCTCGGTAATCAGTCTGGGTATGTTGATCGAACAGGAGTAGTGGTTATTCCTCCGCGGTTTGCTGAGGTTACGCCTTTCTTTCGTGGGCTTGCTCGAGTAAGGGTGTCTACTGACGAAGCACATCGCGGGAAGTGGGGTTGTATCAACAGGAAAGGTGAGTTTGTAGTTTCACCTCAATACGATGAGCTCCGGCCCTTTACTCATCAGATTGTCGTCTCTGGCGTCTTCAACGGCGACCGATGGAAGTGGGGACTCATTAGTTGGACCGGCGAGACTATACTCGAACCGCATTTTGATTTGATCGGCAGCTTTTACGAAGGTGTGGCCGCGGTAACGCATGGAGGTAAGGGCGGACTGATCAACAGCGAGGGCCAGTTGATAGGCAATCAAACCTATCACCAGGCACTCACCAATTTTTCTGAAGGATTGATGGCGGTTATGGTTGATCGTCAGGTCGGTTATTTGAATCGGAGAGGGGAGTGGGTGATACCTCCTCAGTTTCACTACGCCGGCGCTTTCTCCGAGGGACTTGCTCCGGTAAAAATTGGGGATAAATTTGGGTACATAGATAAAGTCGGGCGGGTAGTTATTAAGCCGCAATTCGACGAGGCCATCGAGTTCTCAGAGGGTCTTGCCGTCGTGAGGATCGGCGAACACTATGGCTGCGTAGACAGGAAGGGGCTCGTAAAAATCCATCCCCGCTTCCACGGTGTTTCGCCCGTTAGAAGCGGGGTGGCTTTTGCTACGCTTTATAGTGACCAGGGGTACATTGATAAGAATGGGGAGTTCATACGCCGTTGGCGGGCGTCTGATAGAGATTATCCCTACAGAGCGCCTAAGATAGTTACTCCCTTAGATAAACTCTGATTAGAGACCGATCACGGAAATTGATGCCGACCCTGGGTTGCCAGCCAGATCAAATGCTCGAGCCTGAATTTGGTACGTCCGATTCATCGGGTTCGCACTTTCCAACTGCAGTTTGTACCTGAGAAGAAGTAGTCGCCCAGATACTGAGCGGGAAATTGGACCAAACAACACTAACGAGGCCTTCGGTGTAAAAAATCTGTCAGGAAGTAAGAGTTGTTGGTTTGTTACACAGAGTAAGCAAAGTCAGTTAGAAGAGGTGTTCATAAACTACGATTCGGAGTATTGAGATGGGACTTGTTCTTTATTTTTTGCGACATGGTCAGACGGCGTTGAGTCGCGACGATACTTTTTGCGGTTCCGGTCTTGATCCGGAGTTGACGCCAGATGGACTGCAGATGGCCCAGGCGTTTGCTGCGGCTTACCGCCAAACGGAGTGGCGAGCGATCTATTCGAGCGTCTTGCGTCGCGCGATCACCACAGCTCAACCGTTATGTGAGGCCGTTAACGCAACGTTAATTAAACGCACCGAGCTAAACGAAATCGGATACGGACAATGGGAAGGGCTGACGAAGGAAAAAGTCGAACAGCAGTTTCATGACGACTACATTACCTGGCTCGCCGATCCGGCATGGCACGCACCAACAGGTGGCGAATTAGCAGTGGCCATAGCACGACGAGGTATGCAAGCGATCGAGGAAATCAAGGAACAGTACGACGATGGAAATGTGCTTATCGTTTCACACAAAGCTACGATCAGGATCATGCTGTGTGCCTTGCTGGGAATCGATGTTGGACGTTTTCGTTATCGAATGGTTTGTCCGGTAGGTTCGTTGAGTATCGTCGAGTTTACTACTGAGGGACCTCTGCTCCGTGCGCTTGCCGATCGTTCACACTTCAGCGAAGCGCTCAAAACACTTCCCGGAACCTAATTTGCAGTGCGAGTAACGAGGGCGTCGAAAGGGCTGTCGCGCCGAAAGTCGACGGTGCGAGAGGTGATATGACAAAGCGGCGCCGGGCCGCCGCACTCCAAGGGGGGAAGCTAATTTGGAGTGCGACGGCCCGGCGTCGCTTTGTTACACCGGCGCGTTCGAGTAACAAGGCTAACGACAAGGTGATCGCACTCCAAAACCGAACCTCTAGATTGAAAACCACGAGAGTTGATGTGACAAAGCGGCGCCGGGCCGCCGCACTCCGAAGTTAACTTGATGGAGGTACCATGCCCATCAGCCGCAAGTAGGTGATGATATTGCCGTAATGCAGACTCACATGCCCAAGATTTGTGATCAAGTCGTCGACCTTCGCAGGACTCTTGTAGGTAGCACTACAAGTGTCCAGGCTCGCCTTGAGCTTTGGTAGCAGAGTCGCCTTATCGGTAGCGCCTTTCTCAATAGCGTCCGAATATTCAACCTTGTTACCTGCACCACGAGCGCAGAAGAAGTTTGATGAGTCAGCAATATGAGCGATGATCTGCCCAAAAGTCCGGACGTCGGGAGTGGCCTTGAAACTGTACTTGTCGGCTGGAACCATCTCAGCAGCTTTTGCTATCCATGAGCTGACCTGGCCATAGTTTTTCTGGAGCGCTGTCGTGACAGGATCGGCGGCTGGTGTCTGGTCCAACAGGGTGGTTATTCTGATAAGGTCTTTTTCCGTATTAAATGAATCAGATCTCATTTCTAAAAAAGATCTGCCCTCACCTCGCCATTTGCCTGCCATTGGATCGACAGTTTGAGCACTAAGCGAAGTCGCTGACAACAAAAGTGCTCCTAGTATCAAACAACACTTTGATCTCATTTCCGTATCTCCTCTACTTTGAATCTACTGGATTAGAGTTTGGGGCCCTGTGAACTGAAGATGGAAGCCAGAAATATCCGCGGCCGCGCGACGGCAAATATGCTTATGTATAGACCGATCAGGCAATGAGATTTCCGTGAATGGTCCGCTCAGTGATGCGAAAGGTCTTTAAATACGAACGAATGGATTAGGCAGTCGGCGGCTGGCATTTACCACACAACTTTTAACAATTCGCAGTATCAGATAGCGGTCGCGCGCTTTGTGTTATTAGGCCAGGAATAGGTATTCTGAACGTACTCGTCGCGATCATGGCAACAGAAGATAAGAATCAACCTTTGCTGAGGGATCCTTCGTGCGTTCAATTCGTTCGAGTCGCGAGCGAGGTGGACGCAGCGGAGATTACGCGGGTCATTAACGCAGCCTTTCGCCAGGCTGAAGGGTTCTTCATTGATGACGATCGCATCAGCCTGGGCGGGGTTGAGAGTCTGCTCGACTCGGGCACTTTTATAGTCATTGAGTGTGACGAGCAGCTCATTGCCTGTGTTTACCTGGAACAGCGAGGCGAACGCGCCTACCTGGGCCTATTATCAGTGGATCCAAACGTCCAGCGACTGGGCCTGGGCTCCGTTTTGATGGGCGCCGCCGAAGACCACTGTCGTCGGGAAGGCCTCAACTGCATCGACATAAACGTAGTCAATTTGCGCGAGGAACTACCGACCTTTTACCGTAAACGAGGTTATGTTGAAACCGGAACCTCACCCTTTCCCAGCGACGCAAAGACAAAGATACCGTGTTACTTCATTGAGATGTCCAAACTTCTGTAAGCTTTCTCCGTGCAACCTTAGTATTCCCGGTGTCTCGGTGGTGGTTGGGTTTGCCAGTTAAACTCCACCACCGAACCACAAAGACCACTGAGGCTGAACAGAGAAAATAGATGAGGACGGCTAAAAATCCTCTTCAGGTGTCGATTTCTACGATCTCGCGCGTCGTATAGTTGAAAGTCGAAATCTTTTGGGAGGCGAGCATATGAAGTACTTGTTGTTGATTTACCAAAACGAGCAGTCATGGTCTGGTCTGACCGATCAGGAAAGGCGAGACATTTACGCGGAATACGGGAAATTCAGTGAAGAAATTAAGGGAAGCGGCCATTACGTCAGCGGCTCTGAGCTGCATCCGGCATCAACTGCCACTAGTGTCAGAGTTAGAGATGGTAAGGCTCTAACCACAGATGGTCCCTTTGCTGAAACCAAGGAACAATTGGGTGGCTATTATCTCGTCGAAGCCAAGAATCTCGATGAAGCTATCGGATTAGCGGCTAGAATTCCTTCCGCCCGCATGGGAACGATTGAGGTTCGACCATTGGCTGAAGGAAGCGCATCAGCGTCAGCCAAATAAGCTTCAATAATCGAATCTCGGTAACGTCGGATAAGTCTCGAAGGTCATCATGATACGAGACTCTCCGGCGTTGCCGGCGAGACGGGTATTGTTTCTAACAATTATCGCGATTGAGTAGGAATGAAAGCGACTGGCCGCTGGCGGTCCAACCTTCCCTTGAATAAGCAATAGGAAGATCAACGATTCCGCGACTCGAATCCTCGCGCCATAGAGGATCAGGCATTGCCTCGCACCTCAGCAGGAAGTGCTGAATTCCTGTGTAGACACTGCGCCAGTATCCACCATAAAGAGTTCGATAACGAACCCCTCCGACTTCCACGTAAACGCGACTGCCAGTAAGAATTTTGTAGTTGATACGTCCGAGCAGATCAAACAGCCGGCTTTGTTCCCGAGCGTCTGGATCCGTGTGAGTCAGAATCCAGTCCTCAGCGGGAAACGCGGCGTCCGCTGTGAGCCATTGGCCTGGTTTGTACTGAAGCGGCTTGCGATTCATATATGCTCGCCCCGCGTCAAAATCGGGGATGTAGTGTAACTCAGGTTCGGCGTCTTGGGTTGATAAAATTTGCGCCTATTTACATACGAAATCATGGATCGCCCAGGTCTGAATTGTCAGTTGGACTTCGCGCCAGCAGAGCCCTTGCGTTTCTTTGCAGACCCGTCAATTTTGCCCGTTTCATCGCACTCCCACGGTATTGTTGAGCGTAGTCAACGGGTTCCAAGTCAATAATCTTGGCAAGATTTGCGTTGACGTTTCCTGGGCGTGGCTCGAAACGGCTTTCGCTGCTCGCCTGTTGGAATCGATTCCAGGGACAAACGTCCTGACAAATATCGCACCCGTACAGCCAGCCGGAAAGATTGGTGCTGATTTCAAGCGGAATGGTTTCTGATCTCAGTTCGATGGTCGCATACGATATGCACTTGTTTGAGTCGAGGACGTAAGGTTCGGTAATCGCCTGCGTTGGGCAGGCATCGATGCAGAGCGTGCATGTGCCGCAGTGATCCTCAATTAAGTCACCATCAAACTCGAGTTCAAGGTTAAGGAGTATCTCCCCAAGAAATATCCAGGAACCGAATTCCGGTGTAATGACATTTGTGTGCTTACCTAACCAGCCGAGGCCTGCTCGAACCGCCCAGGCCTTGTCCATTACCGGCTGGATGTCCACACAAACTTTTCCCCTGGCGTCGGGTCTGATGGTTTCGATCCAGGCTAGCAGCGCCCGCAACTTCTCGCCTACTACTTCGTGGTAGTCGTCTCCCCACGCATAGCGGGAAACTTTCCCACTCTCGGAATTGTCCAGGTGTTCGTGAGGAGTGTAGTAATTTTCTGCGACGACGATAATCGACTTTGCGTCCGGAAAGAGTTCGAGCGGATCGACGCGCTTACCAGGGTCACGCAACATCCATTGCATGGTTCCTTGGTACCCGCGAGACAGCCATTCTTCCAGGAACTTCGATTCGTGGGAAAGGGGTTCGGCTTTAACCAGACCGACCTTACCGAACGCTTGAGCATAGGCGCGCCGCTTGATTGCGCGTGACAGTTCGGTCTTGCTTAAGGAATCGTGACCAGTGTCGATACTGTTATCGATCGACTGCATGGTAATCGAAGCGTAGACAAAACTAGCCTCACGCACCAAACCAGACGCGCGTTTGAGGGGAAGCTTCAGCTAGGGACGTGAAACCAGCTTGACTAAAGGCGCTGTCAGTTGCTTTCAGACCCGGTGGATCGCAATAAAAGAGATCAGGAAGTTAAGCAGCGCAGACCTTGCTAAATGACTGGGCCCACTTGCTTACAACAACGTCACCGTAAAGTTGTTCTTCCTTTTGTCTTCGTATTGCGCATGCCATGCGAAAAGCTCTCATTTCACCGTACTTGGCGATGGAGACGGAAGTGCGGCCTCTTTTTTCTCGGCCGGCATTCCAAGTCACCTCATAAACCTCATTGAGATAAACCTTTCCATCCTTACCTTTGTACTTTTTAGCTGTTCGCCTGACTCCCACGACTCCGGTCCGATTGCGGGGATTTTTTCCTACAATGACCCAATCGGTGCGAGGTTTGCCTAATTCTTTTTCCAGTTGGTCACGATATTTGACTGCGCGCATTAGCGCTTCGTCTTTGCCGCCGTGCTTCTGGTCGCTGACAAACTTCGACTTGGTAACGTTCCCTAACCTAACTCGAACGTACCAGCCGACAGTCTTATTCTCGGGACAGTCGATACGACTTATCCCTTTGTAGCCGCTCTTTGCCATAGAACTAATTTTGATCTCCTGGGCGAAAATCCAATTGAGCAAAACCTATCCTCTTCGGTCGCAGATGTCAAAGATCGAGAAGGGTTTGTGTTGAAACGCACTTCTATTTTTTGTTTTTCTGACGGTTGACCAATTGTCGATCGGTCGATGGTCCAGCAATCCGCATGAGTCTCAAAGGGTTAAGGTGTTAACTTCTGAATAGTGACTGAAACAATCGGAGTGTCACCAGCGGTCCGACTATAAGATATCCAGTAACCGTGTTTTGGATATCTAACCAACTTGTGTTTTGAACCATCGGGCTTTGCTTCGATATCAGCGCCAAACACTTGTTGGGGGGTGATCACACCCGAAGCACCATTCGCAAAATCGACTGAAATAGTGACGACTTTGTGGGTCGCTTTATCGTAAAGAATTTGAGCAGTCTCCTTTTCATTAAAGATATAAAAATCCTGCTCTTCACCTTTGTCAGCCGGGCTTCCGAGCTTCTTGCGAACATCCTCGGCTAGCCATCCAATTTGCACTCCGCGGTAGTCATTAAAAATTGGCTCTTCTTCGCCTGCTGCCTTCGCTCGAGTCTGTCCCGATGCGATTGCGGAAAGACCAACAAAGCCAATCAGAAGACAGATGGTCTTTGAAGCAGGGAGTCTTAAAAGTCTCGAAAGGCAAATCATGTTTTACTCCTTTACAAGAAAAAACATAATAAGAAGGTGGGTGCGGCTTACCGCTATAACCAAATGCCGCAATGAAGATCCCCAGGCTCGTTTGCTGGCGAACAATAATCCCGAAGAATTTGGAATGTCAACAGTATTAGGGGTAGGAGCGATGAGAAGTCAGGGATCAGAGGTCAGGGTCGGGTCCGAAAGGTTTGAAGCGGATTATTTGATAATGATGATTTGAGATTTGAGAATTTCTGGTTGCGAGTGGGAAGATGCCAGTAACACAGGCTGCGCGCCAGTATTTAAAAAGGGTCAACAAAAAATTTATCAATTCTCAAATCATAATTATCGAATGATCCTGACACCTATTGACTCATTCAGCGCTTTGTCGTAGAAGCTGAGTTGCCAGTCGGCTTCGATCTCTTCTAACACCGGAACGTTTTGGACCAAGTTTTAGCCGGTGACCTCTTAAACTTTTGCAAGGAGTTCAAAATTCACATGACCAGAAATGTGTTGTCGACAACCATTTCAATTTTAGGCTTACTCGTTGTTTTGATGGCGGCAGGGTGTCAACCAGCTGCGCCCGATACAAATCGCGATGCGGCAAGAAGTGCAAATGTGAACGCGACTAAGCCGCCAGTGGACACCGCTGCAATTTCAGCAGAAATACTCAAACTGGAACGCGAGTGGGCCGCTGCGTCTCAAGCTCATAACTCGGAACCCGTAAAACGCATCGTTGCCGATGATGTGGTGATGGTCTATCCCGACGGGACCGTGGGAACTAAGTCGGATGAGATAGCGTCCATCGAATCGGGAACAATTACTGCCGAGTCGTGGGATTTACTGGAACCGAAGGTCACAGTACTTGATGAAAATGTAGCCTTCATTAACGGCCGCGCGGTCATTAAAAACGGGAAAGTTAAAGATCCTCAGACCAATAGATCACGAGATATTAGTGGAGAATATCGATTTACAGATCTTTATATGCGCCGCAACGGTATCTGGCAGGCGGTGGCGTCGCAAACTACCAAGATCGAAAATCCAACGCCAGCTACCGAAGCTCCAAAGCCACCCGCAAAGGCGCAGAGTCCATCAACAACTCAACCGAGTCCGGCTAAGCAACCCTAAGTCTTGTTAGCTAGATTAAGTTGATACAAGAGCCCGAAGTTACTTCCAGATTCCGGGAATCAAGGTATGGCACTTCGGGCATCTACCTTCACTCGTAACTTTTACCTGACGAATTACATATCCGTAACGTTGGACCAACAATTCCTCGCAGCCTGGACAGTAAGTGTGTTCCCAGCGCCCGACTTTGCCTGGTAAGTTTCCTGCGTATACATAGTTGAGTCCAGCCTCGCGTCCGATTTCACAAGCCGCAATCAACTGTTCCGCAGTTGTGTTCGAGTTCTCCGTCATCCGGTAATCCTGGTGAAAAGCAGTCACATGCCATGGGATATCGCGCGAAACCTTGGCGATGAAATCCGCTGCTCGTTTTAGTTCGTCAATTGAGTCGTTAAAGCCGGGAATAATCAGCGTCACGATCTCCTCCCAGAACTCACGCTCATGGACCATCTTTACGGTATCGAGAATATTGTCGACTACACCACCAAGCTTCCGATAGTTTTTGTCACTCATGGATTTGAGATCGATTTTGTAACAGTCGGTCCAGGGACGAAGATAATCGAGCACTTGTGGAGTGGCGTTCCCGTTCGAGATAAATGCAGTCTTGAAACCAGCTGGTCGCGCTTTCATAAAAACGTCGACAGCCCATTCCGCCGTAATTAGAGGTTCGTTATAGCTGCTTCCGACAATCGATGCTCCATACGCTTGGGCCATTGTCACCAATCGTTCCGCTGAAACCAATGTAGGTTTTGTCCCGGCTGAGTCGTCACGCAGCGCTTGAGAGGTGAGCCAGTTCTGACAATAAGCGCAATGCAGATCGCATCCTAGCATTCCAAAAGTCAACGTGTCTGAACCAGGTAGAACATGAAAGAAGGGCTTCTTCTCGGTCGGGTCGCATGCCAGGGCTGCGACATAGTTGGCTGGCACGCGCAGTTCACCACCTTCATTAAACCGAACCTTACAGATCCCGCGCTTGCCGTCATTAATCAGGCAACGGTGGCCACAGGCAAAGCATTTTAAAGATCCGTTCTCGAGGTGTTCAGTCAGCTCTGCTGCCCCCTCAATGGTGAGTTCGTCGAGTACGGCTGCGAGCGGTGCTGAGGAGCTACTTATGGGCATAAACTCTAATACCAGTCTTTGTGCTTTCCTGTTTGGTGTAAGTATTATCCCTGGGGTTGCAAAAATTCAAAGGTAAGTTGGAAGTTTATGATTGTGGGTGGATTTTCGGAGCGAAACTTAACGCGATGATTATTGAACAACTGACCGTCACTGCATTTCAGCAGCACACTCGAATTCTGGGTTGTGAAACTACAAAGCGAGCAATCTGCATTGATCCGGGCGATGAAGCCGACGTGATTGTAGAAATGCTGCAACAACGAGACCTTACCTTACAAGCTATCGGTTTAACACATGCTCATCTTGATCACGTAGGTGGTGTGACGGCTCTCAAGAAGTTACAGCCTGATGCAAAGATATGTTTGCACAAGGCTGATGAACTGATGTTTCAAGCGCTGCCCGAACAGCCGTCGTGGCTCGGCATTCCGCGGAGCCGCTGGGCCGCTCTCGGCTTTGCATTCGAAACGCCGCCGCCGGTTGATGAATACTGGACTGACGGCCAGAAATATCAAGTGGGAACGCTGGAGTTTGAAGTGCGGCACTGTCCTGGTCACACTCCGGGACATGTGGTGCTCTATGAAAGAAGTGAGCGCAAAGTATTTGTCGGAGATGTTTTGTTTGCTGGCTCGGTTGGTCGGACAGATTTGCCGGGAGGTTCGACCGAAGAATTGATGAATTCGATCAAAACAAAGCTCCTCACCCTGGACGATGATGTAGAAGTTTATTCAGGTCATGGACCAGTGACCACGATTGGTGAAGAGCGGTTGACGAATCCTTTTTTGACGGGGGCTTACCAGATTACAGGTCGTGGGTTTTGATTCAGTCTGTCATTTTCTCTGTGCCACCTCTGTGTTCTTTATGGTTCGGTGGTTATATAAGAGACGAAAGATTCCACCACCGAGGCACCAAGAACACAGAGGTCGCACAGAGAATCCCGGAAATTCCTCGCACCGCGCGGCCTGTTGTCTATTTTCTTCCTTCACGCTAACCTCGCAATCGGGGGGCGTGCCAAACTAATAGGCCGGAATCGTTGTCACATCTGACATCTCTTTGGGCTGAAACGGAATCGAAAAGGCTTACGGATTTCCCCGCTACAGACTAATGGTTCTACGAATCGGAGATTCTTTGTGAAACGAAAGCTTTTGCTTCTCTCTCTCCTCTTGTGCCTGGTGCTGCCTGTCAATCTGGCAAGCGGTGCTCCAAACCAACAAACAGCTGCAAAACCGGCGCAGACTCGACAAACGGCGGTTGCCTCGAGTCCGACAAAGATTCCTGAAGCCAAGATCATCTCGCAGCAGCTGCCAAACGGTTTGGAGGTCATAGTTATGGAGGACCACTCCATTCCCTTGGTTACTATCGAGCT
>DATIBX010000861.1:0-5762 GCA_035457105.1 Pyrinomonadaceae bacterium
CGGTCAATCGATAGGTAAGACGCTCAATCGGCCGCAGCACGGGATGAAGAAATGTGCGCTCACCATTGAAGATGTGCGTCATGAAAATTCCAAGCGGCTTTGTCACCGCGAGCAGCAACAAAAAGTAGACCAGAATTTGTAACCAACCATTAAACGTCATAAGAATCCTCAATAAGCAGAGGCAGCGAACAGGAAGCTGGCGTTAGAACGGGTTGTTTGCTGCTTCCTGCCTTGTGCCTTCTGCTTCAGCGCTCTGCACTTCAGAATTTCTCCGGTTTCAAAAGCGCGTAGGTCAAATAAATGAGCAGCAGCGCTGATACCACCAGTAACAAAATAGTTTCGAAGCTCATCACGGTTCCTCTCAGTATTGTTTTTCGCAAAAGCGCACGTAGGCCAACGCGATCAAAAAGAAAACAATTGTCGTAGCGATAAAGATCAGATCCAGCATTGAAGTCTCCTAATTCTGCACAAAGCAAATTACCCATTTATCCTTTTGTGGTGTTCGTCTGGTACCAACCTAATGCGCTTGAGGCGGGCGGAGCGCTCGCTGCGCAAGCGACGAAGCACCCGCCAGACCATGAGCCGCGCGATCAAGACAGAAGCTAGAAAACTGAGATCCTTCAAGAGAACGCTCCAACGCAGCTTAGACCGCCTTGACCACGGCGTCGCTTTTGACTGTTTTCGTTGAATACTAAACATCTTGCTTTTCAATTGAAGTTGTAACCAACCTCTAACAGAAAGAAATGGTTTCCATTCGACACGTTTGTATTTCCGATCGAGTAGGCAGCGTAACCGGTTGCCTTAGGACCAAGCTTGAACATGACTCCGGGCGTGAAATAGCCGGAACTGTGTTTGCCCGTGAACCAATCGGCGGCAAATGTGATCTTCTTGTTTAGGGGTTGTTCAAAACCAAATTGCCCACCGGCTCGATTCGCGGACGAAACCACATTCTTGGTGAAGTCATATCCCCCAAATGTGATTCTTGTTCCGCTCTTGAATGTCTTACTCATCTCGGCATAAACGTAGTTGCCGGCGTTGTAATCACGATTACGTACGGGGACGAATAGGTTGTCACCGACAACAAAAGCCCAGCAGTTATCCTTGCCTTGATAAGGTTTCCACTTGATGGTTGGCACCAGCGTAGTCGAGTCTGGTCCAGGCTGAATGTTGCCGGTAATGTTTAATCCGATCTCCATTCGACTCCCTGCGCCAACAACTACGCGAGGGACAAACGAGGAAAATTTCGGTACTGCAGCGCCGTCGGTTGGCTTCAAGCTCGCGTCCAACTCCGCGTAGACCTTGCCTTTATCAAGCACGTCAGTGGTGGGAACGTTAAAGATTGTCTGCTGTCCGTGAACTAGAGACGTCGCTCCATAAATCAGAACCAAAAACACAATGCTAAATCCCCTGGTAAAGTAATGCCGTTGAATCTTCACCTTCTTTCCTTTGCTTGTTACCTCGTTCGTGTCAAAGATCAGCTGTTAGACCGCACAACCTTCCGCAGCTTCACGCATCTTCTCGGCTGAGACGTTTTCCGCCAGCTTCAGCGCCTTACCCAATCTCACTTTTTGAAACGTGTGATCGCCGTTCTCGTTTTCACACTGAATGAGAGTGATCTCTTCGTCCTCACCAACTCCCGCTTCTGACACTGCTCTTTTGATATCTTTCCAGGTCATCGCTTCTCTCCTCATTTCGAAGCCTTTGTTTCTTACTCGACATTGGGACGACGGCCTTTAGCCTCTTCGTCCTGCTTGTCCATCAAATCGAGACAATGTGCGCCGAAAATAAGAAGTGGAATCGTTAGAAAGAGCAGTACGGTGCCGTAACGCTGAATGAAGAATCCATGCCAATTTGGCCCTGTAACCCATGCGATCGCGGTCAAAATTGAACCAACGAGTGATGAGAGCATGCCAAAGCACAATCCGCAGACGGCCCCAGCAGCCGTCCAGGTCCAGCCATGAAGATGTATTTGCTCCATGACGAGATGTGGCGTCAGTTTCATCGTTAGCAATGAAGATTCAGGCGTCATAGTCCGTGCCCACGCACGCCAAAGAGAAAAGGCGCGAAGCACACGCTCCGCGCCTTTTCCAAGACGTATATTCGTGCCCTTCTCCTAGCCTGCGAGGTTAGCTGACGGGCTCGGACTAAGAAGTATCCTACGTGGTGCACACGATTCGCCCCATGTCTCGCGATTTGCGAGACAACTGGTTCCCCCGCGCCACTCCTCAGCGAACAGTCGCAACGTGAGTAGCTTCGGCAGACAAATTGTCAACTAAGGAAGATTACGGTTTTGCTTATAAAGATGGTGTAAAGAGTTCATAAAAAGTTTATAAAGATGGGAGCGCGTGAGGGCTGCCATAGAACGGTGAGCTCCGTTGCGAGAAGTGAAGACTTGAGTACCGGAGGGGTTAAAGCCGTAGCCGATCCATGGCTCAGTCAGAAGATAGCGCTTGTTCAAGGTATCTGATTCAAGTTTTTTTCGGAGGTTGCCGATGAACACAAGCAGGTATTCTTCTACCTTCACGCTTCTCCTTGAGTTTCTCGAACACTGGACTCTTCTACAGCATAGCCCGTTTCAATCCAGGCCCTCATGCCACCGACCACGAAAAAGACTTTATGAAAGCCTTGGCGCACGAGTATGCTCGCGGCGGTACTGGAGCGGTTACCTTCCGATGACATGAGCACGACTGACTGCTGAGTATCAAGCTTTGAGAGGCTTACGCTCAGTTCTGAAATAGGAACGTTGACTGCACCTGGCACATGACCACGCGCGTAGTCGTTTGGCTGTCGCACATCCACGATCTGCAAACCGTCTTCGTCGAGCATGTTATATAACTCGTCAGCTGATATTTGGGCGAGGGTTTCGACAGGAAACTCCGTCTGTCGCCAAGCGTAAATGCCGCCGTCGAGAAATCCCTTTACGTCTGCGATTCCTAGTTGGGCCAGTTTTGTCGCAGCGACGTTCATCTCGGCAACATCATGAGCAACAATTACGAACTGCAACGACGGATGAAGTAGCGCGCGTGCGCAATCTGTGAAGTCACCGTACAAATAGATGTTAACAGCGCCTGGAATGTGGGACACGCCAAACTCTACCGGAGTTCTAATGTCTAAAACCAACGCTCCTTGCTCGATGAGTCTTTGTACTTCGTTGGGAGTCAACGCTCTGTGCGCGGTTGATTCAACAACCGGCACATGCTCTGCATCGCCAGCGGGTTGCTCAATCACAGAGACTTGTGTTGGTGTGAGTACCTCCTGCGGGGGTGGCGGCTTTTCATATTTCTTGCGCTCACTCAAATAAAACAGTACCGGGACAGTCATACGCGACAGGAATAAGGAAGCGACCTCGCCGGCCATCAATGAAATCGCCAAGCCTTGAAAGATCGGATCGAACAAGATCACTGCCGAACCCACAATTACTGCAGCAGCGGTCAACATCATTGGACGAAAACGCACGGCCCCTGCGTCAACGACAGCATCGGCGAGGGACATCCCCTGATTTAATCGCAACTGTACGAAGTCGACGAGAATTATCGAATTGCGAACAACGATGCCGGCGCCCGCAATAAACCCAATCATCGAGGTAGCGGTGAAGAAGGCGCCCATCAAGGCATGAGCGGGCAGAATTCCAACCAGTGAAAACGGAATAGCAGCCATGATCGTGAACGGAGTCTTGAATGACTGGAACCAGCCGACAACAAGGATGTAGATCAGAACCAGTACCGCCGCGAAAGCGAGTCCCAGATCACGAAAGACTTCGTAAGTAATGTGCCATTCGCCGTCCCACTTCATTGCTAATTTGTCCGTTGTAAGTGGCTGATGAGCTACATAACGCTCAAGGCTGTAGCCTTCGGGAAGCTTTAGCTGAGCAATTGCCTGATTAAGCTTGAGGATTGCATAGACAGGACTTTCCTCTTCCCCGGCGACGTCACCAGTCACGTAGACCACGGGCATCAGATTTTTGTGGTAGATGCTTTGCTCGTTAACGCGTTTCTCAGCTTTTACGAGTTCGCCAAGAGGCACAAGACTGCCTCGCTGACCGGCTACCTTTATGCGCTCGAGGTCGTTAATGCTGGATCGATCGGCCAGTGGTAAACGCAGGAAAATCGGCACGTCCTCTTTCTCTCGCGGCAGGTGAGCGAGTCCGGCTTCAACTCCTTCGACTGCAATGCGCAGTGTGGCTGCAACCTGTTCAGCACTTACACCATTCAACGCGGCCTTCTCCGTGTCGACCACAAACTGATACTTCGTCTGCTCGTCTTCGATGTAGGAATCGACGTCAACAACGCCACGCGTCCGATCAAGAATGTCACGGACCTGACGCGCGACTTCAATCTGTCGCTCATAATTTGGACCATAGACTTCAGCGACCAGCGTCTGCAGAACCGGCGGGCCGGGTGGAACTTCTGAAACTTTTACTCGTGCCTGATATTTCTCGGCGATCTTCTGAATAAAGGGACGGACGCGTTTAGCTATGTCGTGACTCTGCGACTTTCGCTCACCCTTGGGAAGGAGGTTGACTTGTATGTCAGCCACATTTGGTCCACTCCGCAGGAAGTAGTGCCTCACAAGCCCGTTGAAATTATATGGCGATGCAGTACCCACGTACATTTGATAGTCAGTGACTTCCGGAACTGTTCGCACATAGTCGGATATATCTCGCGTAACAGCTGCCGTCTGTTCAAGGGTTGAACCTTCGGGCATATCGATAATTACCTGGAATTCACTCTTGTTATCAAAGGGCAGCATCTTCACGCGCACAAACTTCAAACCAACAAGCGAAAACGAGACCAGGAGTAGCAAGGCGACCAGGGCAAGAAATCCATGACGCCACACACGTTCATGAATTAGCTTTCCCATAACGCGACGATAAGCTCGCGTGGTCCACCCTTCGCGATCATTTGACTTATGAGTTTCGTGAGCTTTGAGCAGTCGAAGACTGGCCCAAGGAGTAACGATGAAAGCAACGAGGAGAGAAAACACCATCGCGGCGGATGCGCCCACGGGAATCGGTCGCATATACGGACCCATCAAGCCACTGACGAAGGCCATCGGCAGAATCGCCGCTATCACGGCGAAAGTGGCGAGGATAGTTGGATTGCCTACCTCGGCTACTGCTTCAACGGCAATGTCAACCCGCGCTCGATCACGGTTTTCCGGCAACGCATAATGACGCGCCATGTTCTCGACTACGACGATCGCGTCATCCACAAGAATTCCGATTGAAAAGATCAAGGCGAAAAGCGTGATGCGATTGAGCGTGTAGCCGTAGAAGTAAAAGACCGCAAGGGTTAACGCCAGAGTTACCGGAATCGCAGTCGCGACAATTCCCGATTCACGAATGCCCAGGGCCAACCAGATCAATACCGAAACTGACAGAACGGCAATCATCATGTGAAGGAGGAGTTCATTTGATTTCTCGCTGGCAGTCTCGCCGTAGTTGCGTGTGACAACAACCTTAACGTCGGCGGGAATAAGAGAACCCTTTAGTTGTTCGACCTTATCGATCACATGGTCGGCGACTGTGATTGCGTTTGTTCCTTTTCGTTTAGAAACTGAAACTGTGACAGCTGGAGCGACAGTTGATCCTGATGCTGATGTCTGAGACGGCCCATCGCTGTGAGCGCCTGCGCCGGTGCCGTAGAACACATAATCAACAGGCTCTTCTGAGCCATCCTCAATGGTACTCACGTCCCGCAGATAAACCGGACGAGAGTTCGACACTCCAATAACTACACTGCCGACCTCTTCTGCTGATTTCA
>DATIBX010000862.1:0-15691 GCA_035457105.1 Pyrinomonadaceae bacterium
TATTCGGGCGATATTAAAGGGGAGTTATTGACTCCAACTGGCGCGGCTATCATCACCTCCGTTTGTGACCACTATGGTCCAATACCGCAGACGGTAATTGAGCAAACGGGCTACGGGGCGGGCTCGCGTGAGTACAAGGACTTTCCGAATGTCTTGCGGGTGTTGGTTGGTGAAACGGACCCCCAGAACCCGCAAGACAAGCGCTTGTGGATGATCGAAACAAATATAGACGACGTCTCGCCACAGATCGTCGGACATGTCATGGAACGTGCCTTTGAATTGGGTGCCCTGGACTGTTTCTTCACACCTGTGCAGATGAAGAAAAATCGACCTGGGGTGTTGTTATCAATTCTCAGTGACGCTCAGACCAGAGAGTCTGTGATGAATCTTCTTTTTACCGAAACGACCACTCTGGGTGTGCGAAGCTATGAGGTCCTGAGGAGAGCTTTGCAACGTTCAGTGATTCCCGTCGAAACACAGTATGGGCAGATAGATGTTAAAGTAGCTCTTTTAAACGGCAGAGTCGTAAACGAGATGCCAGAATTTGAGCAGTGCCGGGCGGCAGCACTGGCGGCAAATGTACCGCTTAAGACAGTTGAGGAAGCCGTTAAGTTTGCCCTCGCAACGAAACGCAGTTGAAACGGATTTAGAGAAAGCGTATGGCCACTAAGTTTCCCGAACGGAAAGACCCTAACACAAAGACAATACCGCCGGTCGATCTTGACCTAATAGCTCAAGGCGTTCGCTTGATCCTTGAAGGAATCGGTGAAGATCCTGAACGCCCGGGATTACAAGAAACGCCACGCCGAGTTGCAGAGATGTATTCGGAGCTAACTTCCGGGATGCGAGAAGATCCGCAGCAACATGTCATTCCGTTACCTGGAGATACTCACGACGAAATGGTCATCGTGAAGGATATTAGTATCGCATCGCTTT
This sequence comes from Pyrinomonadaceae bacterium, assembly GCA_035457105.1. Taxonomy (GTDB): domain Bacteria; phylum Acidobacteriota; class Blastocatellia; order Pyrinomonadales; family Pyrinomonadaceae; genus PSRF01. Next base: position 937 of record DATIBX010000862.1, read on the forward strand.
GTGAGCATCATCTTGCGCCATTTGTCGGTAAGTGTCACATCGCCTACATTCCAAAAGGAGGCCGTATTCTCGGGATTTCGAAGTTGGCGCGCCTCGCGGAAACGTTCTCCCGAAGGCTTCAGCTTCAGGAAAGGTTGACTACTGACATTGCAAACACGTTGTTCGAAGGTTTGAAACCACTTGGTGTCATGGTCGTGATCGAAGCTGAACACACTTGCATGACGCTTCGTGGAGTTAGAAAGGCGGATGCGAAAACAGTGACATCCGCTGTGCTGGGTGGTTTTCGCTCGGATCCTCGGACTCGTGCGGAAGCTATGGCACTAATTAAGGGCAGAGATTGAGGTTCTAAAATATGTCTCTTCATTTGAAGTTCATATTGGGCGGGGCACTGACTTTTCTGCTGCTCTCTAGCTCGGCAGTGGTAGCTCAGCGCGTTGCTACACAACCTTCAGCGATCAATGAAGCAACATTGAAAGCTCACATCCGTTTTCTGGCTGACGACTTATTGGAAGGTCGTGGTACGGGTGCGCGCGGAGGTGAACTCGCGGCGAAGTACATTGCGTCACAGTTGGAGGCTGTTGGAATAAAAGGTGCTGAAAAGAATGGAAGTTTTTTTCAGCCAGTGGCGCTGGTTGGAGTGAAAGCCGAACCGAGTACGACCTTGATGGTTAGCGATGACTCCACCTCTAATCCCGGCGCCGCGGCAGGGACGAAAACCAAGGTCACCGAGGTTTTCAATTTCGCGGAAGACTTTGTGGCGTTCACCGGCGCGCAAAAAGAGCGAGTTGTTGTCAATGCCGATCTGGTTTTTGTGGGATACGGAATTTCAGCGCCAGAGCTGCGTTGGAATGATTACAAGGGCCAGCCGGAAGATTATCGTGGCAAGGTCCTCGTGGTGCTCGTTAATGATCCGCCGCCAACTACTGAAGAACCGAATCTTTTTGGTGGAAAGGCCCTGACGTACTACGGACGTTGGACCTATAAATATGAGGAAGCGGCTCGTCGCGGCGCCGCCGGGGTCATCTTGCTTCACACGGATCAAGCTGCGGGATATCCCTGGAGTGTCGTTAGAACGTCGAATGGTTCGTGGCGTTTCGATATCGAGCGCACCGCTGAAGATCAAACGCCGTTCCTTCAGTTCCGCTCATGGATGACTGACGATGCTGCCAAGCGGTTAATGAGTTTAGCGGGCCAGGATCTCAATAAACTGCGAACTCAGGCTGCCAGTCGTGAGTTCCAACCAATCAATCTTGGCCTGAAAGCGAAGTTGGATCTTAGGAGTGAATTAGAGCGAGTCGCCGCACCCAATGTGGTCGGCGTCTTGATGGGCAGTGATCCAGCCTTGCGTGATGAATACGTCGTATTCTCGGCGCACTGGGACCACCTCGGGATCGGGGCTCCTAACAAAGATGGCGACACCATTTATAACGGGGCACTCGATAATGCTTCTGGCGTAGCCTGCGTTTTGGCTATCGCGGAGACTTTAGCGCGCACGCCGTTAGCGCAACGCCCAAAGCGTTCGATCCTCTTCCTCTTTCCGACTGCCGAAGAACAAGGCTTACTTGGGGCGGAGTGGTATACAACGCATCCGGTGGTGCCGATCGAGAAAACGGCTGCCAACGTAAACCTGGATTCCATGAATGTACTTGGAGTTACCAGTGACTTCATTCCGCTCGGCGCCGAGCGTTCTAGTCTAAAGGCCGTCGTCGAAGCTGTGGCGAAAGAGCGTAAATTAAAGATCTCCGCAGATGCGCGTCCCGAACAAGGATCTTTTTATCGCTCGGATCATTTCCCGTTTGCCAAGGTAGGAGTGCCTTCAATTAGTTTGAAGGAAGGGAACGAGTACGTGGGCCATACAAAGGAATGGGGCGAAGAACAGTTCAAAGCCTATAACACTGCGCATTATCACCAACCATCAGATGAGTTGAGATCATCCTGGGATTTCAAAGGAATGATGCAAGAAGCGCAAATAGCCCTGGCAATCGGGCGCAAGATCGCCGACTTGCCACAGAAGCCTGAGTTCAATCCGGGCGACGAATTTGCAAACAAACGCCGAGGTTCGGGATCAAGTATCAAGACTCCGACCCAGTGATCCTGAATCGAGATTACCGATCGAATATGCAAACCTTCTACGTAACTACTCCAATTTACTATGCCAATAGTCTTCCGCACCTCGGTCATCTTTATACGATGATCATCTGCGATGCGATTGCTCGCTCGAAAAGACAACGCGGTATCGACACTTATTTCCTGACCGGCACGGATGAGCACGGAATCAACATCGAACGTGCAGCCGAAAAGAACAGCAGGAGCCCAAAAGAACAGGCCGATTACGTAGTCAATTACTTCAAGAAAATGACGGCAGAGTTCGGGTTGGACTATGAACATGGCGGCTATGACATCTTCATGCGTACCACCGAACCTTTCCATTACCAGGGAGTAAGCGAACTGTGGCGCCGCGTGGCACGGGCCAAGACTCCAAAAGGCAACGATGCGCTTTACAAAGGGCACTATGAAGGGTGGTTCTGCGCGCCGTGCGCGGCCTATAAGACTGAAGACGAATATGTGAAGTCGAAGGTCGAAGGAGAACCTCCGATCTGCTTGATCCACGAGGTTCCGCTCGATCGAGTCTCGGAAGAGAGTTACTTCTTTCGCTTGTCAGATTATGACGAGGCACTGCTTTCGGTTTATGAGGGCTCGGATTTCGTTAGACCGGAGGCACGCAGGAACGAAGTAGCGAGTTTTGTCCGCGGCGGTTTGCAAGATCTCTCAGTGAGTCGACGCAAGTCGTCAGTGAGTTGGGGCATACCGGTACCTGATGATCCGGATCACACGATGTACGTTTGGTTTGACGCGCTCTCTAATTACATAACCGCAATCGGGTTTGGTAACAAGGAACGAGAGAAGGTTGCCGGCTTTGAAAAGTATTGGCCCGCTCTCCATGTCGTTGGTAAGGACATCCTTCGCTTTCACGCGGTGTATTGGCCGGCGTTCTTGTTAGCGGCAGGCGTGGAATTGCCTCGTGGAATTGTCGCGCACGGAATGTGGCTCGATCCGAATGGACGAAAGATGTCTAAAACGATAGGCAACACGATCGAGTTGGATATTCTGCAGCAGCACTTTCCCATCGATGCCGTGCGCTACTTTTGCCTACGCGAGATGGTGTTCGGACAGGATGGCCGTTTCGGATACGAGAGTCTAATAGATCGGACCAACAGTGATCTGGCGAGTGGGCTGGGTAATTTATCAAGTCGAACTCTGACGATGATTGATCGTTACTGCGATAAGCACATCCCCTCCGGACAAATATCGGAGGACAAACTCCTGCTCGCTAAAAGGACAGGAGTTGATACCGACGAGACGACAGTATCCGGCTTCATCGAAACTGCTCGCGATCAATATCTGCAATTTTTCGAGAGTTTTGCTTTTAGTAAAGCGCTCGAGACTGCCTGGTCTATCGTCTCTCGGGTCGACAAGATGATCACTGATGCGAAACCCTGGGATCTTGCCAAAGACGAAAATCAGAGACAGACCTTGAATGCGGTTCTTTATCGGGCTGCGGAAACATTACGCTGGTTAGCAGTTCTGCTTTATCCAGTTATGCCCGCAGCGGCAAATGATGTTTGGAATCAGCTTGGACTGAGCGGATCCCCATCTCAAATCAACCCAGCTAACTTGAAATGGGGTGAATTGCCCGAAGGCTCCGTCTTAGGGGAAGTGAAACCCATTTTTCCTCGTATCGATAAGGCTAAAACAATGGCAGAAATAGCCGCGCAGACCAAGCCTCGTGGTGAGCATGCCACCCAGGCGGACGCAGTCGAAGTTGCCAAAGCTTCTACCGGCACAGCGCCAACGGTTCCTTCGCAACCTGCAACTGAAGCAGATGGTATAGGAGTCACAAGTTTCATCGAGATTGATGATTTTTCAAAAGTCGATTTGCGTGTGGGCCAGGTCTTGTCGGCCGAGCGTATTCCTAAAGCCGACAAACTTCTTTTACTCAAAGTCGATCTTGACGAAGAGCAGCCGCGACAGATCCTGGCAGGGATCGCGCAGTACTATGAGCCGGAAAAATTGATTGGGCGCAAGGTTGTTATTGTTGCCAATCTTAAGGCGCGAAAGCTACGTGGTTACGAGTCACAGGGAATGGTGGTGGCCGCGTCATATGGACCAGAAGGACGTCCTGTCATTGCGACTTTTACCGAAGACGTCCCGAACGGTGCTCGCCTGAAGTGATCTGCCTCTATGTTGATAGACTCGCACGCGCATGTCGATGGTCCTGAGTTCGATCAAGATAGGCAACAGGTCCTTGAACGCGCTCAACAGGCTGGCGTTACGAGAATTCTTAACGTGGGCACCGGAGATCCTCACAGTGACGCTTTTGATCGGGCTGTCGAGTTAGGGCGAACCGTCGATTTCGTTTATACCGCTATCGGAACTCATCCTCACGATGCTCGCCTTTATGACGACGCAGCGGAACTCAAGACTGAGTCGCTGATTAAGTCTAGCCCCAAAGTAATTGCGTGGGGTGAGATCGGACTCGACTTTCACTACGACAACTCACCACGCGATATTCAGATGGCTGTTTTTGCGAAACAGCTTCTCGCCGCTCAATGTTGCGGTCTGCCGGTGATCATTCATACTCGCGAGGCTGAAGCGGAAACCATAGAGATTCTGACGCGAGAGTATTCGAGCTCGAATCGTCGAGGAGTGTTTCACTGCTTTAGCGGTTCGGAAACGCTGGCACGCAAGGCGCTGGATCTGGGATTTTTCATCTCATTCTCGGGCATCATCACCTTCAAGAAGGCCCAGGAACTAAGAGACGTAGCGCGAATCGTTCCGCTGGATCGGCTTTTGGTAGAAACTGACTGTCCCTTCCTGTCACCTATTCCATTTCGCGGCAAGAGGAATGAGCCTGCACATGTTGTCGAGGTGGCAAAGTGCATTAGTGAGATCCACGATAAGCATTTCGACGACATCGCGGAGTTGACGACGAACAACTTCGAAAAACTGTTTGAGATTTGAAGTTGAGAAGTTTTTATTTTTCGATAGTCAATGGCCAAGCAAGAATTCAAGGTCAAGTCCTAGGTGGGGGAGCGCCGAAGGCGCTGAGGAAGGTAGCCAGGGTGAAGCGAAGCGAACCCCTGGATGAGTAGTCCAACGAGTTGGAGCCCTGGAAGGGCGACAGAATTTGCGGATCAAGATGCCTTCTGTCGCTTTTTCAGAGCTCTGCAAAAACTGTCTGTTATCCCAGGGGTTACGCTGCGCTTCACCCCTGGCTACCTTCTGTCGTGCCGTTGGCACTCGGTCGGCCGCTAGACTAAGCGATAACTTTCACATGCCGCTTTTTGATGGTATTCTCAGCTTCAGTAACGAAAAGACTCAAAAAGGACCAATGGCTCAACAGAATTCTTTCGATATCGTTTCTCAAGTTGACACCGCGGAAGTTGTCAATGCCCTTAACCAAACGGTTAAGGAAGTGCGACAACGTTTTGATTTCAAGGGAAGTGCGGCGAACGTGGTCCTGGAGAAAACCGATCTGGTGCTAACGGCAGAAGACGAGACAAAACTTCGAAACATGAATGATATCCTCCAGCAGAAGCTAGTGCGTCGTGGGGTGCCGCTGAAAGCCCTGAGCTACGGTAGGGTTGAACAGGCTGCCGGAGGAACAGTTCGCCAGAGGGCGGAAATTCAGCAGGGAATTCCGCAGGAAAAGGCAAAAGAGGTTGTAAAGTTTATCAAGGACAGTAAGGCAAAGGTCCAATCTTCGATTCAGGGGGATGTTGTGAGAGTCTCCGGTAAAGATCGAGATACTTTGCAGGACATTATTGGGAAGCTGAAAGAGCACGATTTTGGCATTCACATGCAGTTCACGAATTATCGCTCAAACTAAAAATGACTTTGTCTGGTCACACAGTAGCTCTCGAAGAAGAAGCCCGGACCTCAGCGCGTCGCATTTTTGCGCTTATCTCTCGCGAGCTCGAAGAAGTCGAGACGGAATTCGAGCGACAAGCAAGTTCGAACGTTCAGGTTATCGCCTACCTCGGCGATTATCTGCGGCGCTCAGGCGGTAAGAGAGTCAGACCCGCGTTGACCATCCTCGCCAATTATGCGGTTGGAGGCGCAGGAGGCCGGCACAATTCCATCAGGATGGCGACCGTGATGGAGTTCCTCCATACGGCTACACTCGTTCACGACGACATAATCGACAAGGCAGATACTCGTCGCAATCGACCGACAATCAATACCTTATACGGAAACGAGACTGCAGTGTTGATGGGCGATTGGCTCTACATGTCTGCCTTCGAGACCAGCCTATCCGAGAGATCGCTCCCAATCCTCGACATTCTCACTTATGTCACCCGAAAAATGACCGAGGGCGAGTTGTTACAGCTCACGACCCTTGGTTGCGCCGACGTTTCTGAAGCGCACTACCTCGATGTTTTAAAGAGAAAGACGGCCTATCTATTCAGTGCCAGTTGTGAAATTGGAGCAATCCTGGGTGGTGCTGACGAAGAGAAGCGCAAGGCACTGCGTGAATACGGTCTCAAGCTTGGTACAGCTTTTCAACTGACCGATGATCTACTTGATTTCACGGCCAGTGAAGATGTTCTTGGAAAGGCTGCCGGAGCGGATTTGTTGGGTGGGAAAGTGACCTTACCGCTAATTCTATTGCTCGCCGAAAACCCCGGCGCTCGTGATATGGTCCAAAACGTCTTGTCTGACGGCACCTATGATCGCGTGGCCCAGCAGGATTTATTTGATGCGGTACTAAAATCAGGAGCTCTCGAAGCTACCAGGCTTCGCGCCCGTGAATACGCTGAAGCGGCGCAGAATGCTCTTGATGTACTGCCAGACACTCCTTACGGGTTGTCGCTTCGAGCGCTGCCGGCGTACGTGCTCAATCGCGACCGCTAAATCATTTCTATTGTGCAAAGCAGAAATCGGCCCTAGAATTTGCCCGTGATGGACCGGCCTAACGAAAATTTGCTTTCGCGGCTAGAACAGAGCTTGCGCCAATCGCGCGCGGCTCGCATGCATCTGGCCGCCCGTCTTCGTGAGCTCGAGACCGAGGCCGATTCAGTTCGAGCAGAATTGGCCGAGCTTGACACGCTAGCGAGTCAGACTGAGGCCGCCATCTATCGGCTCCTCTCATCCGTCCTGGCATCTGGCAATCTTTCTTTGGGCTTACCCTCGGATGCGGAATTGGAAGCCGCCATGAGACAATCGCCAGGCCCAGTTCGTAATCAAACGGCAATTGAAAGACGAGCCCAGATTCCCACTGTTCGGAATAACGTCGAAGCGTTGAGCGATCGTTTTATGGACAGAACCATACCTCAAGCTGTGACCCTCTTGCTGCGCGAAGAAGGGGCACCGCTGCACGTTAATGAAATCTATAATCGACTGCTTGAAGGTGGGTTTAAGTTTACTGGACAAAACCCGACCATCAGCGTAGCCGTGTCGCTCAATCGAAACACCCGTTTTCGAAAAGTAGCACCGGGTACGTTTGATTTAATGATGAGAGACGCTTCGAAGGCGTCCTGAGACCAGAGTTCTGGAATCTCAGAGCTCTTGATCTCCAAAGAACCCCACCCGCTGAACACGCCACATGAAAGCAATGATATTGTCGGCCGGTTATGGCACTCGTCTATGGCCACTGACCGAAGATCGGACCAAACCAGCCATTCCCATACTTGGGAAGCCCTTAGTCGGCTATGTCGCTGAATATCTTGCTTCATTTGGTGTCGATGAAATAGTTGTCAATCTTCATCATCGCCCGAACTCAGTCCGTGAAGCGCTTGGTGATGGCCAGAGGTTTGGCGTGAAGCTGCACTACGTTGAGGAGCCTGTAATTCTGGGGACAAGTGGGGCCTTGGACAACGCGCGCCACTATTTAGAAGATGATACTTTCATCGTCATCAATGGCAAGATCATTACCGACATCAACCTGACGAATGCCATTAGGAGTCATCAAAGTCTCAATGCTCTGGCCACTCTCGTCCTCCTTACCAATTCTCGCTATGAACGTTTTAGCATTGTTGAAACTAAAGATGGTTGCGTGACCAGGTTTGGCGGGATGCCGGTCGCCGGAGGTGAGTGTCCACCGTTAATGTTTACTGGAATACAAATCCTCAATCCGAGAATCTTCGACTACATACCGCGAGGTGTGTTTTCTCATTCGGTCACTGACGTTTATCCCAAGGCAATCAGCAATGGTGAGATCGTGGCGGCGCATGTGGCTGAAGGCAAATGGAGAGAGCTGTCGACATTGCAACGATATCTCGACATTAGTGTTGAGATGTTGAGGGAGCAAGGCTTAGCTTTTTCAGCGGGTAAAGGCCTGCAAATGGCTGCGACTGCAACGGTTTCGGAGTCAATATTGTGGAATAATGTTACGGTTGACGAAGGCGCAAATGTTGAAAGGGCGGTGTTGGCGGACAATGTGCATATTCTCCAAAATGACACTATCCGGAATGCCGTAGTGGTTCCCAGGAAGCTCATCGAAGCTGCGGTACCTCCGGAAAAAGCCCAAAAGGGCTTTTTCCAAGGCGAAAGTTTTGTTGTGCCGCTCAGCGGGTGATACAATCCGACGCCACGTCAAGACGGGTCCTAGGACGAAAGCTACCAGGTTTAAGTCTCGGTTTTCGTATAATTTGCCGAACTTCAATTCACTGATGAGCTCAGCTACACAGGTGATTCCTAACGCATTTGAGTCTCCCACATCCGAAAGACTAGCTCGGTTCATCACTGAGCACGGTGGCGCGGCCGGAGAGATTGTTCCACTAACGCCTGACGCCTCCACCCGAAAATACTTTCGAGTGCCTTGGAAAAAGGGTGCCGGGATAGCGGCTGTATATCCGGAACCGTTTGATCCTGAATTTCATCCATATTTGGATGTCACCCGACTGTTCCATGCCGCTAAGCTGCCAGTTCCCGAGGTATTCGAGGTGAACGGCACTGAGGGGATAATCATCCAGGAAGATCTCGGCGATCGGCAGCTATTCCAGATCTTTGATGCTGAGCCAGACGAGACTTGCGATGAGTTCAAGGAATTAGCGATTTCGCTGATCGCAAAGATTCAAGGTGCGACTCAGCACGCAATCGAGACCCATTCAATTGCAAGCCGTTTAGCTTTCGACGAAGCAAAACTATCCTGGGAGTTGGATTTCTTTGTCGAGCATTACTTTGGCAGCCTGCGGCACGATACATTGCGCCATGGAGAGATTGCGGAACTGAAAGCCGAGTTGAACGACATCGCGGCCGAATTAGCTGCTGCTCCGCGAGTGTTATGTCACCGAGACTATCATGCGGCGAATCTGATGGTTGACGATAAGAACAAGCTTAGGATTATTGATCACCAGGACGCGAGAATGGGTCCGGCTACTTATGATCTCGTTTCGTTCCTATTGGACCGTCAACCCTGCCCCCCATCGCTTGCCGAATTGAGAGCTCACCGGCTGTTTTTTCTGGATGAGCGACGCCGGCAGGGACTCCCAGTCCTTGACCCCGACGAGTTTGCTCAAGAGTTTCGCCTGATGACGATACAGCGTGGTCTGAAAGCCATCGGCACCTTTTCGTATCAGACCGCGGTTTGTGGACGCGGTCCATTCTATGAACAGTTTATTCACCCAACTTTAAGAATCGTACTTCAAGCGGCAGACTGGTTGGAAAGATTTCCCAGCTTACGACGTATGTTGCGCGAACGAGTTTACTAATCCCACGTAATTTTTTATCAATGACGACGCCATCAACTGCTTCAACTTCCGAAAAACAGACCTATATCAATCAACTTTCAGCGCACGAGGGTCAAGAAGTACTTCTCAAAGGCTGGTTGTACAACATGCGGTCCAGCGGCAAGATCCTCTTTCCGCAACTGCGTGATGGCACCGGAGTAGTCCAATGCGTAGTCTTGAAGGCTAACGTTAGTCCCGAGGAATGGGACACGTTGAAGGCTGCCGGTCAAGAGTCAGCGGTCATCATGCGAGGCAAAGTTCGCGCAGATAGCCGTGCCCCCGGAGGCTATGAAATCGATGTCTTGAGTAGCCAGGTTTTGCAGCAAGTACACGACTACCCGATTACACCGAAGGAGCATGGCACAGAGTTCCTGATGGACCATCGCCATCTCTGGTTGCGGTCCCGTCGGCAACATGCTGTATTGAAAGTTCGCCACACCGTGGTCCAATCAGTACGAAACTTCCTGGACAACGACGGTTTCACACTTTGCGACTCTCCAATTTTTACTCCGGCGGCGTGCGAGGGAACGACCACGCTTTTTGAGGTCGACTATTTCGAGGGGGAAAAAGCGTATCTGACTCAATCGGGTCAGCTATACAACGAAGCGACCGCGGCGGCGTTTGGTAAAGCATACTGTTTTGGTCCAACGTTCCGTGCCGAGAAGTCGAAGACTCGCCGCCACCTTACTGAATTTTGGATGGTCGAGCCGGAAATGGCATATGCCACGCTCGAGGACGTATTCAGCCTGGCCGAGCGCATGTTGTCGTATATCGCTGTGCGCGTGCTTGAAGATCGAAAAGAAGAGCTAAAAGTGCTCGAACGCGACCCGGCCAAATTAGAGTCCATTATCGCGCCATTTCCCAGGGTCCATTACGACGACGCGGTGAAGATGCTCCAGGACGGGTTCGAGAAGGGTTTACTCGACACCAAATTCGAGTGGGGTGGTGATTTTGGAGCACCTGACGAAACATATATTTCCAGTCAGTTCGATAAGCCCGTCATGGTCCATCACTACCCGGCAGCGGTCAAAGCCTTCTACATGGCTCGTGATCCTGATCGTCCGGAGCTTGCGCTCGGGGTCGACGTATTGGCACCCGAAGGCTATGGCGAGGTCATTGGCGGCGGTGAGCGTGCGACGTCCCTCGAATTTTTGCGCGAACAGATCGCACTTCATGAACTTCCCGAAGAGGCTTTTCAGTGGTACTTGGACCTGAGACGCTATGGTACGGTTCCGCACGCCGGTTTCGGTATGGGGATCGAACGATGTACCGCGTGGATGTGCGGCATCGAACATATCCGCGAAACGATACCATTCCCCCGTATGCTTTATCGTATTCGCCCGTAATCAGATCTAATCGCGTTAGCTTTTCCAAAGCAAAAATGAAGTGGCGAAAGTGTGTTTTCTGAGAACACCACTTCGCTTGTACCTCTGTTTCTGGAGACTAAACAAAATGGAAAGTGCTGCTGTCAAAAAAGATGAACACTTAAGATTGGAATTCAATGAATGGGCGCGCGACGGACGCGGAGAAAGCATGGAACAAGGCCATCGTCCAATTGGCGTTCAAGCTATCGAGTTGATGAATATCCCACCGGCTGCGCGCGTGTTGGATGTGGGATGTGGTTCCGGATGGGCCACCCGTTGTATCGCAGACAAAGCGGCGCAAGGTCGAGTGACAGGAATAGATATTTCTAATGAAATGGTTGAGGTCGCGCGTGCCTCATCGGCCGCATATCAAAACGTGCGATACGAGCTCGCAAGCGCGGAATCTCTGCCATTCAGAGATGGCGAATTTACGCATGTGTTCTCGATGGAATCGCTTTATTATTACTCAAATATGGTTGCCGCTTTACGAGAAATAAAGCGTGTGCTCGAAAGTGGCGGCCTTCTCGTTACAGTGATTGACCTGTATCTCGAAAATAGTCCTTCTCATCAATGGATTCCCAACCTTAAGGTACCGGTCCATCTGTTAGGTATTCCCGACTATCGTTCGATGCTTGAGCAACTGGGCTTCGTTAATATTAAGGATCAACGATTGTATGACCCTGCTCCAGTACCAGATGATTACGCCGGTGGTTCATTCAAAACTCGCGAAGACTATCTCCTTTACAAGCGGAATGGCTCGCTAATGCTGAGCGCTGGGGTCGTGAAATGAGCGAACCGGCAGAGCGCATCGTGACAATTTTTGGGGGATCGAAGTGTCATGAGTCGGATCCAGAGTATGTTCAGGCGCGACAGGTTGGGTCTTTATTGGCCCAGGCGGGCTTTACTATTTGTACTGGTGGTTACCTGGGAGTGATGGAAGCCGCGAGTCGAGGAGCCCGCGAAGCTGGTGGAAGAGTGCTGGGGATTGTGATGAACCAGTTCAAACACGAACCAAACCGATTCTTGACTGACAAAGTTGCGACGCCGCACTTTTATGAACGGCTGCAACGCCTCATCACCCGTTCGGTTGGCTTCGTCGCTCTGCGCGGTGGTATGGGCACCGTTACTGAATTATCGTTAGTTTGGAACAAGATTCAAACGAAAGTAATTGAGCCACGCCCTTTGGTCCTACTCGGTGAGTGTTGGCCCCCGGTCGTAAAGTTATGGCAAGACTGTCTGGCGGTTAGTGATGCGGATCTAACCGCTTTAGATTTTGCCTTGACACCTGATGAAGCTGTCGAAATTATAAAAAGAAAATCTTCTGGGGTGGTTGTATGAAGTGTCCAAGATGCGGAACTCAGCTCATCGAAGGTTCAACATTTTGCGGAGCGTGCGGCAATAGGTTGGCTCCAGGCGGACCAACTTCAACAGCTGCTGGCCATAGCATTAATATCGACCCTGATTCAAAGGGCCAGGGCAGAGGTTATCAGTACGAAGTTCTTCATCAGCCTTCGTTCTCACTGGCAATTCTTCAACTGCAACCTGAACAGTCGATCCAGGCAGAGGCAGGGGCAATGGTCTCAATGTCGGCAAATATCGAGCTTCAGTCACAAATGAAGGGCGGATTTCTTGGCGCCATCAAACGCGCGGCTGGAGGTGAGTCAGCGTTTGTCTCGACGTTTACAGCGCGGGGTGGTCCTGGCGAGGTAACGCTTGCGCCTGGAGCGCCAGGCGATATTGCCGCAATCGAGCTTTCAGGTCAGCCTTTCTTTGTCCAATCAAGTTCATACCTGGCCGGCGACGCCTCTCTTACAGTCGACACTAAATGGGGTGGCGCGAAGTCGTTCTTCGCGGGTGAAGGACTGTTTGTCTTGATGGTCCAGGGCCAAGGACTACTGCTGGTTTCCTCATTTGGCGCAATCCATCGGAAGCGCTTACAGCCTGGCGAAAGATATATTGTTGACACAGGACACCTCGTAGCGTGGGAGGGCACCACTCAATACACGTTACGCAAGGCGACTTCTGGCTTTTTCAGAAGTATGATGAGTGGTGAGGGAATCGTTGCTGAGTTTACCGGCCCCGGCGAACTTCTAATTCAGACGAGGAATCTTGAAGCACTTGCTGGTCTGCTGAAACCATTCTTCCCCACGCAGGGAGGCGGTGGTGGCGGCTTCAACATCAATTTAGGCGGCTAACTACTGATGGCTCTGATTGCTGAACAGGTCGAAGGAAAAAACGAGCCGAGGCCAACGCTCGATGGCCGCATAGGGATTCTTGGTGTCCCGCTTGGTTTCGGGGCCAGCATGGCTGGAGTCGATATGGGACCTGCTGCGCTACGTGTCGCCAGGCTTCATCAGCGTATTGCGGCCCTCGGGTATTCAGTTACAGATTTTGGAGATCTTCATCCCGACAGACCACAAACTCTTCCTGCCCCTGCCGCTAAGTTGAAATATTTGACGGAAATCACCAAAGTCTGCGAGCAACTCGCCGTTAGAGTAGACGAGATTCTGAGTTCCGATCGACTGCCTGTTATTTTAGGAGGTGATCACTCGATCGCGATCGGTTCATTTTCAGGCGTTACCTCCTTTTTCAGAAAGCGACAAGAAACGATTGGTTTGATCTGGTTCGATGCTCACGCGGACATGAACACACCTGAAAGTACTCCGTCTGGGAATATTCACGGAATGCCACTCGCAGCGTTGTTGGGCTACGGGACTTCTGAACTTACAAATGTTGCGGGATTTGCGCCTAAACTTGATCCCCGTTTGTGTGCTCACGTTGGTGCTCGGGATATCGACAGTGGTGAGAGAGAGTTAATTCGCAAGCTTGGGATGCGGTTCTTCACCATGCGTGAGATCGACGAGCGTGGCATGGCTGCCTGTATGGACGAAGCAATTGCGATTGCTTCAAAGGCATCTGGAGGTTATGCAGTGACCTTCGACGTTGATGCCCTCGATCCCGGTGATGCTCCCGGTTCCGGAACTCTGGTTCGTGGCGGACTGACTTACAGAGAAGCACACCTTGGAATGGAGAAGATAGCTGAAGCAGGTGGCATGCGTTCTCTTGAAGTGGTTGAGATTAACACCGCGCTTGACGTAAATAATAAAACGGCGGAGTTGGGTGTTGAGTTGATTCTTTCCGCATTGGGAAAAACAATTTTATAGAGGCGGTAACACACGGGTGCCAAAGAAATTTCGCGTCGGAGTCATTTTCGGCGGGCGATCAGGTGAACATGAGGTTTCTATTCGGTCTGCCAACGCAATTCTTGAAGCGATTGATCACAAGAAGTACGAAGTCGTACCTCTCGCCATCACCGAAGAAGGGAAATGGCTTTCACCGGCCAGGTCCACGCAACTTCTAAATCCTTCCCTGCAAAAAAATCTTTCGAAGTATCAAAACGCAGATGGTCAAATCGCTCTGCTGGGCGACCCTTCTCAGCGAGGCCTGATATCACTCGATCCAGAGTCTGGCGGAACAGTTACGGCCAAGCTCGATGTTGTGTTTCCGGCGCTTCATGGTCCATACGGAGAGGACGGCACGTTGCAGGGACTGTTGGAAATGGCTGATATCCCGTACGTCGGCTGCGGAGTGCTCGCGTCTTCGTGTGGCATGGACAAAGTCACGATGAAATCACTGTTTGTGCAAGCGGGGCTGCCAATT
>DATIBX010000863.1:0-2515 GCA_035457105.1 Pyrinomonadaceae bacterium
GAATACTTCTCGCGAGTGCCAACCGCGCCCCCGAACACCGAGATACGCGAACTCTCGGTCTGACGCAGGTTGCGACCGACCAGACCGCCCACTGAAGTGCGAAGGTTCAGACTCTGCTGATCGCTTTGGAGCAGATCGAAAAAACCTCCCACGAAGTAGCGCGGCGTCAACTGTTTTCGGTAATCAAAGGTGAACTCTTTACGGCTGATGCTGGTCCCTTGCGTTTGTCCGCTGAAGGCAGAATCTATCGAAGCTGTATAGGAATTGTCTCCGGTCCGGTAAGTCGCGGTGGCACTGAGGCCGGTTTGATACTGATCGTTACCACTCGTAAAGCTGAAACCAAAATCGATCGATCCTTCCAGACGCTTCCAGAATCCCGGCTCAACCGGAAGAATTCTTATTACGTCCAATTGGTGCACGCGGACTGCGGGATCAGATGATCCGATGATGAAGTTTGGAGCATGATCAGAGTCGGAAGGCAGCAGGCGCATGCCACTCGTGAACAGCTTGCCATCAACCAACGAAATGATGAAGGTAGACTTGCTTTCGACTCGCTCGATTTTGGTCCAGTCAAGCCGGACTGCCTCGGCCATGTAGTCTGCTTTGATCTTAAATTCACCGCGTTGTAGTCCTTTTATCTCTCCCGTTATCCGATCGCCGTTTTTCAGTATCACCACATCGTCATCGTTTTTGGCGTAGGTTGAAGACATCAATGTCAAAACAATGATTACGGTCCAAACAATATTTCGGATCATGCCACGGCCTCCGGACGGATCTTCTCTGCGCAAAGCGCAGCGCTGGCCTGTCAAAAGTGACAGTTTCAGATTCGGCCGCCGACCTTAAACTCCCGCTAAAGTCTTAAAGAAGGATGGTGTATGCAGAATGAGAAAGACTCTGCAATTGAATTTGGTGATTGGGCTGCTACTGGCTTGTTGTGCTGCGGCCTCGGCGCAGGATATACGGTTCAACTACCTGCAAGGAACTGACTTCAGCAAATACAAAACCTACAAATGGGTAAAAGTGCCGAAAGTTCAATATCCAAACGATATTCTCGACGAGCAGATCATGCGAGCCATCGATGCTCAACTGGCCACCAAGGGTCTGACTAAGTCTGAAGACAACCCGGACCTTTACGTCACTTACCAGGCGGCGGTCAATCAGGAGAAACAGTGGAACTCCTTCAGCACTGGCGGCGACATGTGGGGCTGGGGCGGCTGGGGTGGCTGGGGTGGTATGTCGACGACGACAACCACCAGCAGCACGATCAACATCGGTACGCTCAGTTGCGATATCTACGACGTAGCAACGAAGAAGCAGATTTGGCGTGGTGACGCGACGAAGACGTTGGGCTCCGGGAAGGATCCGAACAAGGTGTCGAAGAATCTGAACAAAGCCATGGCGAAGTTGTTCAAGAAATATCCGCCGCCGGCGAAATCATAAGCACCAGGAAGTCACGAAGAAGGGAAGTGCAATATGAGAAGGATAATCTTGATCACGTGTTGCGTGTTGGTAGTTTGCGGATTGAGTATCCCGGCTGCGACGGCGCCACAGGACCCACCGAAACCCAAGAAGGAAAAGTTTGGCGCGCTCGCATACCTGCCGTCAGGAGCAGGCCCGGCAATGGTTGGTGCTGGAGCGAGAGCCAACGTTGATTTGTACATCAACAGTTATACGAACGACGCAGAGGCGAAGAGAATGGCCGGCCTGCTGCTCGAATCGGGCCCGGATGCTCTACTCAAAGCACTCGAGAAGGCCAAGTCAATTGGCAAGATAACTCTCAGTGGACGCGTAGGGTTTTACGACCTCAAACTCATTCGATCTCATCGCACACCCGAAGGCAGAAGAATTTATGCGCTCGGCGATCGACCGATCGGATTTCTTGAAGTCTACGGGGGGTCAAGGTCGCAGGATTACCCGTTTGGAGTTCTCCAGGCCGATCTCAAGACGAAAAGTAACGGCAAGGAAGAGGGAGAGGGCACGCTGATATACTCAGCCAAGATCAAGGTGCTGGATGGCAACCAGATCGACGTCGAGACTTATGGCATCGCTCCCATCCGTCTGATGGCGCTACGAAAACTCTGACTGTTATTGAGACCCAAAAGTTTGCGGAGCTTTCTGCGGGCTTTGTGAAGTTGTGATTTCGAGTTACCGGTGCTGAATCCAAAGATATCGGCAATCTCCTGGTGATTGTAACCCTCGACATCAAACTTGACGAAAACGGATCGCGAGCCCGAAGGAAGTTCTGCGAGAGCGAGATCCAGTGCGATGCGATCCATGATCTGATGACTAAAGGAATGCTTTCCGATTCGCGTTTTCATTAAGTCATCGAACATGCAGGGCGATTCTCTCCGTCGAGTCGTGTTACGAAAGTGCATGAGGACCTGGTTGACCGTTAGGCGATAAAGCCAGGTGGAAAATCTGCTCTCGCCACGGAACGTCCCCGCCTTTTTAAACAGCTGGATGAAGACGTCCTGCGTCAAATCCTCGGCCTCGCTTACATCGCCAGTCATTCTCA
>DATIBX010000864.1:0-3632 GCA_035457105.1 Pyrinomonadaceae bacterium
AACTTGTGACATAGGACGTTGAGTCCTACGGGACTTTGGTAGCTGAACTCGAATTTAGATCAGCGGGCAAGTGAGGCTTAAGTAGTGGGCTCAAAGAAGGGGGGAACGAGAGTCAAAACCACTAACCCAAGCAAGGCTCGACTGCTTCTCAGCCAGGGAATTCAGGAAACTAATCAAAGATTTCGCGGCCGGGACAGAGGATGTGTGCAGTTGCGCGCAGGCTCTGGACCAGCCTTTACGAGTTGCGAGGTGGGACAGAGAATATGGCAAGTTGTATGAAGTTTCAAGCTTTTTGAAGGCGTTAGCATAGGGAGGAATAAGAAGACATGAGCAAAGAACCTTCAGGAGTGCAGAAGAACATCGGACACTTCGCACCCAAACTGGCGCAGCTCACAGACGACGTCTTGTTCGGCGACATCTGGGAGCGTGCGGAACTGTCGAAGCGCGATCGCAGTCTCATAACTGTCTCTGCACTCGTTGCCGGTGGTAACACCGAGCAGCTCCGGTTTCACCTGAAACGAGCAAAAGATAATGGTGTGACTGAGGCACAACTTATCGAGACTGTAACGCACCTGGCTTTCTACGCCGGTTGGCCCAGGGCGATGTCGGCAATCAACGTTGCCAAGGAAGTCTTTCAAAAGTAGATAACGGCGTAGTGATCAAGATAGGTACAAGGATATAGGAGCAATCATCACGCACAACGCAAGAGCTTATCGCTTCTCGATCGATATGGCGTCTCTGGGGGACGAGTAAATCAGGCGAACTCCCCTCACCGGAGTTCATCACCACCCGAACTCCTGACAGCCTCACTCCCCTGAAATTTCTTGCGTGAGTTCAGTTCTAGAGAGACAATGATCGCGCTCAACGGCCGGCACTCTTTCATAGTCTTTCCATTCAGGTACAAATCGGAGTTCTTCGCACTGAATGATAGGCCAAGTCATATCTCATTATCGGATCATAGGAGAAATTGGTCGTGGGGCGATGGGTGTCGTGTATCTGGCCGAGCACACGATCCTTGGCCGGCAAGTGGCAATCAAGACTGCCAATTCAAACCACGGCAGGTTTCTCCGCGAGGCCCGCGCCGCCTCAGCCTTATCTCATCCCCACATTGCAACGATTCACGATTACGGCAAGACCGAAGATGGCCAACCTTACATCGTGATGGAATATGTCGAGGGCAAGACCCTGGCAGATTTGATCCGTGAGGAAAGATTAACCATCCCAAAGTCCTTACGCATTGTTCGCGAAGTTACCGAAGCGGTGGAAGAAGCTCATCGGCATGGCATCGTTCACCGCGACATAAAACCTTCGAACATCGCGGTTGATGACCGCGGTATTGTGAAGGTTCTCGATTTCGGCCTCGCAAAACAAGTAGGACTTGAACCCATCGACCTTGGCGGCGACAAGAATTCGTTGGATACGCAAACTAGAGAGGGGGTGCTTGTTGGCACTCCGATGTACTTCTCACCAGAACAGGCGCTCGGACTCGACGTTGATCCACGCAGCGATCTTTTCTCCGTCGGTCTGGTGCTCTACGAATGCCTGGTCGGCAAGCCGGCGTTCTATGGCGTGACACCTATGGAGATCTGCGCCAAGGTGATCCGTGACAACCCTGTTGCACCCTCTGAACTCAATCCAGGGGTTTCTGCCGACCTTGAGCGCGTTACCTTACGAGCACTGGAAAAGTCGAAAGACAAACGGTACCAGTCGGCCACTGAATTAGCGTCTGACTTACGAACGCTGGAGCTGAGCTTTTCCAGTCCGGGACGATTATCCATCGATCAAACTCAGTTACTGGTCAAGCCCGCGCCTGCGGTTGTCGATCGCGGGCGCCGGGCGAAACGCTTATCGCTCCTCGCCTTGGGTGTGCTCCTTGTTGGCAGCATATCAGCCTGGTTGCTATTGAGTGGTCAGAAACAGAAGCCGGAAACAGAAGCAGAGCAAGTGCGGCTGGGTATAGGTGGAAACGTAATCGAGGCCGCAATATCACCTGACGGGAGATACGTCGCATACGTTAACGATGAAGCCGGCAGGCAAAGCATTTGGCTTAGACAAATTACGACGGGCACCGATCTCCAGGTAGTGACTCCGGCCAATACGAAATACAAAGGGCTCTCGTTTTTCCCAAATGCCGACTATTTATCCTATTTGAAAACTGAAGGCGACTCTGCCGATCTGTATCAAGTTTCGACTTTCGGCGGGGCCTCTCGAAGGTTAGCTACCAATGTCGACACGCCAGTCAGCTTTTCTCCTGACGGTACACAATTCACATTTGTCAGGTTTTCGGCTGAGGCACACGCAACCACGTTAATAATTGCTGATGCGAACGGTAATAATGAAAGAGCATTGGCCACACTCAAGGAGCCGCAACTCTTTAGTCGTGGCGGTTTCACCTCGAATGGTCCTGCATGGTCACCTGACGGGACGCTGATCGCCGTGCCCGCCTACAGCGTCACTGACAAAACATTTCGCGAGATAATTTTAGTAAAAGTCGCGGATGGAAGTATGAATACGATCAATCAGGGACGCTGGGACATTATTGAGAAACTCGTGTGGTTGGCCGATGGCAGCGGTTTCCTGATGAACGCGTACGAACCGAATTCACCGTTGTTCCAGATATGGCTTCTCAATCGACAAGGAGGTGAAGCTCAACGGATCACGAAAGATCCAAGTAATTATGTAGGCCTAAGCGCTACCAAAGATTCCCAGGTAGTGCTGACAATAAAGAACGAACGCGTCTCTTCAGTTTGGATTCAGAGTAGCGCCTCCAACTCATTAGAACAGCTTTCTTCAAGTCGTTATCTCGGAACTATGGGCATTGCCTGGACTCCAGACTCCAAGTTTGTGCTTGCCTCCAACATCAATGGCAGCTACGAAATTTGGACGATGGAGGCCGATGGAAGTAATCGGAAACAGGTGACCTTTAACGAACGGAGCAATCTGGAACCCGTTGTTTCACCCGAAGGTCGTTACATCGTTTATGCGTCATTCGAGGGACGGCATCCTCATCTCTGGCGCATAAACGTAGACGGGACCAATGCGAAACAGTTGACTAATGGAGGCGACGAGGATCTGCCTCGTTTCACACCGGACGGAAAGTGGGTCGTCTACCACAGCATCGATCACGGCAGATACAGCATTCGAAAGGTGTCGATCGATGGCGGAGAACCGGTCACGCTCGTAAGCAACCCAGCCACCCAACCTGACGTTTCGCCGGACGGAAAACTGGTTGCGTGCTTTGCTCGACGATCCGGAATGACAGCCTGGGAAATAATGGTTGTGCCGATCGAGGGCGGCTCGCCCATCGCGACATTTGCTCTACCGGTAACAGTTGATCCGGAATGGCCCGGACTCCGTTGGACGCCCGACGGTACTGGGCTAACCTATGTGGCGACCGTACAGGGCGTCTCAAACGTTTGGCGGCAATCGCTAGCGGGTGGCGACGCCAAGGCGTTGACCGATTTTAAAGAGAATCAGATCTTCTTTTTCGACTGGTCACGCGATGAGCGAAAGCTAGTGCTGGTGCGTGGCAGTGATACCAGAGACTTGATCCTCGTACGCGGGTTTCTGACGACAAACAAGCCGCGTGGTTAAATTTCCACTGTCACGACATCAGCGCCGCGAAGCTGACT
>DATIBX010000865.1:0-6394 GCA_035457105.1 Pyrinomonadaceae bacterium
CCAGATGTGAGTTGTGCTCCCAAACCACGATCTTTGGTCGCGATCTTTGAGTGCAAAGGAACGTTTGCAACGCTGCAAGGGTCTCAGCCATGTGAGCGTCACGCAGATTCCAGGACAAAACGCGCCCACGAAACATCGATCGGTAATACCGTTCAGCGTTCATCACAAGACGTGCATTTTGCGTAACGTAGAAATGCTCGTCCTTGGCGAAGCGACCGTCGCGCAGTGCGTATACCGAAGTGTTTTTGTACAGCTCAACCAGCTGACTAATGACTTCAGCTTCACATGAGTGGGAAAGACCTAACCCTGTTGCGTACCCGTAGGCCTGCTCATCTTTACCGAAATGATCGAAGCACGCGTAACGTGTGCGAGCCCGTCGCGCCGCCTCGGGATCAATACGCTCAAGATAGTCAAGAACCACCGAGATGGAAGTGTGCAGACTGTAAAGATCTAAACCATAAAACCCGACCTTCGTCGCTGAGGCAGGAAGGTCGTCATTATGGGTTCGTAGCCATCCAACAAAATCCAGGACGTCGGCGTTTCGCCACATCCATGCGGGAAAACGTTTGAAGCCCGCGAGTGCATCAACTGCATCAGCGTCAATGCCTCTGCTCTGAACATATCGATTAACACGATAAGCGTCAGGCCAATCAGCTTCGACGGCCACTGCAGTAAAGCCTTTTTCCTTTATTAACCGCTTTGTGATTTGCGCGCGCTCGCGATAGAACTCATGTGTTCCGTGTGACGCTTCACCGATCAGAACAAGCGAAGCATCGCCTATGAGGTCCATTAGAGGGTTATAATCTTCGACCTCACCGGTAAGCGGATGGGCCGCTTCGCGTACGACATCAGTTAGCATAACTGTCGTTTCAGTAACCATGGCCAAACCTCCTGGTACAATCGCTAAGGCTCAGGCGACACGCTTGCGTGAAGGCTGTTTGGAGTGTTTCAGCAAGTAGCAGACCTCAGCGTCTGATGTTTGTTCAAAGTCCTCGTACCAACGACCGACTCCTTCGAAGGTCTCGGGGCTCATAAAGCACACACAAGTTGAATCGACTAGCCCGTTAAAGAACGCGCAGGTCTCACGCGCAGCTACTGGGGCAGCCACAATAATCTGAGAAGGTTTCTGGCGCTTGATAGCGGCGACGGCCGCAGCCATGGTCGAGCCGGTTGCCAGGCCATCATCAACAAGGATCACAGTGCGTCCGCGCAAACCCAGAGGCTTCTCTTCACCACGGTAAAGCTTTTCGCGCCGCTCCAATTCGTCTTGCTCACTCGCAGCAACCTCTTCAATTAGGCGATCGGATATACCTAGACTTTGGACCACATATTTATTCATTACACGGACGCCGCCACTGGCAATAGCACCCATCGCTAATTCCTCGTGGCCCGGCACGCCCAGTTTACGAACTAAAAAAACGTCCAAAGGAACTCGTAACGCTTGGGCCACTTCAAAACCGACAGGCACCCCGCCCCGTGGCAGAGCCAGTACCACTACATCATGACGATTAGCATAAGCATCGAGCTTCTTCGCGAGTAAACGTCCGGCTTCACTTCTGTCTGTGAATTGCATTGTTACCTCCTTGCAACTGTTACCCCTTCGTCAACGCAAGTACTTTAGAAACCACGCCGCAGCTAGACTAGCAACTTCTTCTAACTTGCCGGGCTCCTCAAATAGATGCGTGGCGCCGGGTACGATCTTCAACTCTTTAACGCAGCGGAGCCGTGCATACGCGTCCTGGTTCATCTTGATAACTGGTCCATCGAGTCCGCCGACGATTAGCAGAGTCGGCGCTTTGACCCGCCGCAAAGCTGGACCGGCCAGATCTGGTCGACCGCCTCGGGATACTACAGCGCCGGCTTTTGTCTCGAGTTCAGCGGCCGCAACTAACGCAGCACCACCGCCCGTACTCGAGCCAAAATACCCCGGGCACAAGTGAGCGGTTTCGTTAACGCCCGCGAGCCATTTCGTCGCTGCGACCAACCGCCTCGCCAGAAGATTGATGTCAAACCGAAATTCGCGTGTGTAATTGTCAATCGTCTCTTCTTCTCGAGTCAGTAGATCGAAAAGCAATGTGCCGACACCTGAGTCACGAATTACACGCGCAACGTACTGGTTCCGCGGGCTGTGCCGACTGCTCCCACTTCCGTGTGCGAACAATACAATCCCGGTCGCACGTTCCGGCAGTTGCAGCTCACCACTAAGCGAAACAGAGTTGGCCCTAATTTGAACTTCGCGTGTTTCTATTGCTCTTTGTTGTGGTGCTGCTGCCATTGCCTTGCCTGCCGCCAACTCAAAAGACGAGTTTGTTGTGGGTTCACTCTCGTAGCCAAGTCACCCGAGCCAGTTTGTTCTCGTGCGAGAAATCGTAATTCGTGGCACCTCCAAATGCCTTTTCAAGAGCCCGACCTAAGCGCTGCGCCAGGTGTTCGGTTGTGGTGGTAACTGTAAGCTTGTGATCCTCACCACGATTCCATTTCATGATGCGAGCCAGCGGATTGTCCTCCGCAGCTCTTTCCGCTTCGTTCCGCAGTAATTGTTCAATCTCTTCATGGTGCACAACAAAGAAGTTGCCATCCAAATAGACAAATCCGCGCGGCTCACCTGTGCGCTGCTGTACGCAAGCGGGGCAAACCATCGTTGTCAGCCGCTGGTGTTTATTTTTATTTTCGGAGGCTGAATTTGCCGCGGTCCAACGTCGTTTCGCATAGACTGCTCCACAGCTTTCACAAACTGCGGGCTCGCTCGCGGCGCGCGAAGGGCGATGACGACCGGCTTCATGATCGACTCGTTTTGTAAATGTGGCGTTTGTATATGGTCTCTTGCTGCGCATAGTTCACCTTTTGAAGGAACCCCAATTCTGCGGATCGTTGATTGCGAACCCGTCGGCTTTTCAGTTCGCAATTGCTTTTTACTCAATCTAATAGTAGGCAACGCATGTGCCCGCGAATTGCTTATGCGATTCACAAACGGGTGAGAAAAAGTCGAGGAAATCGGTCTTACGATTTGCGAAGTTGTTTGTTCGATAGCGACGCTGGCCCGACAGTCGCGAGCTTTCACACAACCTCTGCGCAAGATTTCACAGTGCGAAGGCGGTCAACCTTGATCACAGCGTGTATGTGGAAAAAATGCTCTGTTACGGACGGAACGTTTTTTGCACCTGTCTGCATGACTAGAGAGTAATCGAGCAGGAGTTTGATTGTGTTTATACATGAAATGAATGAGTTTGAATGCCGGCAGGCCTTACAGCAGGCAACAGTAGGCAGGCTGGCGTGCGCACGTGATAATCAGCCTTATATCGTTCCGCTCTATTTCGCGTTGGATCGAGAGTACGTCTATGCTTTCACCACACTCGGACAAAAGATTGAGTGGATGCGCACCAACCCGCTCGTTTGCCTGGAAATTGATGAGCGAACTTCGCACAATCATTGGCACAGCGTTATTGTTTTTGGACGATACGAGGAGCTACCGGACCTTCCTGAATTTGAAGCGGCAAGGGTAAGAGCCCACGAGCTCCTGCAGAAGCATGCTATGTGGTGGGAGCCTGCCTATGTGGGTGCGGCTCATCGGGCACGTCCGCACTCTGATACACCTATTTTCTACCGGATAAGGATCGACAGGATGACAGGACATCGAGCCATGCCCGACCTAACTCAGTCGGCCGAGTTCGGAGCGGAAGAAAACAAGTGACGGCTGGTGACAGATATTCTGCGAGATGTCGGAATCAAGAACTAACTTCTATCTCTCTGGGTTGTTCGAGTACAACCCTCAACGTTTCCATTATTTATCGGACTCCTTTGTTTGTGGTGTCCGTACGATCTCAACGGAACACTTCGCATGATGAACCACCGCACTTGATACTGAGCCGAGTACGAGCCGATTCCAAGCACCGAGCCCGCGTGAACCCATCATGATGAGATCGGCACCCCAACTTTCCGCCTCGTCTACAATCACTTGTCTCGGTGAACCCTGAATAATTTCGGTGCTGATCTTCAAGCTCTCATCTGCGATTGTCTTCAGTTTGAGCAGAGCGTTATTTATGACGGCCTGTGCTGCTTGACGAACTGATTTGTCCAGCTCTTCAAAGTAGTCAGGCGAGACCGCCCATGGTTCCATTCCCACCGGTACTGGCATTTCGGCCGCCGTAATAACTCTGACTTCACTTCCTGGTGGCCACGGTCTTTTTGCGACTTCCTCGACTGCGGAATCGCTGTAAACCGAACCATCAACTGCCAATAGGATTTTCATTACACACTCCTTTACTCCCCGCTGCTACTGCAATCGCGGGTTTACGGTCGCAGATCCTTGAACATTCACATTCCGGAGTGCATGCAGCATGCCAGCGTCTTCTCAATAAATTCGCGGATTGTTAACTACTTCGGGGCTGACAAACTGCGCGGTTTTCCCCACTCCTGCGAGTTTGCCAGCAGGTGCCGCTTGCGTTCCGGCCCGCTCAAAAGGGATTTTGATTGACTGGCGAGTGTTTCGAGCACTGCGCTCGCATGGGCATATGCGTTGCTCTTAAGTCTTGATGCAGACGCGTAAAGGTTGATTAATTTCTGGTAACGCAAGTTGTAAGCGGGCGGACGCGCGTTAAGACTAAGTTAAAAACAAAGGATCGAAAATGGAAAGCAAATTGGTGTACACGCTTCAATTCTCTCAAATCACGTTAAAGAGCCTGCCGCTAGTAGGTGGTAAAAACGCATCCCTTGGTGAACTCTTCAATGCTTTGAAGTCCAAAGGCATAGGCGTACTTGATGGCTTTGCAACAACGGCAGATGCTTATCGCGCTCTGCTCGCACAAGGAGATCTTGAATACGAGCTGCGTTCCTTACTTTCCGACTTTGATCCCGAGGACGTAAATGAGCTTGCCATCCGCGGACACGCCGCACGAGCGGCTGTACTTGAAACGCCACTATCTGATGGATTGCGAGAAGCCATCACCAGTGCATACGACAAACTTTGTGCGCGTCTCGGTCGTGAGCCCGACCTGGCAGTTCGCTCCTCCTCTACTGCGGAAGACCTGCCTGAAGCGTCTTTCGCAGGCGCCGCCGAGACCTTCCTTAATATTCACGGTCACGAAGCTTTACTGCGAGCAGTTCACCAATGCTTTGCCTCGTTGTTCACGGATCGAGCAATTAGCTACCGCGCTCGGCTTGGTTACGATCAATTGAAGGTTGCTATTTCCGTCGGAGTGCAACCAATGGTGCGCTCTGATAAGGCCAGTTCGGGTGTCATCTTCACGCTCGACACCGAGTCAGGTTTCCGCGACGTAGTTATGGTCAACGGTTCGTATGGACTGGGGGAGTTTGTGGTTCAGGGCGTAGTTACGCCTGACGAGTGGACAGTCTTCAAACCCACATTGAGAACGAATCATCGTGCAATCATCGGGCGCCAACTCGGTACAAAGGAAGTCAGGCTTGTATATGGAGACGGCAGCCGCACTACGCGGAGCGAGTCTACACCCGTCGAAGAGCGTCGCAAGTTTTCGCTGACCGATGACGAGGTTCTAACTCTCTCAAAATGGGCTTGTCTTATCGAAGATCACTATTCGGTGTTAGCAGGGCACCCGCAGCCGATGGACATCGAATGGGCCAAAGACGGAATAACAAGTGAGCTTTTTATTGTTCAGGCCCGACCCGAGACGGTGCACTCCGCTAAACCAAGAACAGCAGTTGCCGAAGTCTATCGCCTGAAAGGCGAACACGGGATATCACTTGTGAAGGGACAGGCAGTAGGCGAAAAGATCGGCGCCGGTCGCGTGCGAGTTGTGCGTGATGCATCTGAATTGCAAAAAGTTGAAGCCGGGGATGTACTCGTTGCCAGACTTACTGACCCTGATTGGGAGCCCGTGATGCGCCGTGTTGCAGCAATCGTCACTGATCAAGGTGGACGCACCGCACATGCAGCGATCGTCTCACGCGAATTCGGCATTCCCTGCATCGTTGGGAGCGGCGATGCAACCCAGGTGCTTCGTGATGGTGATGAGGTTACCGTGTCGTGCTCAGAAGGACCAGAAGGTCATGTCTACGCCGGCCGCATGGATTTCGAGGCTGAGCAAATCGACGCGTCGGCGGTTCCACTAACTCACACCCAGGTGATGCTTACCGTGGGCGATCCTGCTCGGGCCTTTCAACTTTCATTCATTCCGAATGCCGGCGTCGGACTCGCGCGCACTGAGTTCATCGTCACAAACTATATCGGCGTGCATCCGATGGCGCTGGCTCGCTATCCGAATCTGAAAGATCCGAACGCAGTCAAAGAGATTGCAGCTCGCCTTGGTAGGGAAGAGCCGCGTGAGTTCTTTATCAGACGCTTTAGTGAAGGCGTGGGACGTATTGCAGCGGCCTTCTATCCAAAACCGGTGATCGTTCGCACCAGCGATTTCAAGAC
>DATIBX010000866.1:0-5239 GCA_035457105.1 Pyrinomonadaceae bacterium
CTCGAAGGGCATCAAACGATTTTGGAAGAAGCGCGTAAGTCGGCAGCTCGAGCCGCCGAGCGCGGTGACGACGGCACGAACGATTTGTTTGTTTCAAGCGTGATTCGCACCAACGAGGCGCAAGCGTGGTTCATCTCCGAGCACTTGGTTGAAACGCCACTTACCCACGTCCAATAGTTGATCGAAAGGGTGAGTGAATTCGGTTTGACGAAGCAGGCGACCAGGAATACGAGTGAAACGAGCTGCACAAACTTGCGTAATTCGAAGAAGAGCAACTCTGTACGTCGCTTCCACCTTTGAGCGGCTGGCTCCGCAAGTCGCTAACATTCGATGCCAAAGGGCACGGAAGCTAGGAGACAATTGATTGAATGCGCTCGACGCATTAGCGCGGTCTAAGGCGAGTTTGATAGTGGCTGAAGCGTCTTTTGGTCTAGTGACGATCTTCGATCAAACGCGGTTGGGTGATACGCAAGAAGCTTTTCACGTGCGCTTCATTCCGCACGACACGCACGGCCACTTCAATGGGGCCGGCACCGTGATGGTGGGCTCGTACCAAGACCTGAATACGAGTTTGAGCGTTGCTGCGACCGTCTACGGAGTTGGCGAAGATGGCTGGGAGCCGACAAGTGTTGAAGATCTTAGGCTCGTGGCAAGGTTCGCACATGCGCCCAGAATTGAGGGCCGGTGGATTAGTCAAGAGGATGAAAGTCAACCTGCGTGATGTTCGTGTTGTACTGAAATTGTGGGGAATCACTTGCCGGATATTAGTAGAGTGGGGAATTAAGCATCGATCATCTCAATCCTACGCAGGTGACGCCCTCCTTCGAAGGTGGTCTCCAACCAGGTGCGCACGATCTCTAAAGCCACTTGTTCTGAGATCATTCGCTGGCCGAGGGAGATCATGTTTGCGTCGTTGTGCTGCCGCGCCAGACGGGCTGATTCAAGGTTCCAGCAGAGGGCGCAGCGAATGCCTTTTGAACGGTTCGCAACCATTGCTTCACCGTTACCCGAGCCTCCCAATACAATGCCACGCTCAACTTTACCAGACGCTACCGCAAGGGCTACTGGACGAATAAATAAGGGATAGTCAACTGGCTTTTCAGAATTCGTGCCAAAATCTTCGACGTTGTGACCTAAGTTGGTGAGGAATCGTTTGATTCCTTCCTTGTACTTAAAGCCGGCGTGATCTGAACCGACCCCGATCTTCATAATGACTCCATATCTTCAACAAGACCCCACACACCAAGAACCATTCTCCGACGGATTCTGCCCAGTATGAAAATAGCGGAAAGTTAAATTCAGGTTGTGTGCCTGGCCATCAAAACTAGCGGTGTAAACGATCCCAAGCAAAAGAACGAGCATTAAATACCGCACAGCATATTTCCTATTACCTAGCTCCGACACATCTCTCGGGCTTGCGGTTGTCCTCGTTTAATCGCACCGCCATTTCTCGGTTACGTCGTGCAAAAGTCGCGTAAGCTGTCTGCGTCGCGAAAGCAACTTTCTAGCTAATCTTTTTCTTCTACTCGTCATGCGGTCACTCCCGATTTCATCCTGATGCACTTCGCGAAGTCCTCACGCCGATACTTGAGTTTTCTACCTTGGGCCATCGCAAGACCTGGGCCACGGCCTAAAATCTTATTTGCTCTTTCGGACGATCTCGCCGTGTCGTGCACAAACAAGCTTCGATCTAAACCTCATCCACAACTATCATTGACATGAATCCGTGTCGATATAACGTCTCCGCGTTGCTCGATCGGCACTCATCGCTAGAACGTTGGTGGAGGTTATTGAAGGACAGCAGATGGTTAGTGGCGGAGATGCAAACGATACATCGATCGCAAAGAATGGCAAGTAGAATGAAATCTGCGGAAACGTCGCTAGACTCAAGCATAGAAACACACCCCAGCAGTTTCAACTTCGACCTGCGTGATTGACTAAGATCTGGTGTGAGAAGCAAGAGCGTGCGTTTAGAGCGTCGGCGTTGCGATCTGTTGAGCTGCCTCGATAGCCGCCTGACATTTCGGACCGTATTTAGCAGTTGGCATCGCTTTGAGTCGCTCCTCATACAACGGCTTACCACAACGAACGCACTCGCCATAAGTGCCGTTTTTAATTCGACACAACGCACCGTCGATGTCCTGGATCAGGTGAGACTGACGGGCCGCGAGTTTAAAGGCTACTGAACGATTAAGGTCGAGTTCCGACATTTCGCCGATGTCCTTTACGCCGTCATCACCTTCCAGCGCGGTAGCGCTGTCGGCGCGCAAATCTTCAGTTACTTGTCGCCGTTGCCAGATCAGGAGATTGCGGAAGTATTCCAGCTTTTGTTTGTTCATAACGCACTGCTTTCAGTTCTCGGACTCATTTCGTTAATCGATCGGTTCGAATTCAAGGCGCGATTTATCACGGGTGATATTTCTGATATAGCTCATGAAAGGTTTGTTGGTCATCCTCAATGAGTGGTTGAATTTCATCGATTTTTCTCATATGTGTTCTCTGAGCCTCGTCTGCGTCATTCTTCTGTCGGCTTTCGCAAGAACTGGGCCAACACTGATAACCCGAGTTTCTATTCCCAAAGCGAGTCTTTCTTCACTTGTATAAAGCAGATAGCGCGGTCGCTATTACGTCAGAGCATCGTGATTTTCGACACGAATACTCATCTGGCACGATTCCCTCCGGACACTGGGAAGACTGCTAAGGTTTTCTTTTCAGCAGCGACATGCATTCTCGATTGGTCATCGCCGTCGCGGTACGAGCATTGCGAATGGAAGAAAGCTACTTGTTACGCCGAGCATGACATCGTCCCGCAAATACAGAGTGTTGGTATCGATTTGAGGACGTAATATGCAAAGCCTAAAACACATACAAGAAACTAAATTGTCCGATAACGGAGTCTATGAGGTCACTGAATTGGAGCGTCGGGACTATATGGAACATGAAGCTGTGTGGCTGAAGGAGGAATTGGCTAGCGAGCGCGAACGCCGTGGCCGACTGTTGGCTGAATTTGATAACTACCGACGGCGCACGCGACAGGAACATGCCCTTGCGGAACAGAACGGGAAACGCGAAGTGCTTCTCGCGCTCCTCGAAGTAATGGATGACCTCGACCGCGCCCTGTTGCATATAGGTGAAGCACCGGATGCAGTGGTCAATGGTCTCAGGCTGATTCATAAGCGATTCAGCGACGTGCTTCACGCGAATGCCGTCACACCGTTCGACAGTGAAGGCGAGTCATTCGATCCAACAGTTCACGAGGCGATGACCGCGATTGATAGTGATGGAGAAGAGTCCGGAACGGTATATACCGAACATCGACGCGGTTACTTCATTAACGGCGAACTGCTTCGGCCAGCGCGAGTTGCCGTGCTGAAGTGAAGTAGGGTCCAAATTAAGGTCTCCTAATCGGTGAGTGAAGACTTAATGAAAGCGTATTAAAATAACCAGGGCAAACGCCGCCGAAGCGTACACGCAAACGCCGGCGCAATGGGTCGACGTAGAATTATCCATAGGCCCTGGTACGAGTAATCGTCCGATTGCTTTTGGTGATAACGGACCCTGTTGCAAGCTCTATTGCTCGAAAGATGATGTGTCGAAACTCAAGTATGTCATGCCACTTAAATCAAGCAGCGTTCGATCTCGAACGGTTACTAAACGAAGTAATACCTGCTCGCAAAATGCGCATCGGGCCACAACTCCCGGACACTGCATGTACAAATGAGCTTCGGCGAAGCGTTTTGTTGTACCACAATGGGCACATTGTCCTTCAGCGGCCGTAACATCTACGGCGAATATTTGGGATAGTGCCCCTGCGGCCGCGTTACCATCAAGGTAGTTATAGATCTGTGAATTCATTTTCGATCTCCTGTCGGACCAAAGCGTTCCGTCCGGATCATTTCAGGGCTGTGGCCAGATTCGATCAGCAAGCTCGTGGCAATTTCAACGAATGATGTCGGGCCGCAAACGTAGCAAGTCGCACCGAGGTTTGCTGGCCAGGTTGCGTGCGTGATCAGAGTTGTGTCGATGCGGCCGGGCGGTCGCAGCCAATCCTTCGGCGCGACCCGCGTGTAGGCGTAGGTTACGCTCAAACCCTTGTCATTTGTTAACGCCTGTAGTTCCTCGCTGTAGAAGACTGCTGCTGGCTCCCGTACTGAATATAACAATCGAAAGGGAGCTGTGCTGCCTGCCGATATGCGCGACCGAATGATAGACATGAGTGGAACGATTCCCGAACCACCTGCTACTAACTGAATTGGCTCAGTTTGATGGGTACGCCATACAAACCAGCCGCCGATTGGACCGCGTAACTCCAGACGATCGCCGACGGCAAGTTCCTGGGTGAGATACGGGGAGACTTCGCCGTTAGGCAATCGTTCGACAGTTAAGTCAACGCGCCCTCCAGAGTTGGGGCCAGAGGCGATTGAGTAAGACCTGACTGCTGAGTATCCATCGGGAGCAGTCAAGCGCACGTCGACGTGTTGGCCTGCGACGTGCGCGGACCAATCTGCGACCTCAAGAGTGATCGTCCGTGCCGTCGCCGTTTCATCGTGTAGAGCAATCACCTTTCCGACATACCACATTAGTCGCCCCAATAACGCTGCTCCCGCCACGGATCTCCATAATTGTGGTAGCCGAGGCGTTCCCAAAAGCCAGGTGTATCCTGATGCATCAATGTAATGCCATGCACCCACTTGGCGCTCTTCCATAAGTAAAGATGCGGGACCAAAAGTCGCGCAGGACCACCGTGTTCGGGTGCAAGTTCTTCGTGGTCAAATCTGAACGCGATCCATGCTTGCATGTTCTGCAGGTCGGGTAGGGGTAGATTTGTCGTGTAACCGCCGTAGGAGTGGACTAGAGCATGGGAAGCATCTGTTTCTATATCTACAAGTAGTGTATCGAGCGAAACGCCTTCCCAGGTAGTGCCGAATTTGGACCATCGTGTTACACAGTGCAAATCGACCGTGAAGGTTTCGGCGGGCAATTTGCGAAACGAGTTCCAATCCCATCGCCGCGATACCTTGCCACCCTCATCTATCGTGAATTCCCACTTGTCTAGAGGGACATGCGGCGTAGGACCTGCCGACAGCACCGGGAAGTCAGTGGTGACGTACTGCCCTGGCGGCAGCTTTTCATCTTCCGCCCTGCGTCGACCGGAAAAACCTCGTGAGATGATCGCCATCCGCTATTCTCCCTTCCGTCCGAAGTATCGTGCTGTGCGGACTAATCAAGATTGCCAATC
>DATIBX010000867.1:0-3377 GCA_035457105.1 Pyrinomonadaceae bacterium
CGACACAGACCGTCCACTGGCTGGTCGAGAAGACGGTGTAAACCTGTGAACTATCGGGAAAGAATCGAATGCCATATTTTGGGGCGCCGTGATAGTTGATATCCAACTCTGTTGACTGAGCTTTTCTTAACGCCGGGATACTGACTTTCAAACGATGATCTTTGACCGAGAATTCTCGAGCGACGCCCGCTTGTTTGACTGATTCAATCTCGAGATCGCCGCAGTCGAAATCTACAGTTGACAATCCATTGGTTAACGAACGGAGTCGAATTTTTACCGAGCCCTTCAGAGTCTTACTAGCGATGTCAGGCTCGATTGTGATGTTGTAGTGCTCAATGTCGATAGCAGAGGTTGGTTCAGCGTGGACGGCGCGTCCGGCAATCGGCACGAAGGTCAAAGCCAGGCAAAGAAAAATACCCCAACGACTGTTCAAGCGAATTTGTTTCAGTGGGCCAATTGATTGGATATTCACGCAGTTAGCGTAACGGCAAAGGAGTCATTACGCCAACGCTAACGCTGAGAGTTGAGGTTGATCTGGGGCTCGTTTTTTCCTAAGCGCTCAAAAAGATAATGCGGCTCGGCCGCTCACCTTGCGGAATGCCTCTGGCCTTCCGATAGATAGTGTGACAAAGAATAGGGCTTTGCCGGGTTGTTGCATTTGATGAAGGCATAACCTTGCCGTTTGGGAGCAAAACGGAAAGCCATAGGCTTTCCGCAAAGAGAGCGGCCAAGCCGCGATAACCTTCAGTTCGCTTCTGCAGCCGCCTTTGCCTGGCCCGTCCAGCGATCGAGCAGTCGTCGTCGATTCTCCAATTTATGCTGGACGTTCTCAGCCTTCATCACCAGGCGCTCCAATTGCCCAAGGTAATCAGGCTCGCCAATAGTTTCGCGAATCTCGGCGATGAAGGGTTGAAGCTTGGCGAAGACCACGAGATGTTCAGTGTTTGCTTCGAGAAACATTTTCTCGTCGATGCCGCCGTTGTTTACTAAAGCTGACGCAACTTCCCAGTGAGATGACACCATCCGGTAGAAGGCACTCTGTTTTTCGCCACTCTGCATAAGTGCAAGAATCTCGAGACCACTTTGCGGTTTGAACTCACTCATAAACCAGGCGCGTGCCTGTCGCATCAACGGTTCACTTCGAATCTCATACAGCTTAAGTATCGCAAGTGCGTCGTCAGGTTTTGTACTCATTCAATTTCCTCCGTGCCAGTTCATCGACACTCTAAGTTCATCCATATCGGACAGGTGATTGGCGGTAGCCAGAAGCGATCTGCAAAGTTTTAAGTTATGAGTTGCTTCTTGAAGCTCCGCACCTGGTTCACCCAGAGCCCGCACGAATTCAGTTTCAGCAGCGTTGAGTTGGCCCATCTGTGCGAGCATCACGCCCAGATTGTTATGACTCGATGCTAGATGTTGACCAGGTTGCTCGAGTGCCTTCCTGAAAAGCTTCGCCGCCTCTTCTCTTTTTCCCTCATTCGCAAAAAGCAGTCCCAGCCTGAAAAGTGCTGGACCATGCTTACCAGTCGACGCCTTGAGTGCTTGCTTATAAGCAACTCGCGCTTCAGCGAATCTATTTTCCTCGTCTAGCGCGACTCCCAGTGCAAACGACGCGGCTGGATACCTTCCCCGTTTCAATTCAACAGCACGGTGGTAATACTCAATCGCATCGTCTGTGCGCCACAGTTCGTAATAACAAACGCCGATGTTGTAAACCGCTCGCGCGTATTCTTCAGAATTGTTTGGGGAGACGCGCAGGTACTCTTTGATTGCGAGTTCGTACTGCTGGTTTGCAAAAAGCTTGTTACCAAGTTTGATAAATAACCTGGCATCCGAAGCCTGAGCGTTGACTGACAACAATAAAAACAGAACCAAAACCGACGCGGTGGCAAACTTCTGAAAACTCACTTCTACACCTCCAAATCTTGAACTTGAACTGGAGGTTGAGTCTAGGATTTACAAGGCCGTCGCGTCTTTCCCGTTATTGCTGAATGATTGACTGATCTTGCTGAGGGGTGGCCTTTGTACTTTGAGCTTCGTGCTTTGTCGTTAGTCCTGTAGCCCCGGATTGCTCCGCACAAAGCACAAAGGACAAAGCACGAAGTACAAAGCACAAAGCTTTCACCCGTTCAATCTGCTCCGATACAAATGCGGTGTCGTCCCTGTGACCTTGCGAAACAATCTTGTGAAATGACTCTGATGACTAAACCCGGAACGCAGGCCGATCTCAGTTAACGGCAACTCTTCATCAGTCATCAACGCTTTCGCACGCCCGACTCGATACTTGATCAGGTATTGATGCGGACTGGTTCCGGTTAAGCGCTTAAACTCTCGCGCAAAATGGAAGCTACTCATTCCCGCAACTTGAGCCAGTTCGGTGAGCTTGAGATCTCTTGCGTAGTTGTTGGCGATGTAGGTTGTTACCTGGCGAAGTTTTGGGCCCGACAAACCACCGTGAAACAACGGAGGCGTAACGTCTTCATTCGAGTAGTGACGTAACAGATGGACCGCAAGAACATTTGCTAACGACTCCGCGTACAGCCGGCCGCTCAGTCCCTCTGAGTCCAGCTCTGCCAGTAACGCGAGACCCACATTGCTAATCACAGAGTCCTTGCTCAGGTATCGTTCGACAAGTTCTACTCTGCCTTTTATCCGAGCATCCGAGGCCGCGCGATCGATCATCGTCGGATCAAGGTAGAGGGCTAGATTTTCTGACGTACCCTCGAGCCTTGCCCGATGTTCCAGACCAGAAGGTAACAAACAGATGTTGCCGCGCTTCTGAACGCCAGAAAGTCCTACGCCACTCGTCGAAGTGGTTAACTCAGCGAGAGCCCCATCAGTTAACGAGATAAGTATGGTGTGATCTTGATGACGGTGCTTGGGCAGGGTTCCGGTGGTCAGACGTAGGTAGTCAAGCCGGATACCATCCCACGCAGCCTGGCGCCTGAAGACGACGGGAACAGAAGCTGTGACATCTGTGACCTGGCCCATAGTGTTGTTTAGCCTCACGTGGCACCAAGAAGCGCCTTGCCAGTCCTGGTGGCTTGTTGCATTAATCGGACTCGCATCGCTTCTCGGGCACGCTTGAAGGCGCTGATATCGCCGTAGAGTTGAAAGGCCCAGTTTGCTCCCAACTCCAGCGAGTTGAATTCGAATGCGAGTTGAGTGGCATCGACGCTCTTCAGGAGTTGACCTGCTTTTTGAGCTTCGACGATCGTGTTGCTCAACGTTGAGAGCCACTCCTTCATAATTTCCGCGATCCGGTCTCTAACTGGACCAGGACGACTGTCGAACTCAGCAGCCGCCGCCGCAAAAAAGCAGCCACCTCGAAATACACCTTTCTGGACGTGACTGAGCCAGATGTCGCACAACTTCCA
>DATIBX010000868.1:0-4888 GCA_035457105.1 Pyrinomonadaceae bacterium
AAGAACAGGGACGCTATCGACAAATCCCTAACAGCGTCTCGCGGAACAGCTCTTACTGCTGGCGCGAAAGCTCAAATGGCCAATCAGGAGAAGAAGCTCGCGGTCGTGGAATCGAGAATTCTCGAGGCTGAAGAGTTTCTGAAAGAGGCCCGCGCTGCCAAATCAGAACAGTTAGGTTGGTTGGAGACCGCGCTGGCTAATTCGACAGCGCGCTGGAAGGTCGTGTTCCTCCACCACGCCATTTATTCATCGGCTTACAAGCGACGGCCGTCGCACGGACACGGTAAAGACAAAAACGTATTGGCACTGCGCGCTTTGCTCAAAGACAAGTTTATGGAGAACCGTGTAGATGTTGTCTTTGCAGGTCATGATCATGTCTTTGAAAAGACCAAAATGCAGAAGTCGGCAACCACGGGCCATCAGATAACTTATATTACATCAGGCGCCGCATCAGAACTCAGGCAGGGTGATCTCGATAAAAAGAAGTCGCCCTTTTTTGAATTCGGCGAAGATCGCCAACATTCCTTCCTCGTCGTGCGCGTCAACAACGACGACCTACAGATCGATGTCATTAACAGACTAGGGGAAAACATCTTTCCTCGCTTTTCCATTAGGAAGCAATGATCAAGCGTTTTCTTTACTCCTAATAATTAGCTTCTATTGCGGCAACATCGGCTTTGCGCCGTTCGTGTTTAGAGCCTTAAATCAGAAACTGATTGTAAGCGAGTCTTTTTTTTCATCCCGCCATCCCACGACCCACAACTTGTGCTCGCTGTCTCTCACGATTTTATTCAACACTCCGCGGACGTCCGTGTCGGAAATACTAAGATCAACTTCTTTTGTGTAGATACTGGGGTAATAAACGTAATCACCGTATTTGAAGAGAGTAATCTTATTCTCCTCAAGTAGACTGTGAACTTCAGGTAAGTCTGCGAGCGTATTCCGAATGTCAAACTTTGTGATCCCTGTTTTAGGTGTGAACCTGTTGATGTGTGTGCTCAGTAACTTTTCGAGAAACTGATCTCTCGACTGGTTAGGAACGATGTTGATAACCCCGTCACGAACCTCCCAGCGGTAGATTGGCACTTGCTCGACAATTGAATTGAGCACATCACTCAACGTCCCTCCGTTACTCGTATCTATATTCAATACCAGGTTTTTCCTATCATCGGAGGAAGACTCAATGCCGATCGGGATTCGATAGTCCCCAGAGAGCCTTCCAAGCGCGTATATCAAAGTGGCATTAGTCAGGCGTATCGTTATCGGCTGGCTCGTCAGATCTTCTTTAGAAGACTGCGCGAATGAATAAGGTGATGACAGGATTAACACGATCGCGAAATGACACAGAAGAGTCATTACCCGTGATGTCTTCATAAAGCCTCCTGGCTGGATTGCCGATTCACCATAGGTTGAGTTAATGCGTGACTGTTGGCTTACTAGTACTAATAGAATAATTTATTAGTACTTCGTTTGGCGACCTTCTGAAAGGAGAAAGGTTTCCGTTTGCATCTACGTTAGTGAACGTACGCTCGAAATTAACGGTGGCCGGACCGACGCCAGGCACGTTTATAGTCATCCTCTGCTCTGTTATTTGCGTACACGCTTTATACGCATTTTCCTGAAAGACCCTTCTAACTAGATTTGGATCAGTCACCTTACTTTGTGAGAAGAGGCCAACGCTGACCAAATCGTAGCTGGGATTAAACTCTTGAGCAGGTTGTCGTTGAAGTTATCCTTGTCGGTGGTGGTAGTAATGACGTGGTTGACATCGTCGTAAGCCACTGTCGTCTGGCTTTGTTTCGTTGTGCCGACTACACGCACCATCTGCGTTGTGCGATCAAGCGCATCGTTATAGGTAAGGGTTGAGATTTGTCCGTTGCCGTCAGTCTGAGAAACTATCAGGCCCGTCGAGTAATCGTACTTGGCAGTGGTTGTGAACGCCGTGGCAGAGCCATGCACGCCGCGTGGGTCTGGCACAGGGGTAATCGCACTTTGCCGCTGAATCAGACTGCGCAGAAGGTCTTCAGAATCCTGCTTGCGGACACAATGACCGGCGAGTGGTTGTTTACCAATCGCAAAGATGAGCCCATTAAGACGATCAAGAAAGGCTTTGCTGCAGCTTGCGCGAGGGCCGGCATCGAAAATCTGCGGCCATATGATCTGCGCCACACATTTGCGACTCGCTTACTCGAACAGGGCGTTCGTCACTATGTGATTTCCGCCTTGCTTGGACATGAAACTCCAATGACGGGATTCGGCGCGGCGTCGCGCATGACACCTGGTTACGCTCATGCCACTTGGGACATGATGGTGACCGCCGTTGCAATGCTTGAGCAGCCTTTATGATTCAACGAAAGCAGACGCTGGTTGAAGTCTACTGCCCGCGCAACGTGTGTTTGGCCGAGGCTTAACTAGTTTTGGTCGAGGCGAAAGATCACGACTTCCCCTCCGTTGGGATCAAGCACAGCAAACGCACCGGCCAAAGGACCGGAACTAATTGCGGCCACATCGCCACGTATTACCAGACCCAACTTCACGCGGCTGTTGAATTCTCCCAACAAGAAGCCGTCGGGATTGCGAGAGTTGCCGTTAAGATCCGTCATGAAGGCTCGTCCCACTGCATTGAGAATCAGCAAACGACTGCCGGCTCCTTGTGGATCTTCGAAATACTCAATCGCGTTGATGTTGCCGCCAGTACCGGTTGCGCCCAGTTCAATAGTTCTGACGAGCGCACCGGCACGCGAAAAGACTCGCAGCCGCTGTCGCTCCGACCCTGCCGTCGCCGGCATTCCATTAAACGCCACGACAAATTCATCTGAACCCGGCAAATAAGCCAGCGCGCCCGGTGGTCCAAAATCCTGACCAAGGTTAGCAGGAGTCAGACTTATCTGACTGT
The DNA here is from genome assembly GCA_035457105.1 of Pyrinomonadaceae bacterium. Lineage (GTDB taxonomy): Bacteria > Acidobacteriota > Blastocatellia > Pyrinomonadales > Pyrinomonadaceae > PSRF01. The sequence goes on from DATIBX010000868.1 coordinate 2,897, forward strand.
TCAGCGTGCCGTTCAAGTTGAAGAGTAAAATCGCACGCTGATTTCCGGGTGCGAACCTAAGAGTTGCGATGATGTCTTCCTGCGGCAGGTAAACCGCCCCTCGCGTAGACGGAAACGCGGCCAGATCAATTAAGGGTGTCGCACTGTCAAGCGTGGTTGACACGCCTGAGATGCCTGGTGATGCGAACGTAAAATTGGTGTCGTGCACAACCAGTAATCGGTTGGCTTCGTTATCCCAGGCCAAGCCGGTTGGAATGTTTAGATTCAAACCGATGATGTCGTTGCGATCGTTCTGCGACTGACGAACAAGGTTTTTATCGAAGAGCAGCAAGCTTTGGGGATAGTTCGAGGCCACCAATCTTCCATCGCTTAACTGAATTACGCCTTCACCGAGTCCAGTCGTGTCAGTTGAGATTGGCCCAGAGAGGATGTTGCCGCTAAAGTCCATTGTCCAGAGAGCGTCAGGATTGTAGACCGAAACCGCCAGACGGTTTGGCGCCAGAAAAGCAACATCGCCGATTCCACCATCGGTCAAGAGTTGCGTGGGCCAGTCTGCGCGAAAGATTTCAGCCACCTGCATTCCATCCCGTCTCATGACTATCACGCGCGCAGTGGTGAGTAAGAGGTCATCTCGCGCTACCATCATCAGATGGTCCGGAAACACGGGCGAAGACGACGGAATGTACGCCAGCCCCTCGATGTGGCCAGGGCGGTAACTACTGTTCAGATACTGAATGGTACGTATGCCCTTGGGCGTACAAGCCTGGTCGAAGAAGTACAGCTTGTTTGGATGCGGCGCGTTGTTAATCACGATCAGATTTTCGGATTCAACGTACGCCAAGCCATTTGGGAACTGATCGATCTCTGGATGATCAAGCCTGCAAACCTTTGTAAGCACGCCTTTCTTCGCTAGGCTCACGGAGTGCAACTCGTAACCGTCGAGCATTATCAATTGGTCCTTCAATGGGCCGGAAGTTACGAAGGTGATGTCTTCGGCGTAACCGCCTATGCGTGCGCGACTCACGACCGTTTGTGCGTTAACTTGCAAGAACGGAAAGAGGAGCAGAACAAAAGCTATTTGAGAGAGTGATGTGAAGGGTCGGATTTTCATCGGGTGTTAGCTCCTTAGGGCTTTAAAGAGTTGAAGTAACGAAGGATCAATGTTTCGAGCAATTGAGGGACAACAGCTTGAGTTGATACGCGGCGACACATGTATCCGGAATTCGAAGACCTGCTATAACGCCGGAATTGAATAGGAAAGCCAGTCTCACCTATTTAGTAAACGTCGTGGATAGAGGCGCAGCAGGTGAGAAGAGATTGGCCTGACGGAGCTTCGAATCCGGGAGCTATATACTCCTCGTCCAATTGGCTGTCAACGCTTACGGCTTACGTTGAGGCACGAAAAATTTACTGATTATGTGGCAGAACGGAGTTGGTCGCCCACAGTGGATACTCTGCTTCCTTGTAACTTTTCACGCGCCGAAGTAAGCTCCTTCAAATCATTCTCTCTGCATACCAAATCTAACAGCTCTTTCTCGCTACCGTTTTCAGCAACAGTGGACAAACCCACCCAAGGGCGAACTGATTATGCGAGTGGTTGCTCCACAATCCAATCGGCTAATTAGTTTTAGCCAAGCGTCTGTTCGTGTTCTTATGGTTGGACTACTCGCATGCGCGGTTCTGGCAGCGCAGTCCAGGCAGGAGCCTAAATATCAATTCGACCACTGGACAACTGATAATGGCCTGCCTCAAAACGAGGTTAATGCGATCCTACAAACACAAGATGGCTACCTGTGGCTAGCCACCTTTGATGGCTTGGTTCGATTCGATGGCCAGCAATTCAAAGTGTTTAATAAGAGCAACACGAAAGGAATCAGCTATAGTCGTTTCGACACGCTTTTTGAAGATCGCTTCGGCACATTATGGGCTGTGACAGATGACAATCAATTGGTCAAATATCAAGCTGGAATTTTTACTACTTACACTCTTCAA
>DATIBX010000869.1:0-6672 GCA_035457105.1 Pyrinomonadaceae bacterium
ATTCATCAGATTCACCGTACGCTAAGTACGCGACAAGGTGATATCGAAGCGTTCATTCAGAAACTAGTTGAGCTGGAATCGCCCTCAGGTGATGAACCGGGTAGTCGTGCGGTGGTAGCAGCGCTGGCTGATGCGGCAGAACGTCTGGACTGCGTAACGACTATCGAAAAGGTGAACGTCGAATCGTTTGGTCAGAATCTACTGATCAAAGCTTTTGAGAAGGAAACTTCGGGCCAGCTCCTGGTTGTCGGGCATACCGATACAGTTCATCGCCGCGGCTCACTTGAACTGCGGCCCTGGCGTCATGAGGCGGGAAGAATTTTTGGTCCCGGCATCTTCGACATGAAAGCCAACTGTGTTTTGGCCGTCGAGGTACTGCGCGCCCTGAATGAGTTGAGGATCAAACCTCAGGTTGCAGTCTCATTGGTCCTAACTTGTGATGAGGAAGTTGGTAGCGTATCTGGTTGGCCTTTCATTGAACGAGTTGCGCGAGCAGATAGGACAGCGTTTGCAATGGTGCTTGAACCGCCGTCTGCTGACGGTCGCGTGAAAACAGGCAGAAAAGGTACGGGGATTTTTAGTCTCAGAGTCGAAGGCAAGGCAGCCCATGCTGGTCTGGAACCCGAAAAAGGCGCGAGCGCAATTCTTGAACTTGCCAGACAAACCGAGCGCATTCATTCCATAAATAAGGCGGGGGCTGGAATCAGCGTTAACGTGGGGGTGGTGAGCGGTGGCACGCGGTCGAATGTCGTGGCGGCAGAGGCTCGAGCAGAGATTGATGTTCGGTTCTCAAATGAACGTGAAGCCGAAGAGATCGAACAATTCCTTCTCAACCTGACTCCGATCGACGAGCGAACACGAGTATTTGTTTCCGGAGGTATTAACCGTCCGCCTCTCGAAAGAACTCCTGCCGTGATCGAGCTTTTTGAAAAGGCACGATCAATTGCAAAGTCGATAGATTTTGAGCTCGGAGAAGCTCAAGTGGGTGGAGCTTCAGATGGTAACTTTCTCGCAGCTCTGGGAATTCCCGTGTTAGACGGCCTCGGTGTCAATGGTGACGGTGCTCACGCCGATCACGAGCACATAGTTGCTGCTGACCTTCCTATACGTGGAACTTTAATAGCGAGCCTGATTGCTTCAGCCTGATTTGGACCATTCAATTCACAAATGCTAATTGCAACCTGGAATGTAAACTCAATCCTTGCCCGCATCCCCAATGTTATACGCTGGCTCGATCTCAATAAACCTGACGTACTTTGTATGCAGGAGACTAAATGCAACGATGACAAGTTCCCCCTGGAGCCTTTCACCGAAAGGGGCTATCACTGCCAGCTATTTGGCCAACAGTCGTACAACGGTGTCGCAATCGTCAGTCGCGGACCGTGTGAAACCGCGCAGCGAGGATATCCCGGCGATGACGAAACCGCGCAGTCGCGCTTGATTACGACAACGGTGAATGGCATAAGCGTGATCAACGTCTATGTCCCCAATGGCCAAATGGTCGGATCGGAGAAATACGCGTTTAAGCTCGAGTGGATGAAACGGCTCCGCTCTTTCTTTGATTCGCAGTATGACGTAGAAAGGCCGGTCCTCTTGTGTGGCGATTTCAATGTGGCGCCTGACGAGATTGACGTTTACGATCCGCGTTTATGGAGGGGTCGAATTCTTTTTAGTGATCAGGAAAGGGCATCACTCCAAAACATAAAAGATTGGGGTTTTACAGATTCCTTTCGTTCGCATAACTCCTTGCCGGGCCAATACTCATGGTGGGACTACCGAGCCGGCGCTTTCCGGAGGAATCTCGGCCTGCGAATTGATCACATCTGGATCAGCAAGCCGTTAGTTGAGAGGAACATCAAAACATGGATTGATGTTGAACCGCGGAAATGGGAGAAGCCTTCAGACCACGCTCCAGTCGTTGCAGAGTTTAACTAGCGAGAATTCTTTTGAGCTGGTTCCTGGCTTGGTTGGTTCTGTTCGTTCTGGAGAGACCGCCGTTTGTTTTCCATCTGATTTTTTGTTTCAGCAATCTCCTTGTAGCCTTTCAGCATTTCAGCCGCAATCTTCGGGTCTTTGCCTAAAACCCAATGATATTGTTCCATGGCCTCGCTGGTTTTGCCACGAAGATATTGGGTCACTCCCAGGAACGATCTGGCCTTAATTGAGTCCGGCTCAGCATAGACTGCTAATGTTAGTGCCGCCTCAGCTTCCGGATATCTGGCGAGCCGCGAATACGAGGTTGCGAGGTCTATACACAGCGCGGCATTGGATTGGTCTAACTTTAACGCCTGTCTATAGGGCTCGATAGAGTCCTTCACTCGTCCGCTCTCGAAAAGTGAGAGCGCGAGGAAGTGATAGTTGACTGAGGTAGGCGCTAACTTAACAAGGTTCGTAAAGGCATCGACCGCCAAAGGATATTTTTCAAGATCGTAGTAGAGTCTACCCAGCTGACTGTAAGCGCAAGAGTCCGACGGGCTGAGCTTGATCGCTTTTTGCAACATTGCTTCCGCCTCATCGTTTCGTTTTTCCATCCGGTAAACCGCGCCCAGGCCGCATGCCGAGCATGAATCCTCTTTAATTTTCATGGCCTGCTGAAATTGCTTTTCGGCCTCAGGATATTTTTCGAGTTGGACATATGCCGATCCTAACTCGATGTAGCCTCTGTCAAAACCGGGATCGGAATCCACTGACTTCTTGTAAGCCTCAGCTGCCGACTCATAGTTACCCTTTTTGCTGAAGTATTGCCCTTGAAAGAAGTAGTAGGTCCCTACAGGCGAGGGTAAAGCCTGGGCGATTATGGAGCTTAAGCCGATAAAAACAGCCCAACCGATAACGGGTCGTAAACGCATAAAACACCTCCTAAGTCGGGTAGCTGCGGAGAAAAAGTCGATTTTCGAAGCTGATGAGGTGAGATCCTGGAGCGGGAAATATCGCCGGCATCCGGCGACCAAGACGATAATAAGGATTAACGCAGAGTCAGAGCAAGGAAATATTGTTCTTTGGTCTTCTTTTCAGTGGTTCTCCTCAAATTTCTTAGTTAGAGGTAAGTTCGGCTGTCTTCTCAGTGATGTCCTGTTGGGCCCACTCGTTGTCACGACTGGCCTCGCCGGCTTTAGTGCGTTTAGCAGCTTTCATCTTTTGCACTAGATCCATGTGAGTTGAGAAGAAGGGAAGGCTCTTTCCCACCAACTCGCCGATTGATGTAAATTCCTTATCGGTCATAAATTTTTCGACGCCTTCTTTTAATTCGTCGATCATCTTAACGCCTTTAAGCATTACACCTGTGCAGATTTGGATTGTTGACGAGCCTAACAGTATGAATTCAAGAGCGTCATGGGCGCTTTCGATTCCACCTATACCGCTGATTGAAATTTCAGCTGGTAACCCAAGCGCAAGTTGACTGACCATTCGAAGAGCGATGGGTTTGACCGCTTGCGCAGAATAGCCTCCCGGTACCGCATAGCCCTCAACAGTTGGCATCGGCCTGAGAGTTTCGAGATCAACTCCAATAACCGACAAGATCGTATTGATTGCGGAGATGCCGTTAGCGCCGCCACGAACAGCTGCGAGCGCAGGTTCACGGATGTTGGTAATGTTTGGCGTCATCTTGGCCCAAACCGGAATTGTGGCTACTTCGGTCACCCAACGTGTTACTTCTTCGGTTAGATCCGGATGCTCGCCCATCTCGGAACCCATCTTTCGTTCCGTCATTCCGTGCGGACACGAGAAGTTCAATTCAAACGCATCCACACCAGTATCCTGGACCATCCGCGTCAGTTCCTGCCAACGGCTTTTCTCGTACTCCTCCATGATCGACGCGATGAGAATGTGGTTGGGATATTCTTTCTTTACCTGGCGAAACTCATCGAGCCAGACGTCAATGGGTCGATCAGAAATCAATTCGATATTCTCAAAGCCGATCACTTCGCCAGTCGCGCGTGATCGTAGTTTTCCGTAGCGCGGGACGACATTGACGACCTTCGCCGAATCGAGGCTGACAGTTTTGGCAACGGCCCCACCCCAACCAGCTTCAAACGACTTCGCTAAGACGCGGGCATTTGTTCCCGGCGGTCCTGAGCCTAACAAGAAAGGATTGGGGAACTTGATGCCATTAACTGTGACCGAGAGATCCATGATTAAGCTCCATCAATGATCAGTAATAGGTAGAATACTTCCTATAGGTCCTATTGTTTAATCCGCCACCAGAGCCCCATAAGTATCAGGTCGCCGATCGCGGAAGAATTGCCACGTGTTTCGGACTTCGCGAATCATATCCAGATCGAGGTCGGCAACTATCAACGCATCCTGGTCGCGAGGCGCCTGCGCCACGAATTGACCTCGTGGATCGCAAAAGTAGCTCTGCCCGTAAAACTCACCAATGTCCCATGGTTGCTCATGGCCCACACGGTTGATCGCACCGACGAAATAGCCGTTAGCAACAGCATGAGCTGGCTGCTCGAGTTTCCACAGATACTCAGATAATCCAGCTACAGTGGCTGACGGGTTGAAAACTATCTCTGCTCCGTTCAGTCCGAGGGCTCGAGCACCTTCCGGAAAGTGACGGTCGTAACAAATATAGACTCCAATGCGAGCGTAAGCGGTATCAAAACAGGGGTAGCCCAGATTTCCTGGCCTGAAATAGAACTTCTCCCAGAATCCCGGATTGACGTGTGGAATATGATTCTTTCGATACTTGCCGAGGTAATTTCCATCGGCATCGATAACAGCCGCTGTGTTGTAATAGATTCCCGTGATCTCCTCTTCGTAGATGGGAACGATAATTACCATCCCGTTCTCTTTGGCCACTTCCTGCATGAGCCTGACAGTTGGACCATCCGGAATTTTTTCGACCGCTTCATACCAACGTGTTTGCTGTTCCGCGCAAAAGTAAGGAGTCGTAAACACTTCTTGCATGCAGATGATTTGGACGCCCTGTTTAGCGGCTTGATCAAGAAAGCCAAGATGCTTCTCAATATTTAACCGCTTGATTTCCTCAATAGGTAAATCGGTCGGCGCGGCATTTGTACATTGGATCAATCCACATTTAACTGTGCGTGCCATAGGTTAATCCTTCAAGTTGATCAAGTGTAGGGAGAGTGTATTCCAGGATGCCTCTGGCGAATTGGGCATCGGGCATTCGAGTTATAGCATTGAGAGGCAATGGTTTTCTAGCGCGAAACCTCTGGAGGAGCAATCTTCGTTAAAGCAAAATGGGCAATTCCAGCTGCTCCAAGCCCAACAAACCACGCGTAGTCATATAACGGTCGCAGGCTGGGAACCACCAGACCAATCCAGGCCAGCCCACAACCGATGATGGTGGCGATGATAGCCCGCCAATTCCAACCACCCACATAAGTATAAGCGCCCTCGGGCCGATATAAATCACCCAATTTCAACTGTTTGTTGTTCAGAATCCAATAATCGGTGATCAAGACTCCCGCGATCGCTCCCAGCCCACCCGAGTAACCCACGAGCCACGCAAAGATGTATCCGGAAGGATCGGCAAGCAGACGCCAAGGCTGCATCAATATTCCGATGATGCCGGTTATGAGACCTCCGGTCCGGAAAGAAATTAGCCGCGGAAAAGCATTTGCGAAATCGTTCGCTGGTGAGACTACGTTGGCCGCAATATTTACGGCGAGTGTAGCCACTACAACAGTAAACATCGAAACAGCAATTACGATCACGCTTTGAAATTGGCCCACGAGCTTCATTGGATCCCAGAGCTCTTCGGGTTTCATGTGCGGATAGATGACCACTGCAGCGGAAGTGATGATTACACCCATCGTGGCAAAGATGGTCATGGTACTGGGCAGCGCCACGACTTGGCCGACAACCTGATCACGCTGACTCTTACCAAAACGAGTGAAGTCGGGCATGTTAAGCGAAAGAGTGGCCCAGAACCCGATCATTCCAGTGAGTGAAGGAATGAAGATTGGCCAGAACTCGCTCAATGTATGAAAGCGCCCCTGTTGATTTACTAAGTAACCCAGGCCATTGGCCCTCCATACGGCCCATCCGAGCAGCAAGCCCGTCATCACGAGTACGAAAGGAGCAGCCCAGTTTTCTACTCGTCGGAGCAAGTCCATACCGCGATAGATGATGTAAATGTTGAAGCTCCAGAACAGAAGAAACGAAAGCCATTCTGTAGGAGTGTGTCCGGCGATTGGACCACCGAGCAGTGTTTGCCAGTTAGGGATAATTGCCTTGAAGAGAGTATTCAAAGCCTCTCCGCCAATCCATGCCTGAATTCCGAACCAGCCACAAGCCACAATGGCGCGCATGAGCGCGGGAACATTAGAACCAAGAGTTCCATAAGCTCCCCTTGCAAATACTGGGAAGGGGATGCCGTACTTTGTTCCGGGGTGAGAATTGAGCAAGATCGGCACCAGCACGATTGTATTCCCGAGCAAAATAGTAATCAGCGCTTGCCACCAATTCATACCCGCACTTATTAGCCCGGAAGAGAGCATATAAGTCGGGATGCAGTGGGCCATACTGATCCAGAGTGCGGCGTAATTGTAGGTGGTCCAGTTGCGCCCTGAGACTGGTACAGGCGCGAGATCGTGATTGAACAAAGCACTCACACTGATCTTGGCTATAGTCTCTGGTTTTAGTTCGACGCGGCCGTCGTCGTGTTTTATTGTCTCAGTTTCCACTAGTTGAACTCTC
>DATIBX010000870.1:0-5331 GCA_035457105.1 Pyrinomonadaceae bacterium
CGATCGCCAGAAGTCGCCAATAGGGCATCAGCAAACGCGTCATTCTGATTTTCGTTTTGGCGGGAGACTCCTGATTGTAATCGTGGGCCATCAATCCCCGCTCGGGGATCGATATTTTCTCTGGCAGGTACTGACGGTCAACAACCACTCCATTCCTCCAACACCAGTGAGCAACGTTTGTGCCACCAAAGGCAGAAGAACTGGTCCCAGCGCAGAGGCGCCTTCGACCGGTTTCTCCTGTGGAAAGTCACCTTGAGTTGCGAAAAAAACCACAGTCAAGCCGGTAAAGAGCGCATTAATGGTTGATTCTCTGAGTTCGCGAGCACCCTGTTGCGGGCACACGCATTGCACACAGCAATAGTCGATTTGTGTAATGGGAGGAAAGAATGTCATGGCTCACAAACAAGTTCTTTTTCGCTCAGCGGCTCGTGAAAAGATCCTTCACGGCGCGAGTGCGCTCGCAGACGCGGTGCGCGTAACCCTTGGTCCTAAATCGAAATCAGTATTGATTGAGAAAAAATGGGGCAAACCGATCGTCTGCAACGATGGAGTAACGATCGCGAAAGAGTTTGATCTGGAAGATCCTGAGGAAAACCTTGGCGCGCAAATGATTCGCGAAGCAGCAGAGCGGACTGGTGATGAGGTCGGTGATGGAACAAGCACGGCTACACTGGTGGCACACGCTATCCTTGCAGAAGGAATACGCAACCTTGCTGCCGGCGCCAGCGCGGTTGATCTGAAGCGTGGATTGGATCGAGGTCTTCGAATAGCTGTCGCATCACTCAAAAACATCTCTCGCCCCGTGAGCAGCCGAAAGGAAAAGGCACAAGTCGCGACCATCTCCGCTCATAACGACTCGAGTATTGGCGAATTGGTAGCTGATGCGGTTGAGAAGGTCGGTCAGGAGGGTGTTATCTCAGTGGAAGAGGCCAAGGGTACTGAAACCACGCTTGAAGTTGTAGAAGGCATGCAGTTCGATCGTGGGTTTCTCTCACCTTACTTCATTAGTGATACTGAAAAATTGGAGGCCGTCCTGGTTGACCCGCACATCCTGCTCTATGACAAGAAGATTACCAACTTAAACGACCTGCTACCGTTGCTGGAACAAGTTGCCAAGAGCAGTGCTTCATTGTTGATCGTCGCGGAAGATATCGAAGGCGAGGCACTCGCGACCCTGGTGGTCAATAAGATTCGCGGAGTATTGCCGTGTATCGCTGTCAAAGCGCCCGGTTTCGGGGATCGACGCAAAGCAATGCTCGAAGACATCGCAATTCTGACTGGAGCAAAGGTTGTTGCTGAGGAGCTCGGGCTAAAACTGGAAAACGTCACGCTCAATGAATTGGGCAAGGCCAAGAGAGTAGTGAGCGATCGCGAAAACACGACGATTATTGGGGGCGGCGGAGCGAAGGAAGCCATCGAGGCGCGTTGTCTGGAGCTTCGAAAACAGATTCAAACAACGACGTCCGATTACGATCGCGAAAAACTCGAAGAGCGTTTGGCAAAGCTCGCCGGAGGAGTTGCAGTGGTCCATGTTGGCGCTCCGTCGGAAGCAGAAATGAAGAGCAGAAAGGAAGCATTCGAGGATGCTATCAGCGCAGGGAAGGCAGCGATGGCAGAAGGAATCGTTCCGGGTGGCGGCCTCGCACTACTGCGCTCGATAGCATTACTCAACCAGGAAGCGGCGAAGTGCGAAGGCGACGAGCGAACCGGACTTCTGATTCTCAAACGCGCTCTCGAAGCACCCACGCGACAGATCGCCGAGAACTCTTCTGTCGACGGCGGCGTTGTCATCGACAAGATGATCAACGGCAGTGGCAATTACGGGTTCGATGCAGCACGTGGCGAGTACTGCGATCTGATAGAGGCTGGAATTATTGATCCAACGAAAGTGGTACGGGTTGCACTGGAGAATGCAGTGTCGGTTTCGAGTGTTCTTTTACTGACAGAAGCCACATTGACTGAAATTCCCGAGAAGCAATCGGAGCGCGCGGCAGCCCTTGAGCAAATGCCAGTCTAATTCAGTTGAGATGAAGGGTGAATTTAATGCCCTTGCAGACGATTGTAAAAACGGGAAGAAAGCTCAGTGAGACTCCTAACCTGGATTACTATGAAAAAGCCTGCGCCGATTTTTCATGGACCAGAGCTCGAAATGAGTTGGATGGTCTCCCGGATGGCAAGGGACTCAACATAGCTTTCGAAGCCGTCGATCGTCACGCAAGTGGCCCGCTTTCAAACCACGTCGCCATTAGATGGCTTGGCAAAAGTGGAGAAACTCGCGACTACACTTTCGCCGATCTGCGGAACCTCAGTAACCGATTTGCCAATGCCCTTCAGCGCCTTGGTGTAACTAAGGGCGAGAAGGTTTACGCTCTTGCCGGAAGGATTCCAGAACTCTACATCACCGCGCTTGGGGCGCTTAAGAACCGCAGCGTTTTCTGTCCGCTCTTCTCGGCATTCGGCCCGGAACCGATCAGATCGCGAATGACCATCGGTCAAGCGAAGGTTCTCGTAACTACCGTATCGCTCTACGAACGTAAAGTAGCCGCCCTGCGCGGCAGCCTGCCAGATCTCAAACACGTCATTCTAATTGGAGCCGATCAAACGCATCTCGACGGCACACTGAACTTCCAGCGTTTGATGGATGAAAGCAGCGACGATTTTGCAATTGGTCCAACCGATCCCGAAGACATTGCCCTATTGCATTTCACCAGCGGTACTACAGGCACACCGAAAGGTGCAGTTCATGTTCATGAGGCAGTTGTAGCTCACCACATCACGGGAAAGTTGGCGCTCGATCTGCATCCAGACGACGTCTTCTGGTGCACTGCCGATCCCGGCTGGGTAACGGGCACGTCTTACGGAATCATCGCTCCTTTAACAAACGGAGTCACCAGCATCATCGATGAAGGCGATTTCGATGCCGAGCGGTGGTATCGCATCCTGCAGGACCAACGAGTGTCCGTTTGGTACACGGCCCCGACTGCGATTCGCATGATGATGAAGGCGGGCGCCAATTTGGCGCGAAAGTACGACTTGCCGGCGTTGAGATTTCTTACGAGTGTTGGTGAACCACTCAATCCCGAAGCAGTTGTTTGGGGCCAGGAAGCCTTTGGCTTGCCCTTCCACGATAACTGGTGGCAAACCGAAACCGGCGGAATCATGATTGCCAACTACGCGTCGATGGATATCAAACCCGGTTCAATGGGTCGTCCTCTTCCAGGAATTGAAGCAGCAATTGTGAACAAGAGTGAAGCGGGATCGATTGAAGTGATGGAAGAACCGGATGTACAGGGTGAGTTAGCGTTGCGTGCGGGCTGGCCATCGATGTTTCGTGCTTACCTGAACGAGCCCGAGCGCTATCAGAAGTGTTTCGCCGGAGGTCTCTATCTGACTGGAGATCTCGCACGCAAAGACAGCGACGGCTACTACTGGTTCGTGGGACGCAAGGACGATGTGATCAAGACCTCAGGCCATTTGATTGGACCATTCGAGGTGGAGAGCATCTTGATGGAACATCAAGCCGTCGCCGAAGCGGGTGTGATTGGAAAACCTGACCCGGTGGCGATGGAAGTTGTGAAGGCTTTCGTCCTGCTTAAGGATGGCTATAAGCCCTCAGCATCTTTGAAGCGTGAGTTGCTAGCGTTTGCTCGCGTTCGATTAGGGGCAGTCGTGGCGCCAAAGGAGATTGAATTCGTCTCCTCCCTGCCCCACACGCGCAGTGGAAAGATCATGCGGCGTCTGCTCAAAGCTCGTGAAATGGGTCTACCCGAAGGTGACATTTCAACATTGGAGTCAAATCAGTGAGCACAGCCTTTGAACCAACAGCACCCGCGGTGTCGCATCAACATGAAGTAACTCTTCTTCGTGAGATGTTGCGCATTCGTCGGTTCGAGGAGAAGTGCGTGGAACTGTACAGTGTCGGCAAGATCCGTGGGTTCCTTCATTTATACATTGGGGAAGAAGCTGTGGCAGTGGGAGCGATGCAAGCGCTAACGCCTGAGGATCGCATCGTTTCGACCTATCGCGAACACGGACATGCTCTTGCGCGCGGTGTTCCGATGGACCAGTTGATGGCGGAAATGTATGGCAAGGCAAATGGATGCAGTCGCGGGCGTGGCGGCTCAATGCATTTGTTCGACAAATCGCGTCGCTTTTATGGCGGGTACGCAATTGTCGGTGGCGGATTACCAATCGCTGTGGGATTAGCACTCGCAGACAAGATGCAGAACCTTCCCAACATCAGCGCTTGCTTTTTCGGCGATGGCGCGGTAGCAGAAGGAGAATTCCACGAATCAATGAACCTCGCGGCTTTGTGGAAATTGCCGGTCCTCTTCATCTGCGAAAACAATCTTTATGCAATGGGCACAGCTCTCGAACGTCATCAGGCACAAACAGACATCGCCTTGAAGGCAGCGGGCTACGGCGTTCCTGCGACGTCAGTGGATGGTATGGACGTCAATGCCGTTGAAACCGCGACCCGCACTGCCATCGAACGAGTTCGTGCCGGAGATGGACCATACCTGCTCGAATGTCGCACTTATCGTTTTCGCGCGCACTCTATGTATGACCCTGAGCTCTACCGGAGCAAAGAGGAAGTCGAGAAATGGAAGGGCCGCTGCCCAATAGCAACTCTCGAAGCGAGACTGCGAAGCGAGGGACAATTCTCAAACACACTAAGAACTGAGATGGAAGCAGCGATCGCTGAAGAGATTGAAAAAGCCATCGCCTTTGCGGAATCCGGAGCGTGGGAACCGGTTGAGGACTTGCTCAAGGACGTTCTTACCTTAGAGCAATGAAAGGTTGGAAATGCGAAATCAAGATTTGAGAAAAGTGGGCGCTGGATTAGGAATCGCCGGCGCAGGTGCAGTGGCCGCTTACGTTTGGGGCATCCGTCCATGGCATCTGCGTTGGGGCGCAACTGATGAAGAGGTGCAAGAGCACTTAATAGGAGATGAACTGGCACCGAGTCCCAAACTGAAAGCTACTCACGCAATAACCATTAATGCTCCGGCGACGGACGTCTGGCCGTGGCTGGTGCAGATGGGCCAAACGCGTGGTGGGTTTTACAGCTACACCTGGCTCGAAAATCTGGTCGGTTGCCACATGCGCAATGCTGACGAAATTGACCCGGAATGGCAGGAACTCAAGGTCGGCGACAAGGTGTGGCTCCATCCAAAAGCTCCGCCCGTCGAGGTCCATAACATTGAGCCCGGCCGAGCAATCGTACTGAAAGGTTGGGGAGCTTTCGTTCTTCAACCGATTGATGAGAAAACGACGCGTTTGATTATCCGGTCCCAGGGTGACTATAACCCGGACCTCAAGAATCCAATC
>DATIBX010000871.1:0-8286 GCA_035457105.1 Pyrinomonadaceae bacterium
TACACCACCAGCCGTGGTCCAACGCATTACGAATGATTCAAACTGCAAGTCGATCAAAAACGAGATAAAAACGACGCCGGTCATCAACACTATCGTAAGAGCTGAAAACCAGAATGGCGGCAAGTCGTCGCGCTCAAGCGATTGTTGAATGCGGAAAGGCTTAACGATCTCGATTATTCTTGCGTGATAGCGCCATAAAACCGCAGTCAAGATCGCGTAACCCGTTATGAAGAGCGTGGCCCACCACGCAAACGCATCACCTGAGTTGAGGCCAGCGGACTGCAGTGCCGCAGATCCAGAAAGGAAGCCAACAAAGTAAAGACCCGCAAACGCAAAGCGAGCTCTGTTGTCCCACAGACACGCAGTAAGCAACACCACTAGTGACAGGATGGCCGGCCAAACCAGAGATTGAGCTTGTAAATCAAGCACCGGAAAGCGCAGCCAGACAATACCTGTTAGCGTGACTAGCGAGGCAATCGCAACGAGTGTATGAAACGCGACCGGGGAATCTTCAGGCACTTTGGACTGTGCGCGCAGATCCAATACCAGCCAGATGACACCGAGTAAGCAAGCCACGATGATGTTGGCTTCCAGGAATGGAGCGACAGCAAACTTATCCAACAGATGCTGATTGGCCCACCAAATGGCAAATGTACCACTGGCCAAAGACCCGGCCGCGAAGAGATAGTTTGACCGGCAGGTCTGCCAGTTTAGTGTAGCGGAGAGCACGCTGATTGACACAATTGGGCCTAACGACCACCAATCACTCGCACCAGCATCTGCTAAAGCAACTATAGAAAAACAAACGGTCAAAGCGCCAAGTATCGAGGCTGCGGTCCAACAATGGCTGGTCCAGCGATGATGCAGAAAGAGATTCGCGTACCGTCTGTGCTGATGATCATTCTTTCCGAGCTGTGCTGCGAATAGCATCAACCAGGAAGCGAATGCAGTACCAATCGCGAGCGTATGCAAACCGGCATATCCGTTCTGCGCAGTCACCATGAACGCACATAGCCAGACTGTTTGCAGAAGGGCAATAGCCGCCACCAGCGCTGACAACTGCGCTCGACGTATTGATGAAAGGGCCACTACACTCACAAGAGTCATCAAAAAGGCGAGCCAGCCGGTAAACGAACCCCCTGCTATGGTTGCTAACCCCGCCGTTTCCGGTCTCAAGAGCAAATTGATTCCGAGTGCAAGAACTAGTGCTAGATTCAAAATCACTGCCAGCAGGACCTGAATCAGCATTAAACCGTCCGCGGTCCTTGCCGAAGTCTGATTGAGATGCGTAACCCATTGTTTGCGAGAAGCAAGCCAGGGCAGTAAATAGGTACTAAAAGCAATCGCGTTCAGTTGGACCACAGTTTCGAATACCACGCGGTCCATCGGGTGATGACCGCCAACAATCGTGAGCAAATACCCCAGTGTGATTGTCGAGTTGAGTAAAAGCGCCGACCAGAAAGCAAATCGTGGGAGTCGTTCCCGAATCGCAAAACCGGCGAGGGCTAACACTCCCAGTACCAGGGGCACACTGTAAGACACTGTGTCGTTAAGAAATGAAAAGATGCCACTCGCCGGACCTTCAACAGGCAGGTAATAGATGGCTCGTAAAGCCGGATAAAGCGTCAACGCCAGCAACGGAGTAATCGTTACTGCCAGCAAAGTGCTGCGAGCCTGAGGGGTAAACGATTCAGAAAATTCGAGACCGAGGAATGTTCTTGAGTTAAACCGTTTCCGGCACCAGATCAGAATCGACCCGCCAATCAGGAAAAGCGCCGCGAGCCATCGCCAGGCTGTAGCGGTCGCAATCTGCTTTTCAAATAAGCCAGCCAGGAGTGGAACGGCGCTCGAAACAGCAACTAAAGCACCAAGTAAATATCTTTTGCTGTGCCGCTCGTAGGCATGAACGAACATCAGCATGGACACCAGACCAAGCACGATCCACGAACCGAGAGACAGGGCCTCCGTGTGGGGAAACCCGGCAATATTGAAGCCCGGATAATCACTACCACGAGCAGCCAACTCCTGAGTCACACCCGAGAACGATCCATAAGCAGCAAGCAGCAAAAGAACCGCCACCAGCCCCCATGAAATAATTCTGTCTACCGCGTATCTGCTCTCGACAACACTTTGCAAGTCAGCCAGCCACGCGGCTTCGTTTTGCTTGGCCCACGCCGAACGTTTTAGGACCACCCGTAGTATTACCCAAAAAATTCCCAGGAGCGCTAATACGGTTCCTTGAATTTGCAATGCTGTGGGATGCAGAAACGCGTGAGGTAAATAGGTGTACCAGTCGTACTCCTGCAATGCTGCCTTTACGGTTAATACTGCGCCGCACGTGACTGCGAACTGGAACGCAGTAAAAAGCAGTTTCCTCCGATTTAACCAAAGTAGTAGTAGCGTTATACCTGCAATCCAGAACACACGATGAGACTGTATCCACGTAACTTGCCACGGATTGGTTTGAAAGAGACTTAAGACGGCAATCCCACAGGTGATCAATGCAGTTGTATTGAACGCTCGTACCAGGATTGTTATTGGATAGAACCTTGAACAGGTAATCGCCGACACCGCGAAAATTGTCGCATGGACCAAAAATGCTGTTTGCCACGGAAAGGACAAGCCCAGCGCGTGAGAAAAAGCTTCGCCGAGAGTAATGAGCAGAAGTATTGAACCTAACCAGGAGAACGCTTTATAAGCAAAGCGAACGGCGAACCAACAACAGCTTAAAGCGTAGACCAAATAAACAATCCACAATCCGACGTGGCTGGTGTAACAGGTTGCGAGTAGGAGACTGACGACAGCGAGCAAACACGCTGAAGCGATATAGTTCTCGGCATCTTTTGGCCGGCCTCGCTTAGCCAGAAACTCGGCGCCAATCACTAGGAGCAAGAAAATAACAACCAGCATGTTTCCAGTGCTTGCTGTCAAACAGGCATTGAGCAGAGAAGTGACCCGCAGATTGTGCCACGCAACCTCTCCGTAAATAACTTGAAAGCCAACTACAGAAGCCAACGCAAGAAACGGAATTGCGACCAGATGAGCCAGCGGCAACTCTAAAGCGAAAGCGAGAATGGAAATGATAGCGAAGTTAAGAAGTGCCGCCGGCACAACACTGGATGGATTGGGCCATGCCAGGAAAACACCCATGATCGCGACAAATATCCCAAGCAGGGCCAAGGCGCCGCCAGCAGTGCGCGACGCGACCAACTTGTCGTCGTTGATACGCCGCCAGAGAATGGTTCCAGTCGCGAGCATCGGTACGCCCCACAGCGTGACGAGCGGGGCGAGATAGAGAAGACTGAGGGACAACATTCCGGCTTTGTACAGCAACAGTCCAAAAGGCAAGGCCGCGGCGAAGCTCATCGCTCCGAGCATCGTGAATACGATCGTTGTTTCTGATTCGTCGATCTCTCGATCCAGCAATACGATTTTCAACGCCAGCCCCATCGTTACCAGGTAACAAACGACGGGAACCATACCCAACAAGAATAGAACATCAGGTTGAGTTTCGATTGAGGCAAAATGGCGCACTAGCAATTGCCCAACTGAAGACCCGAGAACGCCGGTGGAAAGCAAATGAGCACATCCGGGCGTGATAACCCGGCCCGCAAAATAGACGAGGCAAAGAAAGATCGCCGGCGCAACCAGCTCGCTGACAAGAACTAAGACACCCGCAGAGTTGCCAGATGACACGGCAGCTATTGCCAGGAAGTTCAAAGGGACCAAAAGCGTGGCGATGGTAAGAATGCCGCGACTGGTTGTCGGTAACTTCCAACGATGTTCTGTGTAAAGTCCTATACCGAAGAGGACCGCAGTGACAGTCGTGAAGATTAGAAACTTAAGAACTGGGATCTGCGAGATCTGGGCCCACAAGCTAACTACCAGTGCGGTGGAACATCCTATGATCAGTAGACCTCCAATGATCTCACCCCAACGGATGTTGCTCTCCTCCATGAATGAGTTGAGCATTTCAGAAAACGATCGCTTGAGTTTTGGCTCAGGCTTCATTGGTTCAAACGTGGTGGTTGAACCATCATCAACCTTGACCGCGGCAGGTGGCGTAATGATGGGTAATTCGGCACACTCCTCAAGAACTGTAGGTTGAGGTTGCGATTTTTCAATCGCCGGCAATTCTGTGTGGAACGGTTCTATTGGATTTATCGCGGGTTTTACTGCCGGATAGACTGGACGCGGGGTCCGTAGTTTGGCGCGTTCGATGTCGATCAACTCGAGCAAGTGACGAAAGGTGGCATCGTCGAGAGATCCGGTCAGATGAAGTTTTGAGAGTTGTCGTTCCGTGACCAATAGGTCGCCAAGGGCTTCGTTCGACAATTCCGCACCCCGAACGATGGAGTTTGGAAAAGAATCTGAAGTCCTGGTAAAAGCTCGGATCAACGATTCCCCAATTAACCAAACTCCGTGTCCTATCACCACAATGATGAAGAACAACAGGAGTAAGACAACCAGTAACACTAAAAGTCCTATCATGTCGCACCTCGGCGGCTAGAAACTCTTGTTTAGATGCCCGCTTCAAGACGGGGCTCTCAATTAGATGTTGAGTTGCTTATAATCAACAGGCACCACTAGCTGAAATGATATGAATCTTTTTGAAGCCATCTTTTCCGCAGGATCTGATTCTTGTTCTGTCATATTTGCCGGCCGGGAAATCAGTTATGCCGCTCTTAAGGAAAATACTTTGCAGATGGTGGAGTCGATTTCCCAAATGGGCGTCGCGCGGGGCGATCGCATCGCGTTTCTTTTAAATGATTCACCTGAGTTCATTAGTGCCTTCATCGCCACATGTTCGTTAGGTGCAATCGCTGTACCCGTTAATATGGCTTTACGGCCAGAAGAGCAATGTTCAATCCTTCACAACTCCGGAGCCCGTCTTGCCCTGGTAGAGCCCAACTTCCGCAAATTATTCCTGACAGATGCGTTCGAAAAGTTGCAGGACCTTGAGTCGGTAGTCGTAATTGACCATCGAAACGATGGACAATCGGCCGGATTTGAACAGATTCGCCGCAAACAGGTTAACCGGCAAACAGAGATTTCCGACATACCAGCGCGGGACATGACTTCACCAGGTCCCGACGACCCGGCCTTCATCCTTTACACTTCGGGTAGCACGGGTGAACCCAAAGGGGCGATCCATACGCAAGCAGACATGTTTGCAACTAACGCCGGATTCTGCAAACAAGTGTTGAGCTTAACGCCAACTGACCGACTGTTCTCTTCGTCGCGACTGCCGTTTGCCTATGGCTTGGGGAATAGCTTGACGTTCCCACTGCTAAACGGCGCCACCACTATCCTCTCCTCCGAGAAACCTACGCCAGATGTCATTAGCTCCATCTTCGTGCGTGATCGGCCCACAATCTATTTTGGAGTGCCCGTTGTCTACAATCGGTTGCTAGAACATCACAACCGTGGAAGCGAACTCGATTGTTCAAGTTTGAGGTTATGTGTCTCAGCGGGCGAGGCGTTGCCGGCTCATCTTGGTGAAACGTGGGAGAAGACATTTGGTGTTCCCATCCTTGATGGCATTGGCTCAACCGAAATGCTTCACATGTTCATGTCGAACAAGCAAAACGATATTAAGTATGGCAGCAGCGGCAAAGTCCTTGATGGTTATGAGGCAAAATTGTTGGACTCTGACGGATCATCGATCACCGCTGACAATCAAGAAGGCCATCTCTGGATAAAGGGCGCCAGCGCAGCTCGAGCCTACTGGAAGCGACCCGAAGAGACAGAAAAGACATTTGTAGATGGTTGGGTCAGGACTGGAGATCTTTACGTACGCGATCAGGAGGGCTTCTGGTTTCACATGGGTCGAAGCGACGATTGCTTCAAATCCAGTGGACGATGGGTTTCTCCCATTGAAGTTGAAGGTGTCTTGTTACGACATGGGCGTGTCGCTCGAGCTGCTGTTGTGGAGGATTTTGACGACGAACACCTTCCCTGCGCGTGTGCTTTTATCGTAAGCGAGGATGTAGAATCGAATCCATCAGAGATTGAATCTGAACTTCGTGCGCTGGCAGCTGAATCGCTTCCTAAATTCAAACGACCACGAAGATATATTTTTTTAGACGAGTTACCTTACACCGCGACGGGTAAGGTCCAACGATTCAAGTTGAGACAAGAGCTTCGTGACCGCCGCTCAGAAACCGATGACAAATAAAAGTATCCAGGAGACATTTGCTCCCAACCTGGCTTGCTTTGGTTGTGGGCCGGCAAATCCAAAAGGACTACACGTTAGGAGTTTTCCTGACGGTGACGAAGTCGTCGCCGAATGGGAGCCAAAACAAGAGTACGAGGCATTTCCCGGTGTGTTGAACGGCGGCATTATCGGTACACTTCTCGATTGCCATTGCAATTGGGCAGCAACCTGGCATTTGATGAAAAAGACCGGCTCCGATAAGCCTCCGTGCACGGTTACCGCCGACTATGCGATCACTTTAAGACGCCCAACGCCATCCGATGGAACAATCAAGCTCCGAGCGCGTGTCGTTGAAGCGACGGAGGATCGTGCAGTTGTCGAAGGCGAATTGCTGGCTCATGACAAGGTTTGTGCGACATGCAGAGGCACGTTTGTGGCCGTGAAGCCTGGACACCCTGCCTATCACCGTTGGTAACGAGTAAATTTCAAGAGGAAATTGTGGTCCAAATAATTCATCGTCCCCGGCGCTTGCGAAGGTCCGAAGCTCTTCGCTCGCTTGTTCGCGAAACTCGCCTGTCCGCAGACAACTTTGTCTGGCCGCTGTTCATTTGCCCGGGCACTAGTGTGCGAAATGAAGTTTCGTCGATGCCCGGTGTCTATAACTTATCCGTCGATGAAGCCACCACGGAAGTTTCGGCTGCTTTCGACGCCGGGGTGCGCAGCGTAATTCTCTTTGGGTTGCCGGAAACGAAAGATGAACTGGCGTCGGGCGCGTTTGCAGAAGACGGCATCGTGCAAAAGGCAATCAGGTCAATCAGACGCACCGTCCCGGAAGTGATCATCATGGCCGATACGTGTTTGTGCGAGTACACCTCCCACGGTCACTGCGGTGTTATTCGCGACGGAGAAGTCCTCAATGATGAATCACTCGAATTACTAGCGCGTACGGCTTTAAGTCAGGCAGAAGCTGGAGCAAATGTCGTCGCACCCTCCGCGATGATGGATGGTCAAGTTGGCGCCATTCGGGAAACGCTCGACGATGCAGGGCTGGAAAACATTGCAATCATGGCATATGCAGTGAAGTATGCGTCGGGCTTCTATGGTCCATTTCGCGAAGCCGCGAATAGTGCGCCATCATTTGGAGATCGAAGATCGTACCAAATGGATCCTCCGAATGCGCGCGAGGCACTGCGCGAGGCAGAGCTCGATTATTCAGAGGGAGCCGACATTCTGATGGTCAAGCCTGCTACTGTTTATCTCGATGTGCTCAAAATGGTGAGAGATCGGTTTGATGTTCCGTTGGCCGCTTATCACGTCTCTGGCGAATATGCGTTGATCAAGGCGGCTGCACAAAAAGGGTGGATTGATGAGCAGCGTGTCATGCTGGAAACTCTAACCAGCATTAAACGTGCGGGAGCGGACATCATCCTTACTTACTATGCTCGTGAAGCCATCCGAGCGCTTTCATGAAGTTCCGTCAAATACTGAACCTGACTCTCCTGATCTTTAGTACCGCGGCTTCACCAGCGGCGGCGGTCACAAACCAACAAACGCCACCTCCAGCTCAATCAGAGGTTGAGTGCGGTTGCGAAGATGATCCGCAACTGGTCGTACTGGCAATCGTCAATGGTGTAAAGATTCGTAAAGACGATCTCACTCCTGACACCAGATCAAAAATTAGAATGTTGCAGGACACCGTGGTTGATGCTCGCACTCGCGAACTCGATCGGTTCATTGCGTCGAGCCTGCTTGAAGCTGCCGCCAAAGCGCGGGGTATAACCCCGCGTAAACTGCTGCAAATTGAAGTGACAGGTAAAGTCGTCGCGCCCACTGATGCTGAAGCACAGGAGTTCTACCGCACCAACAAACAAAGGATCGTTCAGGACTACAAAGACGCGAAACCGGGTATACTGGCCCAGTTGAGAAGTGAACGAGAAGTCCGGGAGGCACAGAAATTCGCCAACGCTTTACGCGCCGCCGCTGATGTAAAGATCCTGGCCGATCGGATTACGGCTCCTGCCAACCCCAACGAGCGAGCACGCGTCATCGCAACGGTAAACGGACGGCCGATTACATCCGGTGACATCGAAGACAGTCTGACTCCACTCATTTTTCAGGTAAAGGTACAA
>DATIBX010000872.1:0-3542 GCA_035457105.1 Pyrinomonadaceae bacterium
GGCTTTCTGGACTTCAGCGCGGTCTCAACTTTTGCCAATTCCTCGCACACGGCGAAGCTCGCAGAACTAGCTGCTCAGTTGAACTGCAACGATCCAATAAATATTCAATTCACAAGTGGCACCACAGGTTTTCCAAAAGGCGCGACACTTACACATCGCAACGTTTTGAATAACGGATTTTTTGTTGGCGAAGCAATGAGGCTTACGTCAAAAGATCGCGTATGCATTCCCGTTCCTTTGTATCACTGCTTCGGTATGGTATTAGGCAACCTTGCTTGCGTGACTCATGGCGCCACGATGGTTTATCCGGCCGCGTCGTTTGATCCATTGTCGGTGTTGGAAACTGTTTCAGAGGAACGCTGCACAGCGCTACATGGTGTGCCGACAATGTTTCTTGCTGAAGTGGACCACCCGGAATTTGAGAAGTTTGATCTCTCCAATTTGCGCACCGGAATCATGGCTGGCTCGCCGTGTCCGATTGAGCTGATGAAGAGAGTGAATCGTGAAATGCACATGGAAGAGATCACGATCGCATATGGAATGACCGAAACAAGTCCGGTTAGTTTCCAAAGTGCGTTCGATGATCCAATAGAACGTCGTGTTTCGACCGTCGGTAGAATTCACCCACATGTCGAAGTGAAGATCGTCAATGGGGATGGTGAAGTGGTACCTGTTGGCGCACCGGGCGAATTGCTAACGCGTGGGTATTCTGTGATGTGTGGCTACTGGGATGATCCTGAACGTACGGCTGAGTCACTTGACAGCGAAGGTTGGATGCACACGGGCGACATAGCAACGATGGATGAAGACGGTTACTGCAACATCGTTGGTCGTCTCAAAGATATGGTGATTCGCGGTGGCGAAAATATCTATCCGCGTGAGATCGAGGAGTTCCTTTACCGGCATCCCAAGATTCAGGAAGTTCAGGTGTTTGGTGTGCCTGATAAGCGGTTCGGTGAAGAGCTTTGCGCATGGATCCGCTTGTGCGACGGGATGGTCGCGACAGCCGATGAAGTGAAGTCATTCTGTCGTGATCAAATTGCGCACTACAAGGTTCCGCGCTACATCAAGTTCGTGGACAGCTTTCCGATGACCGTCACCGGAAAAATTCAAAAGTTTATGATGCGAGAACAGATGATTTCTGAGTTAGAACTGCGTGAGGAAGACACAGCGTAAAGCGGGACGTGCTGCCGGGAGCGCAGGCGTCCCCGCCTGCTCGTTGGAATCTAACCAACTTTGAGTTCACCGGCAGCAAGTCCCGCTTAATCTGTTGCCAGCTTTTACTGCTTACACAGCTGAGGCAATAGCTTGCGAAGATTAACGAGCTTCGGCATGTCGTTATAGACGATGTACGGCTCGTTTGGATGATTGACCAGGTAGTTTTGATGGTAGCCTTCGGCTTCATAGAAAGCCTTCAATGGAGCAACCTGGGTCGCGATTCTGCCTGAAAAGACTTTCGCTTCATCAAGTTGTTTAATGTAGCTTTCAGCGATCCGCTTCTGCTCATCGTCAACATAAAAAATCGCCGAACGATACTGTGGACCAACATCGGGTCCCTGGCGATTGAGTTCCGTTGGATCATGGGCCACTGCGAAGAACACCTTCAGCAGTTGTCCGTAAGTGATTTGAGATGGATCGAATGTGACGCGAACTGATTCAGCATGGCCGGTACCGCCGGAAGCGACCGTGTAGTACTGGGCCGTTTCCGCCGTTCCACCTGCATAACCAGATTCAGCTTTGTAAACACCTTTCACACGGTCGAATACAGCTTCAACACCCCAGAAACATCCACCTGCGAAAACAGCTGTTTGGGTTCCTTTGCTGGTAGCCAGCGGAGCATCAAATTTGGCGTCCGGAATATTGATGCCGGACGCATTAGCGTTACTGCATGCATTGAACATCATAGTTGTTAACACCAAAATCGATAGAATTGTACAGAGTTTTAGCATACTCAATTTTCCTGACGAATATACGGGCCTCAATCGTAAACGGATTGTGGCGTCGACAACAACAGTAAACCCTCCTGCTGGGGAGCGGAGGCGTGCCCACCCGCTCTATCGCATCGCGTGTGATCCTAACCGTGATTTTCGGGTAAGTCAGTAGGTTTCGACCGGCAGGTGGCTGGCGCCTCGCACGTCCGGACGATGAGGTGCTCGGGTTGGTTAGATAACGGCGAGCAGGCGGGGACGTCTGCGCTCCCAGCAGCAGGGATCGCTTTGCCCAGCAGCATTTTGCGGAGCAGCAGGGATCAAATTTGATTTAGTTTTAAGAGAAATTGGTTGGGGTTGGGACGTTAGCGGGAGTTCACGCTGGGACATAACCATCGTGAATTGCGATGCGAAACAACGGCTAATGTTACGACAATAACTTGAACAGGAATGTACTGAACTGGTTACACATGATTGCACTTTCCCGCAATGCGCTTTGAGCGATCAAAACGAGTTGGTCGCCAAGGAAGAAAGGCAGGGAAGCGAACATCAGTGAAGACAAAAGCAATAAGTTAGAAGTTACGTCAGTGAATTCAAGCTTTTTCATAGGGATCTACCTCAATAGTCTCCGCTCGTATTTGACACCGAATTGCTGAGGCGAACAGCGTTGGGGCAGAAGGGAAATCGAGGAGAGTTACTAATTTCGCGCCTCACGCGCACTGTTACAGACAGCAATGACCGTGCCGCCAGGAGTGCTGGAACTCTGAAGATCGAACAAGCTGCTCTGCCATAAGCAGTTACTGCCTTTACGGCTTCAGAAAGATGGCCCAGCGGTGGGCTTGCGCGTCGGTCAATCTGCGAGGTTTTGACCAACCTGACCTGCTACTGTAGTTCGTTCCTGAATTATTCAAGTGGCGTTTGCCGCAAGTGTCCAGGGTGAGCTAACCTCTTCGGTGTGCGTTTTCGGACGCCGCCGGTCCGCGGGAAGGGCCAAGCCCACCGAGCCAAAACAATTTATTTGGCATGCGTACTCCTTAGCCTGGTGTTGCGGACCACAGGCACTTGACTCCGTTGCAAACGGAAGGAGGTCGCGATGCCTGAATCGTCAAAAAATAGTTCCACCTCTCCATTTACTCGTCCACTCCCAACCAACGCATCACTCGAGAACCTGCGCAAGCAGGCCAAAAGTCTGTTGAAGTCTGTACGTACTAATGAGCCTGAGGCGTTAGCCGAAATTGATGCTCTGAATCTACGCTCGCGTAGTTCTGGTCCAGGTGGCTTTGTGCTTAGCGATGCACAGTTTGTCATTGCTCGCCGGTACGGTTTTACCAGTTGGACCACGTTGAAAAATCGCGTAGAAGTCGTCTCCCGCTACTCGGCATGGCCCAATACACTTAAATCAGCCGACGACTCACCGAAGTTAGTTGATCGGTTCATGAGTCTGGCGTGCTTGAACTACGCCAACGATCACGTGAGTCGTCGTGAGAAGGCTGGTGAACTACTGGCAGCGAACCCCTCGATCGTAACCGAAAACATTTTTGCTGCGGCGACCATTGGGGATCACACTGCTGTCAAGGATCTACTTGGAAGGGAACCCAGTTTAGCGCGATTACA